>JAJXTF010000270.1 GCA_021784125.1 Pseudomonadota bacterium | reverse complement strand
GCGCGGGATCCTTGAAGCCGCACTCATAAGCGATGGAAGCGATCGCTTTCTCCCGGTAGGTCGCACTCTGCAGCATGGCCTGCGCGGCTGCGAGACGCTTGCCCAGCACCGTCCGGGAGAAGCGCAGTGTGCGTCATTGACGCGTGCCGGAGAAGCTCGCGAGAATTTTCGTTAATTCTCCCTCATGCCGCCGGACACGGGGCGAGTCGGCCGGGCCACTTTGGTCCGATCGGCACGATTGCTTGCCGATCTCACGGCCCACTCCCCTTGATCTGACCAATCTTGACATAGAGCGTGCTGCGCGAAATTCCGAGGGCGCGTGCGGCCTTCGTCATATTGCCCCCCGCCTGATTGATGGCCGCGAGTACAGCGCGCCGCTGGATCTCGTCCAGGGGCATGGTCTCGCCTTGGCTTGGCGGTTCCGGTTGGGATGATGGGGCGGAAAGAACGGACCCGGCACGCCCTGGCCACAGTGTGGGCGGCAATTGCAATGCGTCGAGCACCTCGGTTTCGGATAGTGCGAACATCGCCTCGAAGACATTTCGCAGTTCGCGAATGTTGCCTGGCCAATCGTAGGAGCGCATCGCCTGCAACACGTCGGGATCGACTCGCTTGGGCTGGCGGCGGTATTTGGCGGCGAATTTGTCGTTGAGGTGCGCGACGAGCACATCGATGTCCTCCAGACGTTCGCGCAGCGGCGGGAGTTCGATGGGCAGAACGCACAGGCGGTGGAATAGATCCTCCCGGAACCGTCCGGAACGCACGTCGTCGATCAGGCGGCGATGGGTCGCGGTGATGACGCGGACGGACACCGGGCGCTCCTTTGCGTCTCCCAGCCGAACGACGACGTTCTCCTGCAGGATTCGCAGCAGATGCGTCTGCATGTCCATCGGCATTTCGCCAATTTCGTCAAGGAAAAGGGTGCCGCCGTCGGCCTGCTCGAACTTTCCCGGCATGCCGCCGCGCCGGGCGCCGGTGAAGGCGCCCTCGGCATAGCCGAACAGTTCGCTCGCGAGCAGTTCGCGCGTCAAGGCGCCACAGTTGACGGCGACGAAGGGGGCCTGTGCGGCTCGTCCCGCCTGGTGAATGGCGCGGGCGAATAGCTCCTTGCCAGAGCCAGTCTCGCCAAGCAGAAGAACCGGCAGGTCCAATTGCGCCACCCGTCGTGCCCGTGCGATGGCGCACCGGATGGTTTCGCTGGCGCCGATGATGATCGAGAAGGGATCTTCCACGGCCGCGTGATCGGTGCCCCCACCCTCTCTTCGTGCGTCGCGCGCCGAGTTGTGCCCGTGGCTTGGAACTGCCCGGTGCATCGGGATGACCAGCAGACTGCCGAGGCGCTCCTTCTGGTCGCTGACCGGATGCAGCCAGTCAGCCTCCATCCAGCCTGGGACGTTGACGCGAGTGCCAGTGTCACGACGTGCAAGGTCGAATTCCTCCACCTTGTTCCCCGGCGAGAATGTCTGGGTGAATCCGTGGACTTCGCGGGCGACCTGGAGATTGCCGCGGGTCGTTACCACACTGCCACGATGATCGAGCAGTACGAGGCAGTCGCCGTGGTGCCGGTCGAATACATCCACCGCGCGGCACAACAGTTCGTTGCGGGCGGCGCTTCCGCGCCGCGCGAGTTCTGCCTCGATTTGTTTCGCCGCCGCTATCACCAACCCGAGGGTATGGCCGTGGAAGGTCTCCTTGACTCCGGATACGTCGAGTACGCCGAGGAGTTCACCGCTGTATGGATCGAGGATCGGAGCCGCGGCGCAGGTCCATTGCTTGACGTCGAGACAGAAATGCTCGCTGGCGTAGATCTGTACGGGCTGGCGCATGGCGACCGCGGTGCCGATGGCATTGGTGCCGATGACGCCCTCGTTCCAGCACCCGCCTTGCGCCAGGTTGATGCGTTCGCCGGCGCCCCGGGCGCGCGATTCGCCGGACAGTTCCAGCACGGTCCCGGAGGCATCGCAGACCATGATCAGCGAAGCGCACTCGCGCAGCACCTCGCGCAGTCCTTCGAGCACAGGGCGCGCCGCATCGCAGAGATCGCGGTTGACGCGGCGTAGTTGCGCGACCCGGCCCCCGGCGACGGTTGGTGCGCAGGCGCTGGCCGGATTGACCGAGACGGTCCGGCAGCGTTGCCACGATGCCAGCACCACCGGCCGCACGCCGTCACCACCGAACGCCTCGCGCTGCACGAAGCGCTCCCAGGCGTCGGCAACGACTCCCTCGTCGCCGATGCGCGGGATCAGCGGGCTGTGTGCGTCAATGGGCATGTCCGGGTGAGCAGTCGATCGGGGAGGTGCGTCACATCGCAGAAGCCGTGCAAGCTAGACCCGATCAGCGTCTGCCGTCAATTGGAAAAATCCATAAAGATCAACAAGTTCCCTCGCATCGGGTTGTCCGGAATCCGGACGATCGGACGGTTGCGGCGTGCGGCTTCCGGACAGATGGGGCATCGCCCTGATCGGGACCGCAGCGCTGCGCCATGTCCCTAATGTGTTGATCCAACTCCGGTTTCGCATCAGACGCTGGCCGCTTCGAACCAATGGCACGGCATTTGCCATTCCCGGCGTGTGGGGCGACCCACGCGCAATGCGTCAACACACGAGGAGGCAACATGCAAAGCCAGCAATCATCGGTACAGGTGATGGGCATCGATGCCGGTGGCACGATGACCGACACCTTTTTCGTCCGAGACGACGGACGTTTCGTGGTGGGCAAAGCCCAGAGCAATCCCGCGGACGAGTCGCTCGCCATCTTCAACTCATCCCAGGACGCGCTCGCCCATTGGGGACGCGACGTCGATGCGGTCTATCCCGAACTGGTCACCTGCGTCTATTCGGGAACGGCCATGCTGAACCGCGTGGTTCAACGCAAGGGCCTCGAGGTCGGCCTGATCTGCAACAAGGGTTTCGAGCAGGTCCATTCGATGGGACGGGCGATTCAGAGCTACCTCGGATACGCGCTGGAGGATCGCATTCACCTCAACACCCACCGGTATGACGAACCGCTGGTGCCGCTGTCGCGCACCCGCGGCGTCACCGAGCGCACCGACGTGCAGGGACAGATCGTCATCCCGCTGCGCGAGGACGAGGTTCGCCGAGCGACGCGCGAACTCGTCGAGGCCGGCGCGAAGGCCATCGTCGTCTGCCTGCTCCAGTCGCACAAGAACGAAGCCAACGAGATGCGGGCCCGGGATGTCTGCCGCGACGAACTCGGCAAGCTCGGGGTCGACCTGCCGGTGTTCGCTTCGGTCGACTACTACCCTTCGCGCAAGGAAAGTCACCGGATGAATACCACCATCCTGGAGGCGTATGCCGCGGAGCCGTCTCGGCAGACGTTGCGCAAGGTCAGCGACCGGTTCCGCAAGCACGGGGCGAAGTTCGATCTGCGGGTGATGGCCACCCACGGCGGGACGATCAGCTGGAAGGCCAAGGAACTGGCGCGCACCATCGTTTCAGGCCCGATCGGGGGCGTCATCGGCTCAAAGCTGCTGGGCGCGGCGCTCGGCTACGAAAACATCGCCTGCTCGGACATCGGTGGCACGTCGTTCGACATGGCCCTGATCACCAAGGGCAACTTCACGATAGCCTCCGACCCTGACATGGCGCGCCTGGTGCTGTCGCTGCCGTTGGTCGCAATGGACTCGGTTGGGGCCGGCGCCGGCAGCTTCGTGCGACTCGATCCCTACAGCGGCGCGATCAAGCTTGGCCCCGACAGTGCCGGATACCGCGTCGGCACCTGCTGGCCCGAAAGCGGCCTGGACACGGTCACGGTGTCCGATTGCCACGTCATCCTCGGCTACCTAAACCCTGACAATTTCCTCGGTGGCGCGATCAAGCTTGACGTCGAGCGGGCACGGCGTCATGTCAAGGCACAGA
>JAJXTF010000269.1 GCA_021784125.1 Pseudomonadota bacterium | reverse complement strand
GGCCGGCCCTCCGAGCGAGGCGATACCCGCGACGCGCTGGGTGACCGCGATCCTGCTGGCCGGATTCGTCGCTGCGTTCTGGAGCGGCGGCATCGAGATCCCGGGTCTGCCCCGCAAGGCGGACACCTCCGCGGCGGCGGCTGCAGGCGCGCAGCCGGGGCATCCGGCGTCGGCGCGCGACGAGCGCGCCGACGAGCAGCACGAATCGCGCGAGCGCGGAGGCCGAGCCCGGGTCCGTTCCCTTCGTCCGCTTGGTCCCTTCGTCGCCTTGGCGGAACGCCCACGCTCCGCACCTGCGGTCTCATGACGCTGCATTAAGCATCCGTTAAGAAAACAGCAGCAAGCTCCATCCGCTACGAGCAAGTCCAACCGCAATCCCCCTGGAGAACCCGTCGTGCCATTCGCCTTCGAGCCGAACACCCGGGACGCACGGTCCACGAGACCGATCGTCCTTTCAACCAGCGCCTCCCCGCTCGACCTGCGAGCGGACCGACTCAAACACGCCAAGACGTCATACAGCATCCGCCGCGTCAAGCTCGCCGAAGCGACGCGGCTCATCACCGACCAGCGTCCCGAAGCGGGCGACCTCGTGCTCGCGCGAGTGACGCGCCTCGGGCAGCACCAGCACCTGGAATCCTCCACCGGTCGCCGCGTCCGTCTCTGGCCCGGGGACGAAATCGTCGTCGCCTTCGGTGCGCGCTATGCGCCCGACCAGTACGAGGCCAGCGTCCCGCCGGATCTCGCGCCCTGCCATCTCGTCGCGGCAGGCGGGATCGCCGCCATCGTGCAGAGTCGGCACGCCGGCATCAAACCGGCGACGCAGATCGAGCCCATCGGCCTGCTCGCCGACGCCCGGGGCGTGCTCAACATGCGCGCTGCCGCGCTCAGCGCCCCGCCTTCGCGGCGCACTGCCTTCACCGTCGCGGTGCTCGGATCGAGCATGAACGCCGGCAAGACGACGACTGCGGCCAACCTGGTCGCGGGGCTCCGGCGGCTCGGATTGCGCGTCGGCGCGGCAAAAGTCACTGGCACCGGCGCAGGCGGCGATCGCTGGCTGATGAGCGATGCGGGTGCTTCGCCGGTGCTCGATTTCACCGATGTCGGTCATGCGAGCACCGCGGGGCTGGGCGTCGAGGAACTCGAGCACATCCTCACCCAGCTCTGCCGCCACGTCGCGGCCGCCGGCGTCGATTGCACCGTGCTGGAAGTCGCCGACGGCCTGTTGCAGGCCGAGACCTCGGCGCTGGTCGAGTCGATGCGATTCGTCAAGAACGTCGACGCGGTGCTGTTCGCGGCGCCCGATGCAATGAGCGCCGTCGCCGGGGTCGAATGGCTGCGACGCCATCACCTGCCGGTCGTCGCGGTGAGCGGGGTCGTGACGTCATCGCCGCTCGCGGCCCGTGAGGCCGAGCGGGCCGCGGGCCTGCCCGTGCGCACGGCCGACGAGCTGACCGATCCCCGTGTCGTCGAAGCCCTGTTCCCGGTGCTGAACCGGCTGCCGGGCTTGCGGACGACGGCCGCAGCGCAGCAATAGTCCGATCCTGCATCGTCGCGGCGGCGCCGCGATCCGCGATGCGCCGGCGAAGCCTCGCTGCCATGCGCAGCGCGGGTCATTCGCCCGCGCGCGCAATCACGATCACATTCGACGAGACGATGGAAGCACACGCCGCTCCGATCCCCGCCGCGACCGCCGTCACTGCGGCGGCCGCCACGCCGAGCAGTCCCGTGGACATCGCCGAATTCCGGCCGGGGCTCCGCTATGCGCTGCAACTGCCCCGCAACCCGGGCCCCGGGACGCCGGTGGTCGTGGCGGTCCACGGCATCAGCCGCAATGCAGCCGATCACTTCGACGCCTTCGCCGAGCTTGCGCGATCGCAGGCTGCGATCCTCGTCGTGCCGCGGTTCGAGCCCGCCGAGTTCGCCGATTACCAGCGGCTCGGTCGCGACGGTCGCGGCCAGCGCGCGGATCTCGCGTTGATGTCGCTGGTCGACAGCCTGCTGGCGTCGCTGGGCCTGCCGGGCGGAAAGCTGCACCTGTTCGGGCATTCGGGAGGCGCACAATTCGTGCATCGCTTCGTCATGGCCCATCCGGCGCGGGTTGCGCGCTATGTGGTCAGTGCTGCCGGCTGGTATACATTCCCGGATGAATCGCGGGATTTCCCCTACGGATTGCGTCATCCCCCTTCCGGCCTCGACATGTCAAGGCAACGGCTGTTCCTGAGCGTGCCGGGTTGCGCATTCGTCGGCATGCGCGACCAGCGGCGCGGCGCGAGCCTGCGCCAGCGCGGGCCCGTCGACGCACAGCAGGGAACGACCCGTATCGAGCGCGCGACCCGCTGGACCGAAGCGATGAATGCACGCGCACGAGCACTCGAACTGCCTCCGCCGCTGCAGCTGCATCGTCTTCCCGGCACGGGGCACAGCTTCGGCGGACTGGTCCGACGCGCGGCCCTGCACGAGCGGGCCTGGGCATTCCTGCTCGGCCCGCTGCAGCCGGAGCGGGGATGCCACTGCGCATGACGGGCCACGGCAGGTCCTCGACGCGCCGCTCGGTCCGGCTGCTACTCGCCGCGAGGACGGCGCGGAGCGTCGCGCAAGGCGTGCTCGCCGTCGACTTCGCGCTGTACCTCCGGTCGCTGCACTGGTCCGGCGCGGCGATCGGATCGGTGCTGGCGGGAGGGCTGCTCTTCGCCGTCGCCGTGACGATCTCCGCCGGGATCGCGAGCGACCGCGTCGGGCGCAAGCGCTTTCTCCTCGGCTACGACGCGGTGTATGTGCTGGCGTGCATCGCGGCGGTCGCAACCACCCAGCCGACGATCCTGGGCGCTGCCGCGATCATCGGCGCATTCGGGCGCGGCGCGAACGGCGCTGCGGGTCCTTTCGGCGCGATCGAGCGCGCATGGCTGACACAGGGCCTCGATCCCGGCACACGATCGCAGGTCATCGCGCTGAACACGACGCTGGGGTTCCTCGGCATGGCCCTGGGCGCGGCGTGCGCGATCCTGCCCGGCCTGATGGCTGCCGCGACTCCGGCCGCGGACGCGTATCGCCCCATCTTCGCCATTGCGCTCGCTGCGGCACTGCTCAGTCTCGCCTGCATCGCGCTGGCCGAGGATCGCCACGTGGCGCTGGTCCAGTCCGCGGATGTTCCAGCGGAGCGTGCGGTCCGTCACAAGGAAAACCGGAACCTGCGGATGCTCGCATTGGCGAATTTCCTGCAGGGCACCGGCATCGGACTGACCGGACCGCTGGTGTCCTACTGGTTCGCGCTCAGGTTCGGCATCGGTCCGCGTCACATCGCGCCGCTGATCGCGACGGGTTTCCTGCTCGCCGCGATCTCTTCCCACCTGACGACGCCTTTGTCGCGGCGCTACGGGCTGATGCAGGTCATCGTCGTCCTGCGGCTTGCGGCGCTGACCCTGCTGTTCGCATTCCCCTTCGCCCCCAATTTGGCAACGGCCATCGGCATCTTCCTTCTGCGCAACACGCTGAACCGCGCGACCAACGGCCCCAGGTCGGCGATCACGGCCAGTCTCGTCCGCAACCAACGCCTGGGTCTCGCCGGCATCGTGTCCTCGGTGTCACGGCAGGTTCCGCGCTCGGTGGGACCGGTCGTCGCGGGCGCGATGTTCGACAGCGGAATGCTGGTCGCGCCCTTCGTCGTCGGTGCGATGTTCCAGGCCGGCTACCTGTGGCTCTATCGGCGAAGCTTCCATTCCCAGGATCCCCTGCGGCCGGTGCGCGAAAGCACTCGAGATCCGCAGCATGAGGCCGTCCCATCGTGACGCGCATCCTCGTCGTCGAGGACGACACGCTGCTGGGCGACGCCCTGCAGGTGGGCCTGCGCCAGCGCGGTTACGATGCCGACTGGGTGAGGGACGGCGTCGCAGCCGAGATGGCGCTGCGCGCGTCCGAG
>JAJXTF010000268.1 GCA_021784125.1 Pseudomonadota bacterium | reverse complement strand
CCAATGCGGGTTGCGCGGGTGCGGTACCCGTACGCTGCCGCCATGTTAGCGCATCGGTCGGCGCGAGGCGGGCCGGTGGCGGCGTGCCTCGCTGCTGCGGCCGTGCTGCGGCCGTGCTGCGGCCGCCGTGCTGTGGCCGTGCTGCGGGCGCGATCGCGCCGGCGCTACCAGCGCCCGAGGATGAAGCCGAGCACGACGCCGCAGAGGGCGGACACCAGGGCGACGATCCACGCCGAGGTCGCGGGCGCGGCGCGGGCTGCGGGCGAGGGCATCGCTTGGACGCCTGCCGCCGCCTCGGGAGCGGCGGTCGGCGAGGGCGTCACGACTTCCGGTGCCGCTGCGGCGGGCACCTCCGCGCCGGCGCCGCCCAGCGCGCGCGCGAAAGCGGAGAAGAAATCGTCGGCATTCTTCCTCGCGACGCCCTGCACCAGGCGGCTGCCCACGCTCGCGAGCTTGCCCCCGACGTCGGCTCGCGCCTGGTAGCGCAGCAGCGTCTCGCCGTTGTCCTCGTCCAGCGTCACCCTGGCGCTCATGCGCGCGAAGCCCGCTGCGCCGCCCTGACCCTGCCCCGAGATCGTGTAGCCGCGCGGCGGATCGAGCTCCGAGAGGACGACGTTGCCGCGGAAGGTCGCCGACACCGGTCCGACCTTCGCCGCGACGGTCGACGCGAATTCGGTATCGGAAACCTTTTCCAGGCTGCGGCAGCCCGGGATGCAGGCGCGCAGCACGTCGGGGTCGTTCAGCGCCGCCCAGACGCGCTCGCGCGCTGCGGGAATGCGGTATTCGCCGGCAATGTCCATGGCTGCCCCGCGGTCAGCGCGCGTAGCGCTTGTAGAGCGCCTGCGTCCCGCTGCGCCCTTCGCCCCCCTCGGCAAGCGACTCGTACTGCCGCAAGGCCAGCGTCAGACCGGGGAGGTCCAGCGCCAGCCGCTCGCTCTCGCCATGGGCGATGCGCAGGTCCTTGACCAGATGGTCGATCATGAAGCCGGGCGCGAAGTCTTCGCGCAGGATGCGCGGCCCGAGATTGTTCAGCAGGAAGCTGCCGGCCGCGCCGCCGCCGATCGATTCGAGCACCGTCGGCGCGTCGAGGCCCGAGCGCTGCGCATAGGCGAGGCCTTCGCAGACGCCCAGCATCGTCGATGCGATGACGATCTGGTTGCACAGCTTGGTGTGCTGCCCGGCCCCGGGGCCGCCCTGGCGAACGATCCTGGTTCCCATCAGCGCCAGGATCGGCTGCGCGCGGCGGAAGGCTTCCGCGTCGCCGCCGACCATGATCGACAGCTTCGCCTCGCGCGCACCGACGTCGCCGCCCGAGACCGGCGCGTCGAGCGCGCGCAGTCCGCGTGCCGCTGCCGCAACGGCGATCCGCTCGGCGAGCGCGGGACTCGAGGTCGTCATGTCGATCAGGAGCGCGCCTTCGCGCGCCCTCGCGACGATGCCTTCCGATCCGAAATAGATCGCCTCCACGTCGTCGGGCGTGCCGACCATGGTGATGACGACGTCCGCGGCGGCGGCGACGGCGCCCGGCGAGTCCTGCCAGTGCGCGCCCGCGGCGAGCAGGGCTTCGGCGCGCGAGGCGGTCCGGTTGTAGACGTGCAGCGAATGGCCGCCGCGCAGCAGGTGGCCGGCCATGCTCGCACCCATGATGCCGAGGCCGATGAAGCCGACGGTGGCGCGTTCATTGGAGTGATTCATCGTTTCTCCGCAGGAAGAGGGGATTTGCCGCGCAGCAGGCCGCGCAGGTACATCGGCGTCGGCGGCTGACGATCGACCGTGACGCCGAAAGGCGCCAGCGCGTCGTTGACGGCATTCATGAGCGCGCCGATCGCGCCCATCACGCCGCCCTCCGCCATGCCCTTCAGTCCGGCAGGCGTGCGCGTGCTGGGCGTGTGCATCGGCAGCAGCTCGATCGGCGGGATCTCGCACGCCGTCGCGACCAGGTAGTCGGCGAGCGAGCCCGACAGGTTCTGCCCGGTGTCGTCGTAGACGACCTGCTCGAGCAGCGCATTGGACAGGCCCATCGCGATCGCACCGTGCTGCTGACCTTCGACCACCACCGGTGACAGCACGGTGCCGCAATCCTCGGCCGCCAGGTAACGCAGGATGCGCAAGGCGCCGGTCTGCGCGTCGACCTCGACCTCGCAGGCGTGCGTCGCGTTCGAATAGGTCATCGGCGGAGGGTCGTAGGTCCGGTTGAAGTCGAGACCCGGCGCCAGGCCCTCGGGAAGGGCGAGCGGATCGAGATAGGCGGTGCGCGCGATCGAGGCGAGCGTGAGCCCGGTGTCGATCCATCCGGCGGCATCGTGACACTCGACGCGACCGTCGATCATCCGCAGCGCCCCGGCATCGGGCAGGCCCAGCGATTTCGCGGCGATCGCCAGCAGCTTGGCGCGCGCATCGAGCGCGCAGAGGTAGAGCGTGCCGCCGCCGGCGGTGCCGCCGCGCGCACCGCGGCTGCCCATGCCGTAGGGCGCGACGTCGGTGTTGCCGAGCAGGATGCGGATGCACCCGGGCTCGACGCCGAGGCCTTCGGCCACGGCTTGCGCCAGCGCCGTCTCGTAGCCCTGTCCTGTCGCGCCCAGACCCGTCGACGCGTTGACCGCGCCCGAAGGCTCGATGCGGATCCACGCGGCTTCGTGCCCCGAGCCCGGGATGCCGGCCGCCTTGTAGAACGCCGAGCCGTAGGTCGTCGACTCGACGACCGTGCAGATGCCGAGCCCCAGCCAGCGTCCCTGCGCACGGGCTTCGCGCTGGCGGGTGCGGAACGCGTCGTAGCCGATCGCCTGCAATGCGCCTTCGAGGGTCGCGCGCGGCGTCACGTCGGACAGCACTTCGCCGGTAGGCATCGTGTAAGGCAAATCGGTGGTCTCGAGCATGTTGCGCCGCCGGACTTCGACCGGATCGAGACCCAGGTCGCGGGCGATCGCGTCCATCGTCCCCTCGATCACCCAGCTGGTGATCGCCATCGGCGCGCGCATCGGGCCGTTGCCGCACTTGTTGGTCAGCACGACCTTGACGTCGTAGGCATAGTCCTGGACCTTGTAGGGCCCGGTCAGGATCATCGCGACGACCCGTGCGAGGTAGTTCGCCGGATAGAAGCAGTAGGCGCCGAAGTCCTCGATCAGCTCGAGCTCGAGCGCGAGCAGCCTGCCGTCGGCGGCGACGGCGGCGCGGGTGCGGCAGAGCTGCTCGCGCGAATGACTGGCTGCGAGCAGGTTCTCGAGCCGGTCCTCGCGCCAGCGCACCGGGCGGCGCAGCTCGCGCGCGAGTGCGGCGACCGTGAGCTCCTCGCGATAGAGTGCGATCTTCTGGCCGAAAGCGCCGCCCACGTCGGGAGAAGCGATCGTCACCTGGGTCTCCGCCAGGCGCAGCCGGGCGGCGAGCTGGGTTCGCATCGGATGCGGCACCTGGCAGCCGATGTGCATCGTCAGGTGCTCGCGTCCTTCGTCCCACACGGCCGCGCAGCCTCGCGTCTCGATGGGCAGGTGCGTCTGCCGGTGCTGGAAGAAGCTCGCCTCGACGACGTGATGCGCGTCGCGCCCGCGCGCGGCGACGGCGCCTTTCTCGAAGCGCTGGTGCGAGATCAGGTTCGTGGGCAGGGCCGCGTCGACTCTCGGCGCTGCCGGGTCCAGCGCCTGATGCATGTCGGTGACCGCCGGCAGCATCTCGTAGTCGACGACGACCTGCTCGCAGGCGTCCTCGGCGACGTAGCGATCGGTCGCGACGACGCAGGCCACGGGATCGCCCTGGAAGCGCACGTGGTCGATCGGCAGCGTATCCATCTCAACCGGATGCAGACCTTCGATCGGCGGGGCCATCCGGTGGCGGGTCGTCCACAGGGCGAGCTCGCGCCCGGTGACGATGGCCACGACCCCCGGCATCGCGCGCGCCGCCGTGGCGTCGATCGAGAGGGTGCGAGCGCGGGC
>JAJXTF010000267.1 GCA_021784125.1 Pseudomonadota bacterium | reverse complement strand
GCACACCCGCCGGGCGGCGATCGCCGCGGCCCAGGAAGCGGCGGCGAACTACAAGGCCACCGTGCTCACCGCGTTCCGCAACGTCGCCGACGTGCTGGTCGCGCTCGAGGCCGACGCCCGCAGCGTCGCCGCCGACGCGGTCGCGGCACGATCGGCGTCGCAGTCCTTGCGCCTCGTGCGCCTGCAATACACGACCGGCGCGGCGAGCCTCCCGCAGGTGCTCCTCGCCGAGCAGGCCGAGCAAACCGCGCGCATCGCGCTCGTGAAGGCGCGCGCGCAGCGCTTCGCGGACACCGCCGCGCTCTACCAGGCGCTCGGCGGGGGCTGGTGGCATCGACAGGACGCGAAGCCCGGTAGTAACGACTGCTGCAAGGGGTCTCTGTGAGCAATCAGGAATTGGGCGGCGCCGGCGGCGTTCCGCCGAAGGTCGCGCGCAGCGCGCTCGTGAAGCCGATCGCGATCGTGCTCGCGGTCGCGCTCGTCGTGATCGGCGGGATCTATGGGTTCCACCTGTTCGTCGGCCGCAAGATCGCCGAATTCATGGCCGCGAGCGCGAACGCGCCGCAGACGGTGTCGACGTTCGTCGCGGCGAATTTGCCGTGGCAGAACGAAAGCCACGCGGTCGGCAACGTCCGCGCGCGCCAGGGCGCCGACCTCGCGGCGCAGATTGCGGGCATCGTCGGCGCGATCCACTTCAAGTCCGGCGACACCGCGCGGGCCGGCGAAACGCTGCTGACCCTGCGGATGAACGACGATCCCGCGAAGCTCGCCCAACTCGAAGCCGCGGCGCGGCTCGCGGCGGTGAACTACCGCCGCGACCGGCGGCAGCTCGCCGCCCAGGCGATCAGCCGCGCGACCGTCGACGCGGATCTCGCGGCCCTGCAATCCGCGCGCGCACAGGTCGCCGCGCAACGCGCGTTGATCGCCGAGAAGATCGTGCGCGCGCCGTTCGCCGGCGTCCTCGGGATCCGTCAGGTCGACGTCGGGCAGTACCTCGCGGCCGGAACGACGATCGTCACGCTGCAATCGGTCGATCCGATCCTGATCGACTTCTTCGTCCCGCAACAGGCGCTCGCGGTGATCCGCCGCGGCCAGACGGTCGAGGCGACCGTCGACACCTACCCGGGCCGACGCTTCCGCGGGCGCATCGTCGCGATCAACTCGAAGGTCGACGGCGCGAGCCGCAACGTCCAGGTCCGCGCCTCGCTCCCGAACCGCGACGGCCGCCTCGTGCCCGGGATGTACGCCAACGTGACCGTCGACGACGGCGCGCCGCACCGCTTCGTGACCATTCCGCTGACCGCGATCACCTACAACCCGTACGGCGACACCGTGTTCGTCGTCGAACACGCCGGCGCCGACGCGCACGGCAAGCCGCGGTTGGTCGCGCGCCAGCGCTTCGTGAAGATCGGGCCGACGCGCGGCAACCAGGTCGCGGTCCTCTCCGGCCTGCGCGCCGGCGACACGGTCGTCAGCGCGGGCCAGCTCAAGCTCCACAACGGCAGCGCGATCACGGTGAACAACTCGGTCATGCCGAGCGACTCGCCGAACCCGTCGCCGCCGAACGAATGAGTCCCGGAGCCGCGCAGTGAACTTCACCGATCTCTTCATCCGCCGGCCCGTGCTCGCGAGCGTCGTCAGCCTGGCGATCCTGGTGATCGGCATGCGCAGCTTCTGGTCCCTGCAGGTGCGCCAATTCCCGAAGACCGAGAACGGCGTCGTCACGATCACGACGGTCTATCCGGGCGCCGATCCGGATTCGATCGCCGGGTTCATCACGACGCCGATCGAAGCCGCGGTCGCGCAGTCGAACGGCATCGACTACATGACCTCGACCAGCCAGAGCGGCGTCAGCACGATCACGGTGGTGCTGCGCCAGAACTACGACACCTCGAAGGCCGCCGCCGAGATCAACATCAAGGTCAACTCGGTGCTCAACCAGTTGCCCACCGGGTCGGAGCTGCCGTCGATCACCGTCAAGGTCGAGGACACGATCGACGCCTTGTACATGGGATTCTGGAGCAAGAGCCTCCACCGCAACCAGATCACCGATTACCTGCAGCGCGTCGTGGAACCACAGCTGCAGGCGATACCCGGCGTCCAGACCGTCGACCTCGTCGGTGCACAGTACTTCTCGCTGCGCGCCTGGCTCGATCCGAAGAAGCTCGCCGCGTACGGCCTCACCGCGAGCGACGTGCAGAAGGCGCTCGCCGACAACGATTACATCTCGGCGGTCGGCAGCACGAAGGGACAGACGATTCAGGTCACCTTGACCTCGACGACTAATCTGCACAGCGTGAAGGACTTCCGCAACCTGGTCGTCAAGCAGACCAACGGCGCGATCGTGCGCCTCGGCGACATCGCCTCGGTCTCCCTCGGTGCGGACAGCTACGAATCCCGGGTCGCTTTCGACGGCCTCGGCGGCGTGTTCACCGGCATCCAGGTGGCACCCAATGCGAACCTGTTGACCGTGGTCAGCGCGGTCAAGCGGATTTTTCCGCAGATCAAGTCGAGGCTGCCGGAGGGCCTGAACGGCCGGGTCGTCTACGACTCGACCGATTTCGTCAACAGTGCGATACGGGAGGTCGCGTACACGTTGATCGAGGCGATCGGGATCGTCATTCTCGTGATCTTCGCGTTCCTCGGTTCACCGCGTTCGGTGATCATCCCGATCCTCGCGATCCCGTTGTCGCTGATAGGCACGTTCGCGATCATGCTGGCGCTCGGCTTCTCGGTGAATCTGCTGACCTTGCTCGCGCTCGTGCTCGCGATCGGCCTCGTGGTCGACGATGCGATCATCGTCGTCGAGAACGTGAACCGGCACCTCGCGGAAGGCAAGCCGCCGCTCTCCGCCGCGCTGGTCGCCGCCCGCGAGCTCGGCGCGCCGATCATCGCGATGACCGCCGTGTTGCTCGCGGTGTTCGTGCCGATCGGCTTCCAGGGGGGATTGACCGGCGCACTGTTCGTCGAATTCGCGTTCACCCTCGCCGGCACCGTCACGGTGTCCGCGGTGATCGCGCTGACGCTATCGCCGATGATGTGCTCGCGCATGCTGCGGCCGCACCAGGGCGACGGCGCGCACTGGGAGGACCGGCTCGTGCGCGCGATCGATGCCCGCTTCGAACGGCTGCGCGGCTGGTACCAGCGCAAGCTCGAACGCAGCCTCGGTTACACGGCCGTCACCGGCCTGATCGTCATCGTGGTGCTCGGCTGCATCTACTTCCTGGCGACCCACTCGAAGTCCGAGCTCGCGCCCCAGGAAGATCAGGGTTTCGTAGGTCTCACCGCGACCTCGGCGCCGGACGCGACGCTGCAGACGAAGGTCCGCTACTTCGATCAACTGTACAAGCTCGTCGACCCGATCGCGAAGCCCGACCACGTATTCCACATGGACGCGCCCGGATTCTCGTTCACGGGCCTGGTGCTGCGCCCGCGCGGCGAGCGTCGGCGCAGCGCGACCGAAATCCAGCGCGACATCCAGGCGAAGGTCAACGCCTCGATTGCAGGGCAACAAATCGTCGCCTGGCAGCGACCGTCGCTTCCGGGCGCGTTCGGCCTGCCGATGCAGTTCGTGATCGAAACGACCGACTCTCCGCTGCGGTTGAACACGGTCTCGCAGAGATTTCTCGCGGATGCGCGCACGAGCGGCAAGTTCGCGTTCCTCGACACCGACCTCAAGTACGACCTGCCGCAGTCGGTGATCGTGATCGACCGCGACAAGGCGGCGCAGCTCGGACTCACGATGAGCCAGATCGGCGCGGCGATGAGCAGCCTGCTCGGTGGCGGCTACGTGAACTACTTCAGCATGGACACGCGCTCGTACAAGGTGATCCCGCAGGTGCAGCGCATCTCGCGGCTCAACGTCCAGCAGCTGCTGGATTACCCGATCGCGACGATCGGCGGCGTGTCGATCCCGTTGTCGACGATCGCGACGATCCGCACC
>JAJXTF010000266.1 GCA_021784125.1 Pseudomonadota bacterium | reverse complement strand
GGTCGTTGAGCTTGCTCACCCGATTTCCGGAATCGGTCCGGGTCGCCAGCCGCCCGGAACCGCGGTGGAGTGTATCAACTCGTCGAGGTGCCGCGCAAAGCGCGCCCGGGGAACCGGACGCGCCCCCAGCGAGGCCAGGTGCCGCGTCTCCTGCTGGCAGTCGATCAGCGGCACGTCGAGTCGACGCAGCAGCCCGACCAGACCCGCGAGCGCCACCTTGGAAGCGTCGGTCTGCCGCGCGAACATCGATTCGCCGAAGAACATGCTTCCAAGGACCAGACCATAGAGACCACCCGCGAGTTCATCGCCGCGCCACGCTTCCACCGAATGCACATAGCCGAGCCGGTGCAGGCGCCGATAGGCATCGATCATCGCGCCGGTGATCCACGTTCCCCTGCCCTGCCCGCGAGGGATGTCCGCGCAGGACTCGATGACGCGATCGAAAGCGGTGTCGACCCGCAGGTCGAATTCGCAGCGCCGCAGCCGCTTCCCCAACGAGTGCGAGACGCGGAACTCGTCGACGTAGAGCAGCATGCGCGGATCGGGACTCCACCAGAGAATCGGCTGGCCTTCGCTGTACCAGGGAAATATCCCGTGGCGATAGGCATCGACGAGCCTCGGGGGCGACAGGTCTGCGCCGGCCGCGAGCAACCCGGGGGGCTCGGCGAGCGCGGTTTCGATCGGTGGGAAAGGCGTCGACGCCTCGAGCCAGGGGATCACCGGGCGGGCCCCCGCAGGCGCGAAACCTGCCCGGATGGCGCGCCCGCGCGGCCGGGTCGCCCGCGAAACGGTGACCCGCGCGGGGGGCAATGCGTGGCGACGATGCGTTCCATCCGGGCGCCGATGCTACCCGCCGCTGTAGCCGGCGTCGACTGCGCCGGCGGCCGAGGGGATAAAATCCCGATCGACCGCCCCCGTAGCTCAGTGGATAGAGCACATTCCTCCTAAGAATGGGGTCGCACGTTCGATTCGTGCCGGGGGCGCCACCATGCCGACGCTGCCGATGACCCCCACGCATTACCGGATCCTCCCGCTCGATCCGAACGCACATCTCTTCGAAGTCCGTTGCACCGTCGATGCACCCGCCCCTTCCGGCCAGCGTTTCCGGCTTCCGGCCTGGATTCCGGGCAGCTACCTGATCCGCGAGTTTTCGCGCCAGATCGTCGACGTCCGGGCCGAAGCCGCGGGCCGGCCGATCGCGATCGGCAAGGAAGCGAAGGACCTGTGGCGCACCGCTGCCGCCGATGCGCCGGTGACCGTCGTGGTGCGGGTCCACGCGTTCGACGTGTCGGTGCGCACCGCCTACCTCGACGCCACGCGCGGATACTTCAACGGCGCCTGCGTCTTCCTCTGCCCGGAGGGCCGGGAAGCCGCGCCCTGCGTCGTCGACATCCTTCCTCCGCAGGGTCCGCAGTTCGCGCATTGGCGGGTTGCGACGACGCTCGCGACCGACGGCGCGCCGCCGCTGGGCTTCGGACGCTATCGCGCAGCCGATTACGACGAGTTGATCGATCACCCGGTCGAGCTCGGCGATTTCACCCTCGCGAGCTTCGCTGCCGGCGGCGTCCCGCACCAGATCGCGCTCACTGGCCGCCACGAGGCCGACCTCGAGCGCGTGACCCGCGATCTCGGCCGCATCTGCCGATGGCACAACGACCTCTTCGGCGGCGGGCCCGGAAGCCGTGCGCCTTTCGATCGCTACCTGTTCCTGGTGACGGTGCTGGGAAGCGGTTACGGAGGACTCGAGCACCGCTCGAGCACCAGCCTGCTGTGCTCGCGCAACGAGCTTCCCCGACGCGGGCAACGCGAGGTCAACGACGACTACCTGACGTTTCTGGGCCTCGCGAGTCACGAATATTTCCACGCCTGGAACGTCAAGCGGATCAAGCCCGCGGCATTCGCGCCCTACGATCTGGCGCGCGAGAGCTACACGCGGCAGCTCTGGGCCTTCGAAGGCATCACGTCCTATTACGACGATCTCGCGCTGTTGAAGAGCGGCGTCATCGACGCGCCCCGCTACCTCGAGCTTCTCGCCCGCACGATCACCAACGTGCTGCGCACGCCGGGCCGACAGGTGCAGAGCGTCGGGGATTCGAGCTTCGACGCGTGGATCAAGTTCTACCGCCAGGACGAGAACTCGCCGAACGCCGTCGTCAGCTACTACGCCAAGGGTTCGCTGGTCGCCCTGGCGCTCGACCTGACGCTGCGCGAAGGTGGCCGCGGCTCGCTCGACGACCTGATGCTTGCGCTGTGGGAGCGCCACGGCCGCAGCGGTGTCGGCGTCCCGGAGGACGGCATCCGGTCGCTTGCAGAGGAGGTCGCGGGCGTCGACCTCCAGGACTTCTTCGGGCGCTACGTGGATGGCACCGAGGATCCCCCGCTCGCCGCCCTGCTCGACGCCGTCGGCGTCGACCTGCAGCTGCGACCGGCCAGCGGGCCCAACGACCGCGGCGGCAAGCCGGCGTCGGACGCGCTTCCCGCGTGCTGGCTGGGCGCGAAAATCGACGCCGACATGCGGCTGCGCCACGTCTTCAGCGCCGGGCCGGCCGAGCGCGCGGGCCTCGCGCCGCATGACACGCTGGTGGCCCTCGACGGGCTGAAAGCTTCGGGCGCTGCGCTGGATGCACTGCTCGCATCGCGCATTGCCGGCGAGCGCGTCAGGGTTCACGCATTTCGCCGCGACGAACTGATCGAGGTCGACGTCGAACTCGACGCTGCGCCCGCCGATACCTGCCTGCTCGCGCTGCGCGCCGACGCATCGGCGCGGGCGCTGGCACTGCGGGAGGCGTGGCTGGGATCGTCGCCGGACGGCGGGCTTTCCTGAGCAGTTCCGAAGGGCGCCGATGCCCTGCGGCGCCCTCAGCCCTTGCGCGACTTCGCGTGGCCCTTGCGTCCCGAAGGCTCGGGCGCGTGCGTCGCCTGCAAGGCCTCGAGCGACGCGCGCTGGAGCTCGAGGGTCTTGATGCTCATCTGCATCAGGTTGAGCGTCATTGCGAGCCAGCCCTCGATGATCCGCAGCTCGCCGATCTTGCGGTCGACCTCGACGGGATCGAGGGCGGCGAACATCGCCGCCGGGTTGGGAAAAGGCATCATTCCCGGCATCAGACCGCCCATCATGCCGGGCATTGCGCCGGTCCCGGCGGTCGCTGGCGCCTCGGCGGCGGCGCCGTGTCCCCCGGCAGCCTCCGGACCCGCCGGCATCACGCCCGCGCCGGGCAGCGGCATCGCAAACGGATTCCACATCCGCTGCATGAACGCCATCGCGTCCTCGGCCGAGAATGGCATCGAAGCGCCTGCGGGCTTCGAAGGATCGTCGCTCATCGTTTCTCCCTGGCACGCGCGAATGCGCCTGCGCTTCGCGGTGCGCTAATATCGTGCGCCATGACCGACAGCGCCGCAACCCTGCTCGCCCGCCTCGCCGCGGCGGTGGGAGACGCGCAGGTGCTGACGGACGCCGCGGACGTCGCGCCCTACCTCGTCGACCAGCGCGGACGCTACCGGGGCGCGGCACGCGCCGTCGTCCGGCCCGCCGACACGGCGGAAGTCGCGGCCGTCGTTCGCGCCTGCGCCGAGGCCGGCGCGCCGCTGGTCGCGCAGGGCGGCAACACCGGGATGTGCGGCGCTGCGACGCCCGATGCCTCGGGCACCGAGGTCGTCCTGTCGCTGGCGCGCATGCGCAGGGTCCGCGTGCTCGACCGCGACAACGCGACGATCACCGTCGAGGCCGGCGCGACGCTGGCCGAAGTCCAGCAGGCTGCGGCGGAGGCCGGGCTGCTCTTCCCCCTGTCGCTCGCCTCGGAAGGCAGCTGCACGATCGGCGGCAACATCTCGACCAACGCCGGAGGCACCGCGGTCCTGCGCTACGGCAATGCGCGCGACCTGGTGCTGGGCATCGAGGCCGTGCTCGCCGACGGGCGGATATGGAACGGCCTGCGCGGCCTGCG
>JAJXTF010000037.1 GCA_021784125.1 Pseudomonadota bacterium | reverse complement strand
CGCGGGCGGGCGCGGCACCGGGACGGCCCCGGCAGAGGGGCGCGTTGGCGGCAACGGGGCGGCAGGCGCGCGCGGCGCCGGCAGGACACCGGTGGGCGGTCGCGGCACGGGCACGGTGCCGGCGGGCGGCCTGGGTGCCAGCGGGCCGGTGGGTGCCGGGGGCCGCGGCGGTGGGCGAACTGCGGGCGGCCGCATCGGAGGCGGTGGCCGGTGCTCCCAGTGCGGTCGGTCGTGGTACCAGGGGCGGCTGCGGTAGTAGTTGTCCCAGTACGGAACGATCGAGAAAGTGACGATCGGCAGGCCCAGCATGGGGCCGTAACCGAGGATCAGGACGTCGCTATTGTCGTAGTGATAGGAAAGGAACCTCGCGTACACCCAACCGCGCAGACTGCCGACGATGACGTCGCACCATTTCCAGTCCGAGAGACAGCCGACCACGGTGACCTGCGTTCCCGGCACCAGCCAGGTCACCAGCGGGTAGTCGCGCCCGGGGCCGGCCCGGACGTTCACGTTGCGTGTCGTGTAGGCGATCTGCGCGAGCGCGCTCGCCGGCAGCACGAGCGCGAGCAAGAACAGCAGGATGCCAAGGCGTCGGCGATTCATCGTCACCTCCATCGGCCCACGACCACGCCATCCTGGCGCGACATCGACCGCGGCGGTAGGGTCCCGTCCGGCAGACGACAGCTCGCCGAGTGCGCGGCCTCCCGCCTCAGGCGCCCATCCTGCGGTGATAGCGCGCTTTCCACAGCGCCCACGGCCGCGCGATCACGCTGCGATTCGTTGCGTCGGCCTGCTTCGCTTCGGCGTCGTCGAGGTAGGTGACGTCGCCACCGAGCGCGATCGCCTGCTGCTGCAGCGCGGCGTTGGCCTGGGTGTAGGCGGCGCGAAACACCGCCACCGGCACGCTGTCGCCGACGGCGCAGAAACCGTGGCCGCGCATCAGTACGACGCTGCGATCGGCGAGCGCATCGGCGAGCGCCTGCC
The DNA here is from genome assembly GCA_021784125.1 of Pseudomonadota bacterium. Classification (GTDB taxonomy): domain Bacteria; phylum Pseudomonadota; class Gammaproteobacteria; order Burkholderiales; family Casimicrobiaceae; genus VBCG01. The sequence goes on along the minus strand of JAJXTF010000037.1, from coordinate 16,473 downwards.
CCTGCGCGCCGTTGCGCACCAGCATGTCGGTCATGCCGAAGCGCTCGCGGATCTCGAACACCGGGACGCCGGCGCCGAGGAAGCTGCCCATGTGATAGACCGGCCGCAACGGCACCGTCGACGCCGCGAACGGCACGACCCCCGGCGCGTGACTGTGGACGACGGCATGCACGTCGGGGCGGCGCGCGTAGATCGCGCCATGGATGAAGCGCTCGAGGTAGGGCGTCCGCGTGTCGCCGTGGCGCGGCGACGATGCGAGATCGAAGGCCATGATGTCGTCGGGGTCGACGAGTTCCGGCGCGAGCGAACGCGACATCAGGTAGGCGTCGGGATCGTCGGGATCGCGGACGCTCACGTGGCCGAAGCCGTCGAGCACGCCGAGTCCGGCGAGGATGTGGTTGGCGGCGACGAGGTCGTCGAGCAGGTCGGTGCGGGCAATTGCGGTCATTGGAACTCGCCATCGGACGGAAAGATCGCGATGGTACGTCGGCTGCAGGCTTTCCGGTCGCTCCGCCCGGATTCGGGCGATACTTGCGAACGGCCCCGAACGCTCCTGAACGTCCCATGCCGAACCCGCCCTCCCGCATCGACCAGACGCTGACGCTCGTCGTGCTCGCGGTGCTCATCGTCGGCTGCTTCTTCGTCCTGCGGCCGTTCATGACCGCCCTGGCATGGGCGGCGATCCTGTGCACGACGACCTGGCCGCTGTTCCTGCGGCTCAAGGCCGCGCTGCGTGGTCGCGCCGGGCTCGCGGCCGGCGGCATGGTCGTCCTGCTGTCGCTGCTGATGCTGGCGCCGTTCGTGATCGCGGGCGCGACGATCGCCGACAACGCCGACCAGATGGTTGCCTGGGGACGCGCCGCCGTCGAGGCGGGGCCGCCCTCTCCGCCGGCCTGGGTCGGTGACCTGCCGCTGGTCGGCGCGACGGCGTCGGCCTACTGGGCGAGTGTCGCCCACGACACCGCGCAGCTGCTGCGCGTGCTGTCGAATTACCTCGAGCCGATGCGCAAGTTCGCGCTGGCGTTGGGCGCCTCGATCGTCGGCGGCCTGCTGCAGCTCGCGCTGTCGATCTTCATCGCCTGGTTCATGTTCCGCGACGGCGACGCGATCGTCGAGCGCCTGCACGCTGCGACGCACCGGATCGCGGGGGCGCGTGGCGCCCAGCTCGCGGACGTCGCGGGCGCGACGGTGCGAGGCGTCGTGCTTGGAATCCTCGGGACGGCGCTGGTCCAGGGCGTGGTTGCGGGAATCGGGTTCTGGATCGCCGGCATCGATGCCGCGCCCCTGCTCGGATTGCTGACCTTCGTGCTGTCGCCCGTTCCCATCGGTCCGCCGATGGTGTGGATTCCCGCGGGGCTGTGGCTGATCCACGGCGGCGAGACCGGATGGGGGATCTTCGTGCTCGCCTGGGGCGCGCTGGTCGTGTCGACGATCGACAACGTGATCAAGCCGCTGATCATCAGCCGCGGCGCGGAGCTGCCTTTCGTCCTGGTACTGCTCGGGGTGCTGGGCGGCGCGATCGCTTTCGGAGCGATCGGCGTGTTCCTGGGCCCGGTGCTGCTGGCCGTCGGCTACGCCTTGGTCGTCGAATGGGCGGCCACCGAAGCCGATGATTGATTGCGCACCAGGTCGCCGCGGAACGGCGCGAGGACGTTGACCATCTGCGCGAACACCTTAGGCGTGGCGGCGATCACCTGGCCGCCGTGCAGGTAGTCGCCTTCGCCGGACAGGTCGCCGATCAGCCCGCCCGCCTCGAGCACCAGCAGGCTCCCGGCGGCGACGTCCCAGGGGTTGAGGCCAATCTCGAAGAAGCCGTCGTAGAAGCCTGCAGCGACGTAGGCGAGGTCGAGCGCAGCGGCTCCAGGACGCCGCAGTCCGGCGGTTTGCTGGATCATCGCCCCCATCATCTGCAGGTAGGTGTCGAGGAAGCTGCCGTCTCGAAACGGGAAACCGGTGCCGATCAGGCAGTCGCGCAGCTGGGTTCGCCGCGATACGCGCATCCGGCGGTCGTTGAGGAATGCGCCGCGGCCGCGCGTCGCGGTGAAGAGGTCGTTGCGGACCGGATCGTAGATGACGCCCTGCGTGACCACGCCCTTGTGGGCGAGCGCGATCGACACGCAGTACTGCGGGAAGCCGTGCAGGAAGTTCGTCGTCCCGTCCAGCGGGTCGATGATCCAGACGTTCTCCGCATCGCGGTTCTTGTCGCGTGCCGTGCCTTCCTCGGCGAGGATCGCGTGGTCAGGATAGGCGGCGTGCAGCGTCTCGACGATCGCGGCTTCGGCCGCGCGGTCGACTTCGCTGACGAAATCCTTGGGGCCCTTGGTCGTGACGGTCAGGAGGTCGAGGTCGCGGGCGCCGCGCGTGATGATGTTGCCGGCGCGGCGCGCCGCCTTGACGGCCGTGGTCAGCATCGGGTGCATGGGATCGGCGGTTACGCGGGCCCGGGAGCCGCGTGACAGAATGCGGGGAGCGCCTATTCTACAGGCACAATCCACCCCGCCCGAACGCCCCGCAGCCGCGAGCCCATGAACGACGGCGATCCCGCCCGCCAGACCGACCCCTTGGCCTACGCGGCGGATGCGGCGTCGTTCGCGCGCCTGCGTGTCGTTCTCGTCCGGACCAGCCTTCCCGCCAACGTCGGGGCCGTAGCGCGGGCGATGCTGACGATGGGACTGACGCGGCTCGTGCTGGTCGAGCCTGCGCGATTCCCGCATCCGGACGCCACGGCGCTGGCCTCCGGCGCCATCGAGGTCCTCGACACTGCGCGTATCGTCGGCACGCTCGATGCAGCGCTGGCCGGGACCCGGCTGTCGATCGGGCTCTCGGCGCGTCCGCGCGAGTTCGCAGGGCGCGTTCTCCCGCTGCGCGCGGCGGCCGCGGAGGCGGTCGGCGCCGCGCGCGACGCCGAGGTTGCACTGGTCTTCGGCACCGAGATGTCGGGCCTGTCCAACGCCGAGCTCGCGCGCTGCACGATCGCGGCGACGATCCCCGCCAATCCGCGCTACGCGTCGCTCAACCTCGCCGCGGCGGTACAGGTCGCGGCCTACGAACTGCGCGTCGCGGCGCTGGGCGGCGCGGTGTGGGAGGCGCCGCGCTTCGAGCGCGCGACCCACGAAGACATCGAGGCGCTGCAGGTCCACGCCGAACGCACGCTGACCGCGCTGCAGTTCCTCGATCCCCGGCGGCCGCGGCGGCTGATGCAGCGCCTGCGCCGGCTGTTCGCGCGCGCCGGCCTGGAGCGAGAGGAGGTCAACATCCTCCGCGGCATTCTCGCGCGCATCGATGCGCTGCGCGCGAACGGGAATGATCCGGATCCGCGATGATGCAAGGAGAGCCGGGATGAGCGCCGGCACGGCCTGCCGCAACTGCGGTGCGCCGGCGCCGGGCAGCTATTGCCCCGCCTGCGGCCAGGAGACCGATCTCGCGCTGCCGTCGGCGACGAACTTCCTGCGCGAGGCTGCCGGACGCTACGTCGCGCTGGATGGGCGCATGTGGCGAACGCTCTTCAACCTGATGCTGCGGCCGGGATTCCTGACCCGCGAGTATTTCGCCGGCCGCAGGCGCCGCTACGTGCGGCCCGCCAAGCTGTTCATCACGCTGTCGATTGCGATGTTCGCGGTGTTCCGCTACGCCGGCCATGCGCCGATGCTGGTCGAAGCCAGCGCGACCGGCAAGGTGGATGCCGCGGCGCTCGAAGGGGTCAACCGCGAGGCGGGCGCCGCGGGCCTCTCCATCTCCCCGGATTTCGACATCGATCTCGATGTCGGTGCCTGGCCGCGGCTCGCGCCGCTGCGCCGGCGCATCGAGGCCTTCAACCGCCTGCCGCACGAGGAGAAGTCCGCGCAGATCTACTCCGGAACGCTGCGCTACGCACCCTACGCCGCGATCGGCCTGCTCCCCGTGTCTGCGCTGCTGCTGCAACTCGCCTACGCCGGCAGCGGACGCCGCCATCCGCTGCGCCCGCGGCGCTATGCTGCGCACCTGGTGTACGCGGCGCACAACCACGCGTTCCTGTTCGTCCTGGGAATCCTGTTCGCGCTGCTGCCTTCGCCCCTGCGCATGCCGCTGGCCCTGTGGGCGCTGGGCTACGGCATCGTGTCGATGCGGGTCGTCTACGGCGGACGCTGGAGCGGGGCGCTCGCCCGCGCCCTGATGACCGGCGTCGCCTATTCGTTCTTCTTCATGCTGGCGATCGCAGCGCTCCTGGTTGCCGCGATCACCTTGCGCTGACCGGCTGCGCCGGTCGGCCGGCTACGGCGTCGCGCAGGCCGTGGCCGCGGCGGCCTTGAGCTTCGCGAGGCGCGCTTCCCGCTTCGCCTTGCGCTCCTGCTCTTCGCGAATCTTGATCGCGAAGCGATCGCATACCGGCTTGGTGGTGCAGCTGGCACTGGCTTTTTCCGTGCGCTCGAGCGCGGCCTGCGATTTCGCGACCCACTTCTCCTCGGCGCCGACGCGCCGGTTGGCCTTGGCACACTTGGCCGAGGGCGCGCTTGGCGTCGTCTGGGCAGCGGCCCAGGCGGCGCCGCCAGGGGCCATGATCGCGACGACGGCGAGCGCGGTCACCTGGGTTGCACGACGAACGTATGTCGACATCGGGATCTCCGTGGATGGACGGGCAGACGGGCAGGGTACGCGCTGGCTTGCGCCGAGTTTAGCAAACGGTTGCGCTGCAAGGCTGCGGCGGCAGGTCGGCCGCAATCGTCGCCGCGGTCCCGCGGCGGCGCCCGTGCGCCGGTGCCGCAATAGTTGAGTGAAAAAGTCGGGCACTGGCATAATTCGGGGATGTTCTCCCGAGTTCGCGAAGACATCCGCGCCGTATTCGATCGCGACCCTGCCGCCCGCACGATCTGGGAGGTCATCACCTGCTATCCGGGGCTGCACGCGCTCGTCTGGCATCGCGCGGTCGTGCATCGCGTCTGGGGCCTCGGCCTGCGCTGGCTCGCGCGCTGGCTCGCGCACTGGGGGCGCTGGCTGACCGGGATCGAGATCCATCCGGGCGCGACGATCGGGCGCCGGGTGTTCATCGACCACGGAATGGGCATCGTCATCGGCGAGACCGCCGAAATCGGCGACGACAGCACGCTCTATCACGGCGTCACGCTCGGCGGGACGTCCTGGAACAAGGGCAAGCGCCACCCGACCCTCGGCCGCGGTGTCGTCATCGGTGCGGGCGCCAAGGTGCTGGGGCCAATCCAGATCGGCGATGGCGCCAAGATCGGCTCCAACGCCGTCGTCGTGCGCGACGTGCCGGCCGGGGCGACGGCCATCGGCATACCCGCCCGTGTCGTCACGCCGGAAGACCAGGATCGGCGCGAGGCGCAGGCCGCGAAGTTGGGCTTCTCTTCGTACGCGATCACGGCCGACATGAACGACCCGATCGTCCAGGCGATCCACCAACTGCTCGACCACGCGGCCGCGACCGACGAGCGCTTCAACCGGCTGCTCGCCCAGCTCCAGCACGATGGGGTCGAATGCGGTGAGGCACGGGCCGTCGCCGACGCTTTCGATCCGGGCAAGATCAACAAGATGCTTGAGTGAACTTGTCGGGCTTTTAGTTGACTAAATCGTTCGGGTATTCTAGAATTCATCTTTGATCGGCAGGCCATCGCGGCGGGGCCGATCCAGCGGACACGACCCCTTATGCGCCTGACGACCAAAGGAAGATTCGCCGTGACGGCGATGATGGACGTGACCATGCACGGCGCGCGTGGACCGGTGACGCTCGCGGCGATCTCCGAACGGCAGAGGATCTCGCTGTCCTACCTCGAGCAGCTTTTCGGCAAGCTGCGCCGCCACGGGATGGTCGAGAGCGTGCGCGGGCCGGGCGGAGGCTACAACCTCGCGCGGGATGCCGAAACCGTGACGGTGGCCGACGTGATTCTCGCCGTCGACGAACCGATCGACGCGACCCAATGCGGCGGCCGCGAGAACTGCCTCGACGACCACAGGTGCATGACCCACGAGTTGTGGGCGGGGCTCAACGCCCACATCTTCAGCTATCTGCGTTCGGTCACGCTGTCCGACCTCGTCCGCCAGCAGCAGCCGCGCGGCGGAGAGCTGGCCGTGCTGCAGGATCACCGTCATCCGGCAGGCGCGGCTCCGTCGCCCGAACCCGCAACGGCCCTCTGACGTTTCGAGGCTTCGAGATCCACCCCGGGATTCCGGATACGCGCACACCCCAGGACGCCATGAAACTGCCCATCTACCTCGATTACTCGGCGACGACCCCGGTCGATCCGCGCGTCGCCCAGAAGATGATTCCCTTCCTGACCGAGCATTTCGGCAATCCGGCGTCGCGTTCGCACCCGTTCGGATGGGAAGCCGAAGCGGCCGTCGAGGAGGCGCGCGGGCACATCGCGGAGCTGGTCAACTGCGATCCCAGGGAAATCGTCTTCACCTCCGGCGCGACCGAGTCGATCAACCTCGCGCTCAAGGGCGCCGCGCATTTCTACAAGGACAAGGGCAGGCACCTCGTCACCGTAAAGACCGAGCACAAGGCGACGCTGGACACGATGCGCGAGCTCGAGCGCGAAGGCTTCGCCGTCGACTACCTCGACGTCGCGCCGGACGGCCTGCTCGACCTCGCGCGCTTCGAGGCGGCCCTGCGCCCGGATACGACCGTCGTTTCGGTGATGTCGGTGAACAACGAGATCGGCGTGATCCAGGACATCGCTGCGATCGGCGAGATCTGCCGCGCGCGCGGCATCGTCTTCCACGTCGACTCGGCCCAGGCCACCGGCAAGCTGCCGATCGACCTCGCGACGCTCAAGGTCGACCTGATGTCGTTCTCGGCGCACAAGACCTACGGCCCGAAGGGCATCGGCGCGCTGTTCGTCCGGCGCAAGCCCCGCGTGCGCATCGAGGCACAGATGCACGGCGGCGGCCACGAGCGCGGCATGCGCTCGGGCACGCTGGCCACGCACCAGATCGTCGGCATGGGCGAGGCCTTCCGGCTGGCGAAGCTCGAGATGGCCGCCGGGAGCGATCGCGTCCGGATGCTGCGCGATCGCCTGTGGACCGGCCTCTCGAGGATCGAGGAGGTGTACGTCAACGGCGACATGGAACGCCGGGTGCCGCACAACCTCAACGTGAGCTTCAATTTCGTCGAGGGCGAGAGCCTGATCATGGCGATCAAGGACATCGCGGTGTCGTCCGGATCGGCCTGCACCTCGGCGTCGCTCGAGCCTTCGTACGTGCTGCGCGCGCTCGGCCGCAGCGACGAGCTCGCGCACAGCTCGATCCGCTTCACCGTCGGCCGCTTCACGACCGAAGAGGAAATCGATTACACGGTGGCACTGGTGCAGCGCAAGGTCGCGAAACTGCGCGAGCTGTCGCCGCTCTGGGAAATGCACCAGGAAGGCGTCGACCTGGACACCGTCCAGTGGGCGGCGCACTAGGCAGGAGACGGACATGGCATATAGCGACAAGGTACTGGATCACTACGAGAATCCCCGCAACGTCGGGTCGTTCGCGAAGAGCGAGGACGGCATCGGCACCGGCATGGTCGGAGCACCCGCCTGCGGCGACGTGATGAAGCTGCAGATCAAGGTCGGTCCCGACGGGGTGATCGAGGACGCGAAGTTCAAGACCTACGGCTGCGGCTCCGCGATCGCATCGTCGTCGCTGGTGACCGAGTGGGTGAAAGGCAAGACGCTCGACCAGGCGATGGAGATCCGCAATACGCACATCGCCGAGGAGCTCGCGCTGCCGCCGGTAAAGATCCATTGCTCGATCCTCGCCGAGGACGCGATCAAGGCAGCCGTGGCGGACTACAAGGCCAGGCACGCCGGGGCGGCCGATGCCGCGCCGGCGCTGCGTGCAGCCGACTGACGCCATGGCGATCACGCTGACCGAGAGCGCCGCCAGCCACGTCGCGGCGTTCCTGAGCAAGCGCGGCAAGGGCGTCGGCCTGCGGCTGGGCGTGCGCACGTCCGGCTGTTCGGGGCTCGCCTACAAGCTCGAATACGCGGACGAGGTTCGACCCGAGGACCGCGAGTTCGAGAGCCACGGTGTGCGCGTCATCGTCGATCCCAAGAGCCTGCCCTATCTCGAGGGCCTGGAGCTCGATTTCGCGAAGGAAGGCTTGAACGAGGGCTTCAAGTTCAACAATCCCAACGTGAAGGATCAGTGCGGCTGCGGCGAGTCCTTCAACGTCTAGACGCGGGCGCTTTGTTCGACTTCACCCGCAACCACTTCGAGCTCTTCGGCCTGCCTGCGCGCTTTCGCCTCGATGCGGCGGCGCTCGAGCGCGCCTACCGCGAGCTGCAGCGCGACGTGCATCCCGACCGCTATGCCGGCGCCGCCGACCACGAGAAGCGCCTCGCCCTGCAGGGGTCGGCGCGGGTCAACGAAGCCTATCGCACGCTGAAGGACCCCGTGGCCCGGGCCGAATACCTGCTGCAGCTCTCCGGGATCGATGCGACGGCCGAGACCGACACGCGCATGCGCGCCGATTTCCTGATGCGGCAGCTCGAGCGGCGCGAAGGCGCCGACGACGCGCGCGCCGGTCATGACGAGTCTGCGCTGGCCGCGATCCTCGCGGACGTGCAGCGGGAATCGGGCCAGCTGCTCGCCGACCTCGAGAGCGTCCTCGACGGCGACGATCGCGAGGCGGCGCGCATGCGTGTGCGCGAGCTGCGCTTCCTCGCCAAGCTCGGCGACGACCTGCGCGACATGCAACTTGCCGAGCTGGACCGATGACGCTGTTCCAGATCTCCGAGCCGGATGAATCGCCGCTGCCGCACGCGACGCGGCGCGCGGTCGGCATCGACCTCGGCACGACGAACTCGCTGGTCGCGACGGTGCGCAACGGTTCGCCGGTCGTGCTGCCCGACCTCGAAGGGCGCACGCTGCTGCCCTCGGTCGTTCGCTACGGCGAGCACCGGGTCGACGTCGGCCACACCGCACTCGCGCGCGCGACCGAGGACCCGGGCAACACGATCGCATCGGTGAAGCGGCTGATGGGCCGCGGCATCCGCGATCTCGCCGACGACCGGCGCTATCCGTATCGCCTGGTCGAAGGCGAGGGGATGGTCCGCCTCGCGACACGGTCGGGGATCAAGTCCCCGGTCGAGGTTTCCGCGGAGATCCTGAGAGCCCTCAGGCAGCGCGCGGAAGGGTCGCTGGGCGGGGCCATCGACGGCGCGGTCGTCACGGTGCCTGCCTACTTCGACGATGCCCAGCGGCAGGCGACCAAGGACGCGGCGAAGCTCGCCGGGCTGCCGGTGCTGCGGCTGCTGAACGAGCCGACGGCTGCGGCGATCGCCTACGGCCTCGACAATGCCGCCGAAGGAACCTACGCGGTCTTCGACCTGGGCGGCGGGACTTTCGACATCTCGATCCTGCGCCTGTCGCGCGGCGTGTTCGAGGTCCTCGCGACCAACGGCGACTCGGCGCTGGGCGGCGACGATTTCGACCACCGCGTGTTCTGCTGGGCGATCGAGGCGGCGGGCCTGCCCCCGCTCGAGGGCGCCGACGCGAGGCGGCTGCTCACTCGCTCCTGCGAGGCGAAGGAGATGCTGACCGGCCACGACGCCGCGCCGATCGCCGCGACCCTTTCCGACGGCACCCGCATCGACCTCACGCTGACCGCGGAGACATTCACCGCGATGACCCGGACCCTCGTCGCCAAGACTCTCGTTCCGGTGAAGCGCGCGCTGCACGACGCGAAGCTCGCGCCGGCCGACATCAAGGGCGTCGTGCTCGTCGGCGGTGCGACGCGCATGCCGCAGATCCGGCGCGCGGTCGCCGAATTCTTCGGGCAGCCGCCGCTGACCAACCTGAACCCCGACGAGGTCGTGGCGGTGGGCGCCGCGATCCAGGCCAACAAGCTCGTCGGCAACCGCGAGCACGACGACGACTGGCTGCTGCTGGACGTCATTCCGCTGTCGCTGGGGATCGAGACGATGGGCGGGCTTGCCGAGAAGATCGTTCCGCGCAACTCGACGATTCCGGTCGTCCGCGCCCAGGATTTCACGACCTTCAAGGACGGCCAGACCGCGATGGCGCTGCACGTCGTCCAGGGCGAGCGCGAGAAGGTCGCCGACTGCCGCTCGCTCGCGCGTTTCGAATTGCGCGGCATACCGCCGATGGTCGCGGGCGCGGCGCGCATCCGCGTGTCCTTCGACGTCGACGCCGACGGCCTGCTGTCGGTGTCGGCGCAGGAGCAGACGACGGGCGTCGAGGCTTCGATCGTCGTCAAGCCTTCCTACGGGCTGAGCGATGCCGAAATCGCGCGCATGCTCGAGGAATCGTTCGCCCACGCTGCCGATGATGCCGGCGCGCGGGCGCTGGCCGAGACCCGTGTCGAGGCCGAGCGCATCGCCGGGGCGACGGAGAGCGCCCTGGCCGCCGACGGCGACCTCCTCGACGGCGAGGAGCGCGCGATGATCGACCGTGCGCTGGCCGCGGTGCGGACGGCGGTAGCGGGTGACGATCGGAGCACGCTGTCGGCGGCGATCGACGCCCTGAACGAGGCGACGGCGGGTTTCGCCGCGCGCCGGATGAATCGCAGCGTCGCGCGCGTGCTTTCGGGCCGTCGCGTCGACGCACTGGGTTGATGCGCGCGCGCGCCGCCGGACGCGGCACCGGCGGGCCGCCATGGTGAATCGATGACCGAGATCGTCGTACTTCCGCACGCCGACCTCTGCCCCGAGGGCAGAACCTTCGAAGGCAAGCCCGGGATGTCGCTGCTCGACAACCTGCTCGAGCAGGGGATCGAAGTCGAGCACGCCTGCGAGAAATCCTGCGCCTGTACGACCTGCCACGTGATCGTCCGCGAGGGCTTTGGTTCGCTCCCCGAGGCCTCGGACGACGAGGACGACCTGCTCGATCGCGCCTGGGGTCTGACCTCCGTGTCGCGGCTGTCCTGCCAGGCGGTGGTCGGCGACACGCCTCTGGTCGTCGAGATCCCGAAGTACACGATCAACTACGCGAAGGAGGGCAAATGAGCCGGACGACGCCCTCCGCGGGAGGCGCCCGATGAAGTGGACCGATTCGCGCGCGATTGCGATGGCGCTGGAAGACGCGCATCCGGACGTCGACCCGACGACGGTACGCTTCACCGATCTCCACAACTGGGTGCGCGCACTGCCCGGGTTCGACGACGACCCGAAGCACAGCGGCGAGAAGATCCTGGAGGCGATTCAGCAGGCGTGGATCGACGAGCACTGACGACCGGACGGGCGCCAGCCCGCGGGTTGACGGCGCGCCGCGCGGCTTCCGGATTTCAGGCGAAGAGGTTGAGCACGGCGTCGAGGCCGCAGTAGTCGATCGCGTGCGTCGCCTGCGCGCGCACTTTCGGTTTGGCCCGCCAGGCGATGGAGACGTCGGCGGCCGCCAGCATCGGCAGGTCGTTCGCGCCGTCGCCGATCGCCACCGCCAGCCCGCCTTCGCCGCGGCAACGCGCGGCGAGCCGCGAGAACATTTCGGCCTTTCCCCGTGCGTCGACGATGTCGCCGACGACCCGACCGGTCAGCCTGCCGTCCAGGATTTCCAGCACGTTCGACAGCGCGCAGTCGATGCGCAGCCGCGCCTGCAGGCGGTCGGTGAAGAACGTGAAGCCGCCCGACACCAGAAGCGTGCGGGCGCCGATCGCGCGCAGCGCGTCCAGCAGACGCTCGGCCCCCGGTGAAAGACGCAGACGCTCGTCGTAGACCCGCTCGAGCGCGGCGACCGGCAGCCCGGCGAGCAGCGCAACGCGCCGGGAGAGGCTTTCGCGGAATTCGATCTCGCCGCGCATCGCGGCGGAGGTGATCGCCGCGACCTCGGGCTTGATGCCCAGCATGTCGGCGATCTCGTCGATGCATTCGATCGTGATCAGCGTCGAGTCCATGTCCATTGCCACCAGCCGCACCCGGTCGAGCGTCCGTTCGCGGGGAACGTTCGCCCAGTCGTAGCGCACTGCGGCGAGCGCCTCGTCGACGCCTTCGAGCTGCCGCGGCGCGCACAGCCGGAAGGCGTCGCACTGCGCGCGCGACAGCGGCTCGATGCCGTCGGCCTGGGTCAGCGCGAGCAGGACATCGAGGTCCTCGCGCACCACGTGCCCGGCCTGGACGACGAGGTCGCAGCCCGGCGCCGGGGCAGTCCCCGGCCCGGTGCTCACGACGCCTTGCCGCGGCGCGGCTTGCGCTCGCGGGGGTGGCGCTCGCGGGGAGGGCGGTCGCTGCGGCCCAGCGGCTGCACGTAGGTCGGGTGTGCGGGTCCGGGCGGGACGGTGACGGGGGCGCCGCTCTCGTCGAGGCTGAAGTCGATCTTCGCTTGCTCGAGGTCGACGCGCACGACCTTGACGTTCACCCGCCCCGCGAGCTGGAACACGCGGCCGCCGCGCTCGCCGATCAGCGCATGCCGAACGGCGTCGAAATGGAAGTAGTCGCGCGGCAGCTCGGTGACGTGGACGAGACCGTCGATGTCCAGGCCATCGAGGGTCACGAAGATGCCGAAGCTCGCGACCCCGCTGATGGTGCCGGGGAAGGTCTCGCCGACCTTGTCGCTCATGTAGTTGCACTTCAGCCACTGGAGGACGTCGCGCGAGGCATCGTCGGCGCGCCGCTCGGTCATCGAGCAGTGGATGCCCAGTTCGGCCCAGGACATGCCCTCCGGCGTGTACCGCTTGCGGGCGAGAACGGCCTTGATCGCTCGGTGGACCAGCAGGTCGGGATAGCGGCGGATGGGCGAGGTGAAGTGCGCGTAGGTCTCGTAGGCCAGGCCGAAATGGCCGACGTTGTCGGGGCTGTACTGCGCCTGCGCGAGCGAGCGCAGCAGCACCGTCTGCAGCAGCGCGAAGTCGCTGCGGTCGCGAATGCGCTCGATCAGCGCCGCGTAGTCGCGTGCAGTCGGCGAATCCCCGCCGGAGAGCGACAATCCGCAGCCCGCGATGAATTCGCGCAGTGCGGCGAGCTTGTCGGGGGGCGGGGACTCGTGGACGCGGTGCAGCGCCGGCTGCTCGTTCTCCTCGAGCAGGCGCGAAGCACAGACGTTCGCCGCCAGCATGCACTCCTCGATCAGGCGGTGGGCATCGTTGCGCGGCGCAGGGACGATGCGCGCGATGCGGCCCTTCGCGTCGAACTCGATCGCGAGCTCCGGGGTATCGAAATCGATCGCCCCGCGCCGCTCGCGCGCTGCGAACAGGACCTTGTAGAGCGCGTGCAGGTGGGCCAGGTGCTTGCGCAGCGCAGGCGGCGCCGCGCCGGTCCCGCCCCCGGCCGTCAACCACGCATACACCTGCGTGTAGGTCAGCCGCGCGCGCGAGTGCATGATCGCCGGATGGAACTCGAACGAGGCCATCTCGCCCCGTGCGTCGATCCGCATGTCGCAGGCCATGCACAGCCGGTCGACCTCGGGCTTGAGCGAGCACAGCTCGTTCGACAGTGCCTCGGGCAGCATCGGGATCACGCGTCGCGGAAAGTACACGGAGGTGCCGCGCTCGCGCGCGTCGCCGTCGAGCGCATCGCCGTCGCGGACGTAATGCGAGACGTCGGCGATCGCGACGATCAGGCGCCAGCCGTCGCCATCGGGCTCGCAATAGACGGCGTCGTCGAAGTCGCGTGCATTCTCGCCGTCGATCGTGACCAGCGGGAGCCCGGTCAGGTCGATGCGGCCCTTGCGATCGGCGGGCCTGACCGCCTCCGGCAGGCGCGCGGCCTGCCGCTCGGCCGCTGCGCTCCATTCGAAAGGCAGCGTGTGCTTGCGCAGCGCGATCTCGATCTCGATGCCGGGGTCGGTCGCGCTGCCGAGGACTTCCTTGACCCGGACGATCGCCTCGCGATGGGCACTCGGGTGCTCGATGATCTCGACGACGACGACCTGCCCCTTCTCTGCGCCGTTGCGCTCGTCGGGCGGCACGATCAGGTCCTGGTTGATCCTGCGGTTCTCCGCCTCGACGAACCACACGCCGCGCTCCTCGTGGATGCGCCCGACGATTTCGCGGTTGGCGTGCAGCAGCACGTCGACGATCTCGCCTTCGGGTCGCCCGCGGCGGTCGACGCCGACGATCTTCGCGCTGGCGCGGTCGCCGTGCAGCGCCTTGTGCATCTCGCGCGGCGACAGGAACAGGTCGTCGCCGCCAGCGTCGGGAATCAGGAAGCCGAAACCGTCGGGGTGGCCCTGGATCGTTCCCGTGACGAGGTCGAGCTTGGCGGCGATGCAGAGCTCGCCCTTGCGGTTGACCAGGATCTTGCCGTCGCGCTCGAGCGCGGCGACGCAGTCGTCGAAGGCGGAGCGTTCCTTCTTTCCGACACGCAGGCGCGCCGCGACTTCCGCGACGGCGAGCGGCACGCCGGCCTCGGCGAGCTCGCGCAGGATTGCCTGCGCCGAGGCGGCGGAGGCCGGGTCGCCTGCAGGCCCCTGCGCTGCCTTGCTGCGGGAGGTCGTCGCGCGGCGCGGGTTCGGGGTGGTTTTTGACAAGGTTCGGTCCAGCTCTTAAAATGACGGGTTGAAGTCGTGCTCGCCCAGATGGCGGAATTGGTAGACGCACCAGGTTCAGGTCCTGGCGGTGGCAACACTGTGGAGGTTCGAGTCCTCTTCTGGGCACCACTCTCGATAGAATAGAACACTTCACGCCCGCGCAAGCGGGCGTTGTCGTTTCCGTGCCCGTGCCGCTGCGAGCGCGGGGATCGTTTCGGCGCCCGCGCTCGCGCGGCCGTCATTCCTCGGGCGCCGCTTCCGGTGAACTGCCCGCGAGCCGCTCCGCGAGCTTCGCGGGGTCGAGGCCGTCGTAGACCTCGAAGGGCTGGTGGATCCACGGATTGTCGGGCAGGTAGTCGACCCAGTAATCCGGCTTGAACACCGAGCAGGCTTTCCACCACAGCACGGCCGTACGCAGTGCGGAGATGTGCGGGAACCGGCGCGGCAGCTCGGCATGCACGGCCGCCAGCGTATGCCCGGAATCGACCATGTCGTCGACGAGAAGCACGCGATCGCCGAGCCGCGGCTTGGTCATCGTCATGTGCTCGGCGATGACGAGCTCGCCGCGTATCGTCCCGCCCTCGGACGAGTACGAATGCGTCGACAGGATGGCCAGCGGCTGGTCGAAGATCCGCGACAGCACGTCGCCGACGCGCAGGCCCCCGCGCGCGATGCAGATGATCTGGTTGAAGCGCCAGCCCGACTCGTGCACCTTCAGCGCCAGGCGCTCGACCCGCTGGTTGTACTGGTGCCAATCGACCTGCAGACTCAACGCCGCCTCCCCTTTTGGAGCCTCGAGCCGTCAGTGGAAAGGATGCCGGACCAGTATCGTCTCGTCGCGGTCGGGGCCGGTCGACACGATCGCGATCGGCACGCCGGTCAGCGTCTCGATGCGCTGCAGGTAAGCGCGTGCGGCGGCGGGCAGTGCTTCGAAACTCTTCGCGCCGACCGTGCTCTCGTTCCATCCCGGCATCGATTCGTAGACGGGCCTGCAGCGCGCCACCGCTTCCGCGCCGGTGGGGATCAGGTCGGTCACCACACCGTCCATGTCGTAGTGCGTGCAGATGCGGATCTCGGGCAGGCCGTCGAGGACGTCGAGCTTGGTGATGCACTGGCCGTCGACGCCGTTCAACTGGAACGAGCGTTTGAGCGCAGGGATGTCGATCCAGCCGCAGCGCCGCGGCCTGCCGGTGACCGACCCGAATTCGTTGCCGCGCTTCGCCAGCGTGGCGCCGGTGTCGTCCGTGAGCTCGGTGGGGAAGGGACCCGTGCCCACGCGCGTCGTGTACGCCTTCACGATGCCGAGCACGTAATCGAGCATTCCCGGGCCGATGCCGCTGCCGGGGGCGGCCGCGCCGGCCAGGCAGTTCGAGCTCGTCACGTAGGGATAGGTGCCGTGGTCGATGTCGAGCAGAGCGCCCTGCGCGCCCTCGAACAGCAGCGAATCGCCGCGGCTCCGGGCCTGCTGGATCGCCGCGGCGACGTCGGCGACCATCGGTGCGATGCGGTCGCCCAGCGCGAGCAGCGCGTCGCGCGTCGGCGCGAACGGGACGGGGTCGCGCTTGAAGTAGTTGACCAGCATGAAGTTGTGCAGCTCGAGGAGCTGCTCGAGCTTCTCGGCGAAGCGCGCGGGATAGAGCAGGTCCTGCACGCGCAGTGCGCGCCGCGCGACCTTGTCCTCGTAGGCGGGGCCGATGCCGCGCCCGGTCGTCCCGATCTTGACGTCGCCCAGCGCTGCCTCGCGCGCCTGGTCGAGCGCGACGTGGATCGGGAGCACCAGCGGGCAGGCCGGCGAGATCTTGAGCCGCGAACGCACCTCGACGCCGGCGCTCTCGAGCTCGCCGATCTCCTGCAGCAGCGCCGACGGCGACAGCACGACGCCGTTGCCGATGAGGATCGCGACGTCCTTGCGCAGCACGCCCGACGGTATGAGCCGCAGCACGGTCTTGTGGCCGCCGATGACCAGCGTGTGGCCGGCGTTGTGCCCGCCCTGGAAACGCACGACACCCTGCGCGCTGTCGGTCAGCCAGTCGACGACCTTGCCCTTGCCCTCGTCGCCCCACTGGGCGC
>JAJXTF010000036.1 GCA_021784125.1 Pseudomonadota bacterium | reverse complement strand
AGCAGCGCAACGGTCGCGAACTCGCTGATGGCCCGCGCGAAGGTCAGGGTGACGCCGGCCATAACGCCGCGCCAGGCGAGCGGCAGCGCCACCCGGGTGAAGACGCGCCAGGGTCCCGCACCCAGGGTGCGGGCGACTTTCTCGAGATGGGGATCGATCGCCTCCTCGAAACCGATGCGCGACGCATTTACCGCATAGGGAAGACTGACGAACAGCATCCCGACGACGATGCCCGCGAACGTTCCCCAGAAGCGCAGCCCGAACCAAGCCGCTGCCGGTTCGCCCAGGACACCTTGGCGCCCGAAGGCGAGCAGCAGCGCGATCCCCGCGACCGTATGCGGCACGGTCAGCGGCAGGTCGACGAGCGCCTCGACGACGCCCTTCCCAGGGAAGGCGCTGCGCGCCAGCACGTAGGCGAGCGGCACGCCGAACACCGCCGCGAGCAAGGCCGCGACCAGCGCCGCGCCGAGGCTCAGTGCGATCGCGGCGCGCACGTCGGGCATCGCCGCCGCGCCGACGATGCCTTGCAGCCCCGGGGCGGCAACCAGCGAGACCAGCGGCACGACGATGAACGCCAGCGCCACGCTGCCGAGCAGCCAGAAAGCGAGGAACAGCGCCGGGCGTCGCGTGGCGATCGCGAAGTCCTCAGGCGGGCCGCGAACGGCGGCGGATCACTGCCCTTTCCACGGTTGCGTCAGCGCGGAAAGTTGCGCCGGCATCCTGTCGCCGTGCACCACATAGGCGGGGAAAAGCGTCTTGAAGCCGTTGCCCGCCGAGATCTTCCGTCCTTCGGGTCCGAGGATGAATTTCACGAACTCGATCGCAGCCTCCCGGTGCGGGGCGTTGAGCGGAATCGTCAGCGCATAGACGATGGGCTTGGCGGAGAGCGCCCCGTTCTTCGTGTGCACGACGGATTTCGCGTAGTCGGTCGAGTACTGCGGATCGCTGAGATCGATTGCTGCCGGCAGCTTCAGGTATTCGAAATGATGCTGCAGGGCATCCGACCGGTAGATCGCGAGGTAGTCGATCTGGCCGAGCTGCAACGCCGATATCAGGTCGGTCTCGGTGTCGCGGATGTTCGTTTCGGGCGCGTTCTCGAGGATTGCATTCGCGAGACCCGGGCGATGGTAATGCATCGCCGCGAGGTTCAGCATCTGCAGTGTCTGGTAACCCGATGGATCGGTGTCGGGATTGGAGCGGCCGATTTCGACGCCCGGACGCGACAGGACGTCATACCAGTTGTCGGCCGTGATGTCCTTCGCGAACCTGCTCTTCGGCGTGTAGATGAACGTGATCGCGTTGCCGACGAATCCGGCATACCAGTCCGCGTAGGCCTGCGCCCCATTGTCGCCGAACATGTACCTGGGGATCACCGTGTAGTCCGCCACCGCGACGATGTCGGCCTCCTGCTTCAGGACCGTCACCTGCTTGACCATCTTCACGCTGCCGCCGAACTGCGGATTGATCACGATGTCGGGATGGGATTTCTCGAACTCGCGCGCCATCTCGGTGAACGGGCGTGCCAGCGTGCCTGCGGCATAGATCGTCACCTTGACCGGGTCCTGCGTTGCTGCGCTCGCCGTCCCGGCACCGGTCGCCGCGATCACCGCGATCGCCGCCGTCGCCCCCGTGAGCAGACGCCCCGCCTGCATTCTCAGCTTCATGCTTGACTCCTCCGTTGAAAAATCGACGAGCCGCTCAGGCCCTGACCAGGCCCGCCCCGGCCGCGCCGACGATGCGTCCGCAGTCGCGCAGGTCGTATCCCGCGAGGCGCCCGGCCTGGCGCCGCAGAGCCCGGCCGCGCAGTGCCCCCATGAAACGCCTGCAGGCCGGCGAATCGAGCACGTCGCGCGGCAGGGCGATGTCGTAGCGCTCCTGCGCCAGCGGGACAAAATCCAGGTCCCAGCTCGCGGCGGTCGCGCGCAATCCCGGACCTACGTCCGCGTGCCCCAGGACGATTGCCCGGGCCACGGCCTCGTGGGTCGCGACCGCGCGGTCCCAGCCGGCAATCGCCGGGGGATCGATCGCCGCTTCGCGCAAGCTGCGTGTCAGCAGCACCCGGGTGCCGGCTTCGCGCTGGCGGTTGATGAAGCGGAGGTCCTGCCCCAGCAGGTCGCGCACGCCCGTCACCTGCCGCGGATTTCCGCGCGCGACGATCAGGCCGTTCTCCCGCCAGGCGAGATTCACCAGCACCCAGTCGCCTTCGGGCAGCAGGTGCCTCAGGAATGGCGCGTTGTATTCGTTGGACTCCGCGTCGAAGAGGTGCAGCGCAGCGGCATCGGTTTCGCCACGCTGCAAGGCCCAGAGTCCGCCATAGCTCCCGACGAAGCGGGCTGCACAACCGACTTCGGAGGCGAGCCAGCCGAGGAGCGGGTCGTCGCTGCCGGCGACGCGCAAGACCGGCGGGAAGGCCGCAGCGCCCGCGGCGCGCGCAGCCCGGCCCCGGCGTGAACGGATCCCGACCCGCGCCGGCGACGGCTCGCCCGCTGCCTGGGCCAGCTCGAGCGTGGCCTCGACCGCCTCGCAGCGGCGCCGCAGCGCATCGCAGGCGAGGATGCGGGCGCGATCGCCCGATTCCACCGCCTGGCGCCAGGCGTCGCGCGCCTCGCCGATGCGCAGCGCGCAAGGCCTCCGGTTGGCAGCGACGACGCCGGCGAGCCGGTCGCCGCGCTTTGCGGCCAGCGTCAGCTTGACCATCAGCTCGTCGTCGTCCTGCGCCGCATCGGCGAACCACCGGTTAAGCGCCGCACCGCCCGCAGGTGCGAGGCCGTACAGCGTGCGGGCCGGCCCCCGTGCACTCCTCGCACGACCCGCGGAGACGATCAGGCCGTCCCGCAGCGCGCGGTGCAGCACGCGGTAGAGCTGCCCGAAATCGATGCGCCACAGAGCGCCCAGCTCGCGCTCCACCCTGGCGCGCAGCTCGTAGCCGTGCGCGGGGCCGTCGACGAGCAGGGCGAGGAGCGGATGAACGGGTTCCATCGGGTTGCGATTATATGCGATGCATATATTAGCATTGCCGCCGGCGATCAGGATGCCAACCCGGGAGGCCGCGCGATGGAGGACCGGACGATGGTGCACGATCGGGGCTTTCCCGCCGACGGGAGCTGCGGCTGCGGCGACATCCGTTACCGGATGACCACCCCGCCCCTGTTCGTGCACTGCTGCCACTGCCGCTGGTGCCAGCGCGAGACCGGCGCTGCGTTCGCGCTCAATGCGCTGATCGAGGCGAAGCGCGTGGTCCTCCTGCAAGGCGAGCCTGAGCTCGTCGTCACGCCGTCGAACAGCGGCAAGGGCCAGAAGATCTGGCGCTGTCCGCGCTGCCGCGTCGCCGTCTGGAGCAACTATGCCGGCGCAGGGGACGCGCTGCACTTCGTCCGGGTCGGGACGCTCGACGACCCGGACCGCCTGCCTCCGGACATCCACATCTTCACGTCCAGCAAGCAGCCGTGGGTCGTGATCCCGGACGGTGCGCGCGCGGTCCCAGAGTTCTACGACATCGGTCGCGAATGGCCGCCCGATAGCCTCGAGCGACGGCGCATCCTGCGCGCGGCGCAGCCGAGATGAAGGGCGCGACCCGGATCAGCGCAGCTAGGCGCGCAACGCAGAGGCCGCGGATCGCCTGATCAGCGCATCCTCGGCGATGCGCGCCTGCGCCGGATCCTGCGCCTCGAGCCAGCGGATCTCGCCGGCGACGAGCGCGGCGATCGGCATGCCGTCGCGCCAGAGCACGCGGTTTCCGGCGAGCGCCGGAATCCTGCCGCCGGGAACCGCGATGCCCACCAGGTTCAGCGGGTCCGCCGCGCTCACGCAGACCAGTGCCTCGCCCGGAGGCGCGCGACGCGCCTCCCGCAGCATCGCGACGGCCTCGGGCAGCGCGAACTGCTCGCCGCTCATGCCGGCGACGAAGCGCCCGCCCCGCAGCTCGCCGCGCGCTTCGAGCCTGCGGAGCGCGCGCAGCAGGTCGCGCCACGGCGGCAGCCACGCCGCTTCGCGTTCCAGCAGCCGCCAGGCCACCACGCCATAGCGCCGCAACAGTGCGCGGGCAACGTGCTCGACGGCGTCGGCATCCGGCTCGACATCCGCTTGCGCCGACGGCTTCCTCGTCAGCGACCAGCGCCCGGCGTCCTCGATGCCGAACAGCGCGCCGCGCCGGTGGCCGCGGCTGCCCGCGAGCGGCCTGCGCCGATCCGAAGGCGTCAGGAGCGCCCGCAGGCCGGCGAAGCTGTCGGAAGTCGCGGCGCCCCGGGCAACCAGCTCCCCGAGCGCATCCTCGACCTGGGTGCGCAGCAGCCGCGTGCCGTCGACGATCTCGTCGTAGAACGATGCGCCGTGGACCTGCAGGAACGCGGCGACGGCCTGGGCCCGCGCGCCGAATTGCACAGGGTCTGCAGGCGCCGGGGCCAGTCGCGTCCACGACGCGGCGACCCTGCGCGGCAGCAGCGTCACTGGCGTCGTGCGGATCGGCCCCGATGCCGTTCCCCGGGTGCCCGGGGAACCCGGTGCCAGCCGCGCCCAGACGACGCGCCCGGACAGGCAAAGGTCGTCCAGCCAGGTGAAGTCGTAGCCTTCGAGGCGCGCAGGCAGGATTTCGGATTCCCACGATCCGGCCGGCGCCTCGAAACCCTGCAATTGCGCCACGACGGCGTCCAGTGCGTCGGGTCCCTGTCGTCCCTCGCCGGGATTGACGTGCTGCCAGCGGAACAGGAAGCGCATCAGGTCCTGTCCCGACACCGGCTCGATCTCCTGGCGCAGGCGCTTGATCGTGTAGCGGTGGATGCGCGCGAGCAGCGCCCGGTCGCAGGCTTCTGTCTGCGCCGCGCCCGGCGTGTAGGCACCGCGCATCGCCATGCCTTCGGCGACGAGCGCCGCGAGTGCGGCTTCGACCTCCGCATCCGCAAGCGCCATCGACGCCGCGATCGTCGCGGTCGTCACCGGCCCCAGGCATTCGAGCCGGCTGCGCACGATCTCGCGGATCGCGTCCTCGCGCGGCCATGCACGGCTCGCGAACTCCTCGGGAGCGTCGATCCGGGGCTCGCGCAGCGCGCCCGGATGCACGGCCTCGAATTGCGGCAGGCGCTCGGCGGCGACCCAGAAACCGGGGACCGCATCGGCGGCGGGAACCACGTGCGTCGCGCGACGCGTCCGCGCAAGCGCCGCGAGCAGCTGCGGCCATCCGGCATGGCTGCGCGCCTCGGCGTCGGAGACGAAACCAAGGCTTTGCAGGGCGTCGTGCATCTCGTCGGCGTTTTCCGCCTCGGGCCAGGCCTCGCCGCGCACGCGCTCGATCGCGGCGGCATCGAGACTGCCGTAGGCCGTCGCCGTCTCTTCGTCCAGCCAGCGCCGGGCCAGGACTGCCTGCGTGCGACGCTCCTCCAGCGGCGCATCGTCCAGGAAGGCGTAGGGCCGCGCGCTCAGGATCTCCATGGCCAGCGGCGAGGGTGCGGCGAGGTCGCGGGCGAGCACGCGGATCGCGCCCTCCTCCAGCGCCCGCAGCAGCCTTTCCAGCCCGTCGATGTCCATCGCCTCGTGCAGGCAATCGTTGATGGTCTGGCGGACCAGCGGGTGATCGGGGATCTCGCGCTCGCCGACGATGTTCTCGGCGCAGGCGATCTGGTCGGGGAACACCGCTGCGATCAGGTCCTCGGCGCGCATGCGCTGCAGCGGCGCCGCGACCTTGCGTCCACCGCGGAAGCGCGGCAGTGCGAGCGCTATGCCCGCGACCCAGCGCCAGCGCGCGGCGAACATCGGCGCCGCGAGCATCGCCTGCACGAGAATCCTGCGCACGGTGTTCGGATGCAGGTAGCGCGCGACGTCGGCCAGCGGAAAACTGTGGCTGGTCGACAGCGAGATCACGATCGCGTCCTCGGTCGCAGCGGCCTGCAGCTCGAAATTGAACTTGACGCAGAACCGCTTGCGCAGCGCCAGGCCCCAGGCGCGATTGATCCGGCTGCCGAAAGGCGAGTGGACGACCAGCTGCATGCCGCCCGATTCGTCGAAGAAGCGCTCGAGCACGATCGTGTCCTGCGTCGGCAGCGTGCCCAACGCGGCCTTCGCCGCCGCGAGGTAATCGACCAGCTGCCGGGCGGCCGCCGGGCCGACACCGATGCGCGCGAGCCGTGCGATCTCCCGGTCTCGGCCCTCCGGCGTGTCGCAACGCGCGGCGATCTCCGCGCGCAGCCTCGACACCGCGGCCGACAGCTCGTCGCTGCGCCCGGGTGCTTCGCCCAGCCAGAACGGTATCCCGGGCGCTTGGCCCTGCGCATCCTCGACGCGCAGCTTGCCGGCCTCGATGCGGCGGATCCGGTACGAGGTGTTGCCGAGCTGGAAGACGTCGCCGGCGAGGCTCTCGACGGCAAAATCCTCGTTGACCGTGCCGACCTTGTGCCCCGCAGGCTCGAGCACGACGTCGTAGTCCGCGCTGTCGGGAATCGCGCCACCCGAGGTCAGCGCGGTGAGCCGAGCGCCGCGGCGCCCCCGCAGCACGCCGTTGACCGCATCGCGGTGGATGTACGCGCCGCGATTGCCGTGGCGCGTCGTGAAACCCTCGGCCAGCATCCGCAGGACCTCGAGGTATTCGTCGCGCGTCAGGCGGGCGTAAGGGGACGCGCGGGTGACGCAGGCGTAGAGCTCGTCCTCGCGCCATTCGCGCGCGGCGACCTCGGCGACGATCTGCTGCGCAAGGACGTCGAGCGGCTGGTCGGGAATCGCGAGGCGATCGAGCTCGCCGAGCTGCACGGCGTCGAGCAGTGCCGCGCATTCGACTAGCTCGTCGCGCGAAGTCGGGAAGATTCTTGCCTTGGGGACGCCACCGACGGCGTGGCTGGCGCGTCCCGCCCGTTGCAGGAAGGTGGCGATCGATCGCGGCGAGCCCAGCTGGCAGACCAGCTCGACATCGCCGATGTCGATGCCGAGCTCGAGCGAAGCGGTGGCGACCAGCAGCTTGAGCTCGCCGCTCCTGAGCTTCTGCTCGGCCGCGAGGCGGATTTCGCGGGCCATGCTGCCGTGATGCGCCATGACTTGGTCGCGCCCGAGGATCTCGGACAGGTGGCGCGAGATACGCTCCGCCAGGCGCCGGGTGTTGACGAAGACGAGCGTGGTCCGGTGCCCGGCCGCGAGCTCGGCCAGCCGCGCATGGACCTGCTCCCAGACCTCGTTGGACATCACCGCCTCGAGCGGCGAGGCCGGCACCTCGATCGCGAGGTCGCGGTGGCGGACGTGTCCCAGGTCGACGATCGCGCAGCCTGCGTCCGGGTCCACCGCAGCGGAGGCACCTCGCGTGCCGACGAGCAAACTCGCGATGGCCGCGATCGGTTTCTGCGTCGCCAACAGCCCGATGCGCTGCAGCGGCCGACCCGCGAGCGCCTCGAGCCGCTCCAGCGACAGCGCGAGGTGGCTGCCGCGCTTGCTCGATGCCAGCGCATGGATCTCGTCGACGATCACCGCGCGCGTCGTCGCGAGCATCCTGCGCCCCGATTCCGAGCCCAGCAGCACGTACAGCGACTCGGGGGTGGTGACGACGATGTGCGGCGGTCGCCTGCGCATGCCCTCGCGCTCGTGCTGCGGCGTGTCTCCCGTGCGCACCAGCGTGCGGACATCGACGTCCTGCTCGCCGCGCGCCGCGAGCTCCTCGCGGATGCCGGCCAGCGGCAGCGCGAGGTTCCTCTGGACGTCGTTCGACAACGCCTTGAGCGGCGAGACGTAGACGACTCGGGTCTCGTCGGCGAGGCCGCCTTCCTCGTGGCTCTCGTTCAGCAAGGCGTCGATCGCCGCGAGGAAGGCGGCGAGCGTCTTCCCGGACCCCGTCGGGGCCGCGATCAGGACGTTGCGCCCGCCCTGGATCAGCGGCCAGGCGCGCGCCTGCGCCGGGGTCGGCGCGGGGAACCGGCGGTCAAACCAGCCGTGTACTGCGGGATGGAACGAGGCGCTGGGTTGCAATGCGTTACCGCTGTGGCTGCATCGGGAGCAATGGGAAACCGGGCAAGGGCAACCTGGGGGACGGCGAAAGGACGACCCACCCGCGCCCGCCCCGCGACGGGTGACACCGCTGACCGGTACCGGATCACTCGATCCGGAATCCGACCTTCAGAGTCACCTGGAAATGGGCGATCCGGCCGTCGACGACGTGGCCGCGCGATTCCAGCACCTGGTACCAGTCGATGTGCTTGATTGTAGCCTGGGCCTTGGCGAGCGCATTGCGGATCGCGTCGTCGCTGCTGGAAGGCGACGAGCCGACGAGCTCCACCAGCTTGTAGGTATGCGAGGTCATGCCTGCCTCCTGTGGGTTCCGGGGGTCGCTGCAGCGGCGCCGGCATCACCGGCGCCGGCACCGTCAGTCGCGCATCGTCTCGCGCTGTTCGAGGTCGATGCGCAGTCCATAGAGATCCTCGTCGAGCGCGTCGCGGGCCGAGACCATGCCCAGCGGTCGGCCGAACTCCACGACCGGCAGGTGCCGGAACTTGCATTCGTACATGATGCGCAGCGCATTCCCGAAAGACTCGTCGGGATGAATCGTCTGCGGCTGGGCCGTCATGACGTCCGCGACGCGGGTGATCGCCGGATTGCGCCCTTCGGCGAGCAGGCGGAACAGGGCGTCGCGCTCGGTGAAGATGCCGATCAGGCGCGTGCCGTCGACGACCAGCAGCGCGCCTACGTTGTGCCGCTTCATGAGGCGTGCCGCATCGACGACGGTCGTCGTCTTCGACGCGGTGATCGGTGTCTGTCCCGCGACTATCGAGCGCAGCGATCGTATCGGCATGCCTGCTCCTCGTTGCCGCCTGCCGGCACCTCAAGGATACCCGCGTCGCGCGGGGGTGCAAGGGGGGCTGCGTTCCACCTCAGTGCAGCGCGTTGGAAACGATCCGGTCCCAGGTCAGGGTCAGCGTGTTGACGTCCCGACTCGACGCATCGGCACCGAGCTGCGCCGCGGGCACGACGATCCTGAATCCGCCGCCGGCGCCGCGCTCGACATCGAGGACGAACTGCAGCTTCAGCGCCGCGAGCCGAATGCAGGGCACATCCGCGCTCGAGCGCACGAAGCCATCGATCGCGGCGTTCACCGTTCTCGCGAGCACGCTCTGCGCGCGCGGCGCGTCGTCGATGTCGTGCACGGACACATCGCCGGCGACGTCGAGCTTGAGGGTGATGTCCTGCGACGAGCGGCGCGCCGCGGATCCCGACAGGCTCGGCGTCACCGCGCCCCCCGCCAGCGGCAGGGCGACCAGGCGAACTTCGCCGTCGACGCCCGCTTCGGCGACACGGCGCATTTCAAGCGTGACGGTCGCGTTGCGCAGGTCGACCTCGCGCGCCTCGTCGCTGCCGCAAGCCGCGCCCCGGCTCTTCACCCGCCAGTGCACCTCGCGCAGCTCCGCCTTCAGCTCGTCGAAGAACTCCCCGACCGGCTTGCCGGTCAGCTCGGTACCGGGCTCGAGGCCCGCGCAGCCGGCGCAGAGCGCGACCGCACCCAGCCATGCCGCGGATCTCATCGCCCCGCACCCCGTCCGCGGACCGCGCTGGCGCGCAGGCGCAGCGCCGCGACGAGCTCGCGCATCGGCGCGTCGGCGATCGGCTCGGCGAGGGTCAGCGTCCGGCACTGCAGGCCGTCGTCGATCGCAATCGTGTAGGCGCGGGCGTCCGGCATCGCCGGCGTCCCGGTCGGCTGGGGAACCCGGAAGAAATCGGCCTTGCGCACCAGCTCGCGCAGCCGCACCGCCTCGCCGGCGGGCAAGCTGGCGCAGTCGATGCGTACGGGCTTGGCGAGCCCCGGAAAGGTCGCAAGGCCGCCGTCGACGCGAAAATCGATCTGCAGCGCCGGCTCGTCGGCGGTCATCGGATTGGATCCACGGGTCGCAGCGATGCGCCTACCCTCAGAAATCGTCGCCGGCGCCATCGCGGAGACCGGTGCCCCTGCCGCTGCCCCTGCCGCTGCCCCTGCCGTTGCCGGTACCCTTGGCCCCAGCCTTGCCGGCGTCGCTGCCGACGTCGATGCCGACCTCCTTCCACGCCGCGGCGACTGCCTGACGTTCGAGCGGTCCGAACAGCTGCGCCGCATGCTGCCCCGTCAGTACGGCGAACTGCCGGAACGTCGACGTCGGCCGCAGCCGTCGATCGCGCAGGGTCTCGTACCAGATGCGCCCCGCCTTCTCCCAGGCATGCCCACCCAATGCGATCGCGGCCAGGTAGAACGCGTGATTGGGGATGCCCGAATTCGTGTGCACGCCCCCGTTGTCCATCGTCGTGTGCACGTAACCGGACATCGTCGACGGCTGCGTGTCGCGGCCGAGCACGGGGTCGTCGAAGGCAGTCCCCGGCGCCTTCATCGACCGCAGGGCAGCGCCGTTCACCTTGGACGTGAACAGGCCGGCGCCGATCAGCCAGTCGGCCTCGGCCGCCGTCTGCCCCAGCGCGTACTGCTTGACCAGCACGCCGAAGACATCCGAGATCGACTCGTTCAGCGCACCTGCCTGCCCGAGGTAGACGAGCTTCGCCTCGTCTCCGGTCACGCCGTGGGCTAGCTCGTGACCGATGACGTCGAGGGAGATGGTGAAGCGGTTGAACAGGTCGCCGTCTCCGTCGCCGAAGACCATCTGCCGGCCGTTCCAGAACGCGTTGTCGTACTTGCGGCCAAAATGGACGGTTGCGTCGAGGTGCATGCCCGCATCGTCGATCGAATTGCGGTCATGAACGATCGCGAAGAAATCGAAGGTCGCACCGAGGCCGTCGTAGGCCTCGTTGACCTCCACGTCCTTGCCGGCGCGGCTGCCTTCGTCGCGCACCGCGCGGCCCGGCAGCGTCTCGCGATGGTTCGCATCGTAGATCGTCCGCTGCTTCGCAATCTCGGGCATCGCGAGCGGCGGCCGGCGTGGCGCACGTTCGAGCAGCTGGTGGGTCGCGCGCGACAGGCGCAGCGTCTGGTCGGTCGCGAGGGTCGCCAGCGCAGCGTCGCGCTGCGTCCGGCTGCCGCGCGTCGCGATGCGCCGCAGGATCTCGGGCGGCAGGATCGCGCATGCGCGACGGAAACGACATCGGTGGACAGCCATGGTCCCCCTGCGCTCGTCTCGGCCCCGCGCGCGCCGCCCCTGCAACGGGCGCCGCGGCGGAACGGCAAGCTGCCTTTTACCACGGGCCGGGGGCGCTGCAAACGCCCAGCCGCGTCAGCGCGGGTAGCGGCGGGATCCGCTGCGCCAGAACCGCAGCAGCAGGTAGCCGCCGATCATGCCGCCGAGGTGTGCGAAGTGGGCGACGCCTTCCTGCGTCCCGGTGACGCCGAGGAAGAGCTCGAGCGCGGCATAGAGAAAGACGAACACGCGCGCGGGCATCGGGATCGGCGGAAACAGCAGCATCACGCGGTTGTGCGGGAAGAACCTGGCGTAGGCGAGCAACAGGCCGAACACGCCTCCCGACGCTCCGATCGTCGGGTAGATGCCCCCCGACAGCGCCGCGAACGCGAGCTGGGTGAATGCCGCCGAGAGCACCGACACGAAATAGTAGATGAGGTAGCGACGCGCCCCGAACACCTGCTCGACCGGACTGCCGAACATGTACAGGGCGAACATGTTGAAGCCGATGTGCAGCAGGCCGCCGTGCAGGAACGCATAGGTGACGAGCTGCCAGGGATAGAAACCCACGCCGAGACCCGCCTGCGAGGCGCCCAGCGGCCAGAGGGCGAACGGGACGACCAGTCCCGGCAGGATCGATTGCAGCAGGAAGATCGCGACGTTGGCGACGATCAGCGCAGTGGTGACGGGAGGCATGAGCGATGGCTTGGGGGCGGGGGCGGCGGGGGCGGCGGAGGCTTCGGGGTCGAGACTTCACAGGGCCGCTTCAGACGCGCAGCATACTTCAGCGCGACTCCGGACACGCCACGGGGCGACCGGAACGCCGCCGCCGTTGGATCGCAGCGGCCCCCGGGCGTTCCCCCGCTCCACGTCTTTCCGGCCCGACCGCTGCAGGCTGCGAGTGCATTAGAATCGACGCTCATGCCAACGCAATCCCAGCCCGCAAGCGCCGCGCCACGCGTCATTCGCCATTCGGTCGTCGCGATCGAGAATTTCCTTCCCGAACCCGTCGCCGCGGCCCTGCTCGAGGCGGTGCTGGCGAGGCAAGCACAGTTCCAGCCGTCGGGCACCCACGATGCCCGCAGCGACTACCGCCAGTCGCTGGTGCTGAACCCGCCGCCGGAGCTCGTGCGGCCGGTCGTCGAGCGGGTGCGTGCCGTGATGCCGCGCGTCCTGCCGGCGCTGAAAATCGACCCGATCGAGGTGGGCGTCGTAGAAGCGCAGGTGACGGCGAGCGTCGACGGCAGCTTCTTCGGAGTCCACACCGACGCCGATTACGCCAGGGTCCCGAAGCGCTACCTGACCTACGTCTACTATTTCAACCGCGCGCCCAAGGCCTTCGAGGGTGGCGAGTTGCGCGTCTACGACGACCTGCTGCGCAACGGCAAGCTGGCGCGCGCCGAGACCTTCCAGACGATCGAGCCGCGCCACAACCGGATCGTGTTCTTCTGGGCCCGGACGATGCACGAGGTGATGCCGGTTCGGATGCCCTCCGGCGCATTCGCCGATGCGCGATTCACCGTCAACGGCTGGATCAACAAGGCCTGAGCGCCCGCCCCGGGCAGACGTCAGCGGGCAATCGCAGCCGCGGTCGCGGCCCCGGTCGCGGTCTGCGCGCCCGCCGCTGCGCCGGAACGCCCGGTGCTTGCGGCAGGTGCCGCCGCGTCGACGCGATCCATCACCGACGCCGACGCGCGGGTCGGGAGCTGTCCGGGATGCAGGCCCGCAGCCGCGGCCAGCACAAGCGCAGCCACCAGCGCAAGTCCGGTCGAGCGGGCGCCGCGCCTTGTGCGCCACAAATTGAACGATACCGAGGCGTCCAGCGGCATGCCGTCGGCCGACGGCACCGACTGCGGCGGGGCGTCATCCCCGACACTCCCCTGGGGGACGGTGTCGGGGTCCGGGGCCGCGGCGTGTTGCGCCGCCTCGATCTCCCACTCGCAATCCTGGCAAAGCCTGCCGCGGCCATAGAGCACCTGGCTGCACATCCGGCACTTCGTCACTCGATCCTCCACCCGTCGCTGTTCATGGCCCTGGGTGCGCGAAGGAGCGCCGATGGCGCCCCGAACGCCCTTGCCGGGCCTGGTACCCCATCCAAAGCAAATCGCGGACCCGACGGGCCGTGGCGCTCGATAGATAGTCTTGGACTATGCCCTCCATTAGATCTTTAAACTTGAGTTATGCCTCTCGCCCCCCCGATCATTGCTCCATGGAAGCGACCCGCTTCCACCCACCCAGGAGCATTGCCATGACCCAGCCAGCACTGCAGGACCGCAGCGGCCAGCGTGTACCCGCCGTATCGTTCCGGATCCGTCGCAACGGCGACTGGGCGACCGTGACCACCGACGAGATCTTCGCCGGCCGCAACGTCGTCGTCTTTTCGCTGCCCGGCGCATTCACGCCGACCTGCTCGTCGACCCACCTTCCCCGCTTCAACGAGCTGGCGCCGGTGTTCGAGGCGCAGGGTATCGACGCCATCGTCTGCGTGTCGGTGAACGACCCCTTCGTCATGGAAGCCTGGGCGAAGGACCAGGAAGCCGACAACGTCATGCTGCTGCCCGACGGCAACGGCGAGTTCACGCGCGCCATGGGCATGCTGGTCGACAAGAGCGACCTGAATTTCGGCCCGCGCTCGTGGCGCTACTCGATGCTGGTGCGCGACCGGAAGATCGAGAAGATGTTCATCGAACCTCAGGAGCCGGGCGACCCGTTCAAGGTCTCGGATGCCGACACGATGCTCGATTACATCCGTCCGAATGCGCGCCGGCCCGACCGGGTCGCGGTCCTGACGCGCGAAGGCTGCGGCTTCTGCGCGCGGGCGAAGCAGCAGCTCGCCGAGGCGGGCTACGATTACGTCGAGATCCCGCTGCCGCACGGCATTCGCAGCCGCGCCATCGGCGCGCTCGCCGCCGCAAGCACGGTGCCGCAGGTGTTCATCAACGGCCGCCTGATCGGCGGAACGGTCGAGCTCGACGCCTGGCTGCGGAAAGCCGCGTAAGCTGCAATCCGGTCCCGCCGACCACAGAACGAGCGCGGCAACGGCGGCGACCGGCCCGTCGGGGCGCCGGGATCCACGGAACCCGAGCGTCCAGGCGCGGTCCAGAATCGACACGAGGTTTGCCCAAATGCACAAGACAAGCACTGACGTCGCCGTCATCGGCGCCGGCACGGCCGGCCTGGCGGCGTATCGCGCCGCCAAAGCCGCCGGCCGTCGCGCGCTGCTGATCGAAGGCGGCGTTCACGGGACGACCTGCGCCCGCGTCGGCTGCATGCCGAGCAAGCTGCTGATCGCACCGGCCGAAGCCGCGCACGCGGTCGAACGCTTCGACGCCTTCGGGTTGCGCCTCGACGGGCGCATCGAGGTCGACGGCCGCGCGGTGATGGCGCGGGTGCGCCGCGAGCGCGATCGCTTCGTCGGCTTCGTCAACCAGGGCGTGGACGCCATTCCGGCGTCGGACCGGCTCACCGGCTACGCGCGTTTCCTGACCGACACCCGGCTCGCGGTCGGCGACGGGACGACCGTCGACGCCCGCGCGGTGGTCATCGCGACCGGATCGTCGCCCGCGTATCCGGCGGCGTGGAAGGCACTCGGCGACCGCCTGGTGGTCAACGACGACGTGTTCGAATGGACCGACCTGCCGGAGAGCGTCGCCGTGTTCGGGCCCGGGGTCATCGGGCTCGAACTCGGGCAGGCTCTGCACCGGCTGGGCGTACGCGTCAAGGTGTTCGGGCGCGGCGGCGGCGTCGGTCCGCTGTCCGATCCCGAGCTGCTGGACGAAGCGCGACGCGTGTTCGGCGCCGAGTTCTACCTCGACACCGACGCGCAGGCCGAGGTCTCGCGCGACGATGCGCAGGTCCTGGTCCGCTATCGCGACCCGACCGGCGAAATGCGCAGCGAGCGCTTCGATTTCCTGCTGGCCGCGACCGGTCGCCGCCCCAACGTCGGTCGGCTGAATCTCGAGGCGACGTCGCTCCTCCGCGACGCCCGCGGCGTGCCGCATTTCGATCGCGAGACGCTGCAATGCGGATCGGCGCCGATCTTCGTCGCCGGCGACGTCAACGACGACGTTCCGCTGCTGCACGAGGCGGCCGACGAAGGTCGCATCGCCGGGGACAATGCGGCGCGCTTCCCGGACGTTCGCGCGGGCCTGCGCCGTGCCGCGCTGGGCATCGTCTTCACCGATCCCCAGATCGCGATCGTCGGCGGCGGACATGCCGCCGTGCGCGACGTTCCCCACGTCACCGGCGTCGTCTCCTTCGACGACCAGGGGCGCTCGCGGGTAATGCTGAAGAACCGCGGACGCCTGCACGTGTATGCCGCGGCCGGAACCGGCGCGCTGCTCGGTGCGGAGATGCTCGGGCCCGATGCCGAGCACCTCGCGCACCTGCTGGCGTGGGCGAAGCAGCTCGACCTCACCATCGCCGACATGCTGAAGCTGCCGTTCTACCACCCGGTCGTCGAGGAAGGCCTGCGCACCGCCTTGCGCGACGCCTTCGGGAAGCTTGACTTGTCAAAGAGCGCGCGCCGCGCGGCTTGAGTTCGACTCCCTCACCCGCGAGGTTGCGCTTTACAGATCGCGTGTCGCACCGCGACAATACGGCCCCGCCCCGCGAATGGAACACCGATGACACCGATCGATGCCCGCAAGGCCCGCGCGCTGACACGCAGCGCCGCGGCTGCCCTCGCCGCACTCTGCCTGCTGCCCGCCGCCCCGGCGGCCAACGCCGACACCTATCCGAGCCATCCGATCCGCATCGTCGTCCCGTTCTCGCCGGGCGGCGCGGTCGACGGTCCGACGCGGCTGATCGCAAAGGAACTCTCCAAGCGCCTCGGCCAGGGCGTCGTCGTCGAGAACAAGCCCGGCGCGGGCGCGACGATCGGCGCCGACATCGTCGCCAAGGCGCCCGCCGACGGCTACACGCTGCTGCTCGCGTCGCAGACCAATGCGATCAGCGCGACGCTGTATTCGCACCTGCCCTACGACGCCGTCAAGGATTTCGAGCCGATCTCGCTGCTCGCGCGCGAGCCGGGCGTCGTCGTCGTCAATCCGAAGGTACCTGCCGCGACGCTCCCCGAGTTCATCGCCTATGTGAAGGCGAATCCGGGCAAGATCGATTTCGCGTCTTCGGGCAACGGCAGCGGGCAGCACCTGTTCGCCGCCCTGCTCGCCTCGAAGACCGGCATGAAGATGAACCACGTGCCCTACCGCGGCAGCGGCCAGGCGACGACCGACCTGCTCGCCGGCCGGGTAGCGATGTCGATTCCCGGCATCGCCGGCATGATGGGTCACATCAAGGACGGCAAGCTGCGTCCGCTCGCGGTGACCGGCGCGCGGCGCTCGCCGCTGCTGCCGGACGTGCCGACGGTCGAGGAATCCGGGGTGCCGGGCTACGAGGCCTACGTGTGGATGGGGCTTTTCGCGCCCAAGGGCACGCCGAAGCCGATCGTCGACCTCTTGCACAAGGAGATCGTCGCCGTACTCGCGACCGACGAGGTCAAGCACTACTTCGCCAGCGTCGGCACCGAGATCGTCGGCTCGACGCCCGCCGAGTTCGGAAGCTATTTCAAGGCGCAGAAGGAGTTGTGGGCGAAGGTGATCCACGAAACCGGCGCGAAGATCGACTGAGGGCCGCGCAACGATGAATGCAATGGCAGGCGCGTCGGCCACCGACGCAGCCGTTCAGGGCGTCGAGCACTGGACGAACAAGGGCGACGTCCGCCTGTTTCTGTGGGAGAAGTTCGTCGGCTCGCCCGAGGGCAAGCCGGTCGTGCTGTTCGTGCACGGCTCGTCGATGGCCTCGCAGCCGACCTTCGACCTCCACGTGCCGGGGCGACCCGACTCGTCGGTGATGGACTGGTTCGCGCGCCGCGGCTTCGCCTGCTGGTGCGTCGACATGGAAGGCTACGGGCGCTCGGGGAAGGCGCGCGACATCTACTGCGACATCGCCAACGGCGCCGACGACCTCGCCACCGCGACCGACTACATGCGCGAGGCGCGCGGCATCGCGAGCGTGATGGCCTACGGCATCTCGTCGGGTGCGCTGCGAGCAGCACTGTTCGCGCAGCGCCACCCCGACCGCGTGGCGCGGCTGGCGCTCGACGCGTTCGTCTGGACCGGCGAAGGCGCGCCGACCCTCGAGCAGCGGCGCAGGAAGCTGCCCGAGTTCCGCGCGAAGAAGCGGCGGCCGATCGACCGCGCCTTCGTCTACTCGATCTTCGAGCGCGATCATCCGGAATGCGCCGAGCGGCGCGTCGTCGACGCCTTTGCCGATGCGATCCTCGCGCTCGACGATTCGATGCCCAACGGCACCTACATCGACATGTGCTCGAAGCTGCCCGTCGTCGACCCGGCGCTGATCACCATGCCCACCGTCGTGCTACGCGGGCAATACGACGGCATCGCCGCCTTCGACGACCTGATCG
>JAJXTF010000035.1 GCA_021784125.1 Pseudomonadota bacterium | reverse complement strand
CCGATGTGCATTCGGCCATTCTGAAGCTTGAGGCGAGCGTCCGCGCAAGCCCGGTTGTCTTAGGAGGCGTGGCGCCCACTCCGGAACAGGCCAACGCCATGATCGCGAGAGGCTACAGAGCGCTAGTTCTGGGCTTCGATTGGTCCCTGCTTCAGCGTGGCATCAATGCTGTCCTTGCTGGGATACAACGACTCCGTTGACTTTAACCGCAAGGAGCGACGTGTAAGCGGGCTCAATTCCTCCGCTGTAGTCTGTTAAGGAAATGTCGCGGACGGAATTTGGTCGCCGATGTGAAGGGCCGCTTTTCGGCGACGCGCACGGCTGGTTGGGGTCGACTTTGGCCGAAAGGATTCGCCAACGATCCGACCGCACCCGGTCCATCAATCGGCGAGTCCGGCCTTGCGATAGGCGGGGATCAGTTTGTCTTCGACAAAGGCCCTGTACTTCGGCGGAGATGATTCGGATCGGTTGCGCAGCTTCTCCACGTTGACCTTGAATCCCGGGCGCAGACGACGCACTTCCTGCACTTCGGCTCGGGCCCCGGCATCGTCACCGGCCATCGCGTAAGCCTGCGCCAGCCCGACGCGCACACGCAGGTTCTGCGGCTCGGCCTGCGATGCCTTGAGGTTCCAGTCGATCGCAGCCTTGTAGTTGCCAAGCATGAAATAGGCGGCCGCAAGATTAGCCGGGAAGACCGCACTGAGGCCCCGGGGAGCCAGTTCGACCGCCTGCGTGAACATGTCGACGGCCTTGGCAGCTTCGCCCTCGCGCATGAATACGCCTCCCATCACGTTGAACGGGTCCGGTTGGCGCGGCTTCAAGCGCATGAAGGTCTCGGCCGCACGCCGCGCAGATTCCAAGTCCCCGGTGGCAAAGCCATGGAAGGCGATGGCGCGGTATGGCTCCGGATTGGTGGGGTCCAGCGCGGTCACCTTGCGCGCCAGGTCCAGCGCCTCGACCCAGATCTTCCGTTCCAGCTCCGGGTTGGACGTGTATTGGGGCTGGAAGCTCAGCGCGGTGACCAGGAGTGCCATAGCATTGACGTTGTCCGGATCCAGCGCCAGCGCCCGCCGCGTGAGTTGCTCGACCTGCTGCCACTTCTCCAGCGAATGCGGTTTGTCGGCCACTGCCTCGGCACGCAGCATCAGATCGGCCACCTGCGGCGCGGCCTTGCGCATTTCGCTCTCGCGCGCGGCGACGACCACCAGTTCGTGACCCATGGTGTTGGCAATGCGCCCGGTCACCTGGTCCTGCAGCGCGAAGAGATTCGTGGTCTCGCCCTCGAAGCTGTCCGACCAGAGCTGCCCGTTGTTCGTGGCGTCGGCCAACAGCGCATTGATGCGGAGCTGGTTGCCGTTGCGCTGAACGCTGCCCTGCAGCACGAAGCGCACGCCGAGGGCCTGGCCGACCTGCTGTGCGGTCTGCGCCTTGCCCTTGTAGCTTTGTGCGGTGGCCGAGTCGATGACGAATATGCCCCGGATGCGCGACAGGTCCGCCGTGAGCGCGGCGGTGAGGCCGTCGGACACGTAGTCCTGGCCGGTGTCGCCCGTGAGATTGGCAAATGGAAGCACGACGATCGAGAGTTGCTTCGCATCGGAAGCGACGCCGGTGGCGGCGTTGCTTCCGGACAGGCGCGAACCGTTCAAGGCGACGACGGCGCCGACCAGCAGTACGAGCGCGCCAACGATCGCTCCGGCCAGCCAGCGCCTGCGCGAATTCGACGATGCGGGCGGCATCGGGCGCGCGGCCATCGGCGCGGCGGCGTCGCGCACGCCGATTGCCGGCGACTGCGCAGCGGACGGCTCGCCGAGCAGGCGCCTCACGTCATCGCAAAACGCCGGCGGCGGCGTCCCACCCGGCAGCCGAGTCCACTGCCGTGCGCGAAACTCCTCCGGCACGCGCGCGTCCGGGCCGGGTACATCGTTGATCAATACGGGCAGCAGGAAGGCCTTGTCGTGAGCCATTAGGTGCGAGCGATCGACGGCGAGTTTCCACTCCAACCTGAAGTAGCCTTCCTCGCGGGCCTGCGTGGTGGCCGAGATAATCGGCACGAACAGCGCGCACTCCCTGATCTGCCGGCGGATCGACGCGTCCCACGCGTCGCCGCCGCGCAGCGCACTGCGGTCGAACCACACCTCGATGCCCGCGGCGCGCAGCGCGTCGCAGATGCGTCGCGCGGCTTCGGCATCCTGCGAGGCGTAGCTCAGGAAGACTGCTTTCGTGGAACTGCTCATATAGGCCAATCGCGAATCGAGCCTGCAACCAGGAAAGTCTCGGCTGCGGTGGCCCGGGATGACGGCCGCGCTGATTGTCGCTCACTTCGCATCGGACGCAAACTCGACGACGGGGTCCGCATTTCGACCGACCCGGCGTGGATACACAATCGCTGCTTTTCAGTTGCGCCGATGACCGCTTCGGGGCGACTCCAGCCCGTCGCTGATCCAGAGCGCAGCCATTTGAGGCAGTCGCAGCAGATGAATTCAGGACCGCCTTGGGCGTGGTGATCCACTCGTCACCGCAGCCACCGATGCCAATACAGGGGCCAGTCGATCGCGACCAAAGGATCCGCGGCCGCGTACCGAGCGCCGAGCGCATACGAGAGGTGCTGCGCACTCGGATCCACCGCCTGTTGCGCCGTGCGACTCGCCCGTACCCAGTGCTATGCGGAGAGCACGATAAGGTGTTCCAACCGAGGTGCTCGATCAGCCATGCGCGCCGATCGGATCGCTGGAGCTACAGCACCAAATATGCGGCAAGTGCAAGACCGAGGGCAGCGAGAAACAGCGCGAGCGCAATTGGGTACCGCGGATCGTGCGATCGCGGGACATCCGCCGCTGGCAGCGTCGACACATAGCTTTGATGCTGAATCGCCCCCAGGATCATGCATGCCGTGCCCACCAGTACAAGCGCGATGCCAACACCGTTTGACAGGTGGTGGTATCCCGCATAGGCGGCCGACTTGGCATCTTGAATGGCAAGGAGGCGCAGGAACAGACCGAACCGTGCGACGACGAACCCGAAAGCCATGATGGTGAGGCCGGTGCGCACCCACGCCAGGAGCGTCCGTTCAGCGGCGAAGAAGACGCGAGGATCGTGCATGGGGGCCATCCATTACGGTCAGATACGAAAAAGGAAGCTCGCTGCCAGCGGGGTGGGGACTGCCGGAACTAGCGTGGCACGCCCGTCGCCTTTGGCGACGCTGCGCCAGAAACCCGCCGGAAGGGCCAGCCATGGCTGACAAGGGTGCGAGTAGACCTCGGCAATTCGGTTCCGCTTTCGGCGCACGCGCCTTGGTTCCGCGCAAAGCAAATTGTCCGGCGCCGCGCACCGCCCACTGGAACTTCCGCTGCGGACGGCGTCTCGGCGTCGATCGATACCATAACCGAAGCATGGAAAATTTGATAATACTGCGGATGCCCGGTTGCCATGCCCGTCGCCCGACGCGGGGGTAATGACTTCCTCGTTCTGAGTACTTGGTACGAGGCCTTGGATGCGCCGCTCAGTGCGAGGGTCAGCCGCTCCGGACGAAGGGCTGGCCACCCCCTATGAAGTGCCGAAAGCTTCGTTGTCAGCCCCTTCTCTCAGGCTGCACACGCTCGGTTCGACAGGTGAGGACTCTGAACTGCGCCAGCCCTGGTTGCCGAGCGCAGGACCAAGAGCGACCCATGGCAGAATCGGCTGACTGCCGCTGCGGCATGCCTCGTACTCGCCGCGTTCCGTGCTTGCCAGCGCCAGTACTCGTCCTCTGATGTCGACGATGCAGCCTGCGCTACTGCTGTTCCCCAGCGGCCGCGCGGCACTTCAAGCCGGCAACGTGCGCGTAGATTCCAGGCAATTGCCCTGGAAGAACCATGGCGGATCGGGGAAATTCCTCCAATAATGTGAAACGCGACGTTCGATTCTTTCCAGCGCGGCATTCCATCAAGAGTCGAGGCGGCGGATGCGCGATTGCGCGCATCGTCATCCATGGGTACGATCCCGTACGATTCCCGCCCAAAGGTCTCTGGGAGCGTGTCATGCGTGGGTACATTGCCGGTGTGTTTCTTCTCTTGCTGACGACGCTCGCAGGCGCGCAACCTCAAGCCGCGGCAGCACCCATGGCACCTCTCACGCTTGCTTGCCACGTTGTTCATGACCATCCGCGGATCGCGGCGGACATGAATATCGTGGTGGACTTTCAGGCTCAGACGGCTGATGGTCACCCTGCCGAAATTGCCGACGGCCATATTACATACAAGTGGTCCGAAGTTGCCGATGGCGAGCCAACCGAATACCAGATTTCCATTGATCGGTACGCGGGGACCATTGTCACTTCAGCCACGAAGGTTCGTGTCTTCAGTCGCGTCTCCGCTTTCGGAAGGGGGACTTGTGCTCGGGCCAAGGAGCGGAGGTTCTGAGCGCTGTCCAGGTATTCGGTTAGCCAGGTTTTGGCTCGACACGCGCAACTCTAACGACTCGCGACATCCATTGTCGGGTACGCCGCCGCAGCTCCGGTCGATAGCGGCGGAACGTCGTCAGGAGGCAGCAGCCGGCCGACCGTGTTGAAACACTCGCTGGCATTCTGAGTTGGACGATGACGGCGTATCTGGCCGTGCAGGGTTGGCACGGACCCTTTTCGCCGCCCTCCTGTAACCCGTGAGAGAAGAGGGGGCTATGCAGTCTGGATGGCGTGTGACGCCGCGGACGCCAGCCACCATCTCGCAACCTTGGGCAGATACGCCCAGGTCCGCGCGCGCGTCGAATACCAAGACCGTGGCCCGCGGCTTGTCGACGATGATGAAATCCACGCCGCCGTTGTCACCGGAACCGTCACCAGCGAAATGCGGCATGGTCGACGGAGACTCCCGAAGACCGTTGGCGCGTGATTCGGCAACCTGACCGTTGTCCATTCGCCGCCCTGAAAAGGGGCGCCAGTTAGACAATTGCCGATTAGTTAGACAAACGGCCGCGCGAGCGGCCGTAAGTCATTGATTTTGGTCGGGGCGAGAAGATTCGAACTTCCGACCCCCTGCACCCCATGCAGGTGCGCTACCAGGCTGCGCTACGCCCCGACCGAGCCGCGATTATACCGCCCCGTTCACGCAGTCGGGCCGAGCAATTGCCGGATTTCCTCCAGTTCCTGCCGCAAGCTGGCAGCGTCGAGCTGTGGCCCCGACGCCGCAACCTGGGCGACGAGCGTCGAGCTCGGGGCGGCGCGCGCCGCGGCCCGCGGCTCGGCGGTCTCGCTGTCGAGGCGGTGGCGGGCACCATTGATGGTGAAGCCCTGTTCGTAGAGGAGGTCGCGGATGCGCCGGATCAGCAGCACCTCGTGGTGCTGGTAGTAGCGCCGGTTGCCACGTCGCTTGACGGGCTTGAGCTGCGAGAATTCCTGCTCCCAATAGCGGAGCACGTGCGGCTTCACCGCACACAGCTCGCTGACCTCGCCAATGGTGAAATAGCGCTTGGCGGGTATCGGCGGTAGCAGCGCCTTAGCTCGGCTGGCTTCGGGCATGGTTCGCCGCCTCGACCATGGCCTTCAATTTCTGACTGGCGTGGAACGTGACGACGCGCCGGGCGGTGATGGGAATCTCCTCGCCGGTCTTGGGATTGCGGCCGGGACGCTGGGGCTTCTCCCGCAGCTGGAAATTGCCGAAGCCCGACAGCTTGACGCTGCGTCCTTCCTCGAGCGCCGTCCGGATCTCCTCGAAAAAGCGCTCGACCATGTCCTTGGCCTCACGCTTGTTCAAGCCCAGTTGCTCGAAGAGGAGGTCGGCCAGCTCGGCCTTGGTGAGCGTCATCGGGGATCCTGTCATCGCAGCGTGGCGCCGAAGCGATCCTGCACCGTGGACAGGAGCTTCGCGACGACGGTCTCGCTGTCCTCGTCCGTCAAAGTACGTTGAGTATCCCGCATAAGCACAAGAATCGCAACGCTTTTCCTGCCGGCTGGCAGCTCGGCGCCCCGGTAGACGTCGAAAACCCGCAGCGTTTCGACTGAGGCAGGCTTCATTTGATTCAGCGCATCAAGAATATCCTGCACCGCAATGTTTTCATTGATGATTATCGCCATGTCACGGCGCACGACCGGGAACCGGGACACCGCGTGGCCCACGGGCAACGGCAGTGTGGCAAGCGCCGCGGCATCGAGCTCGAACACGATGGGGGCGGAGGGCAGCTCGAAGTGCCGGACCAGTCGCGGATGCAGTTCGCCGAGCCAGCCGGCGGCCTTGCGATCGATCAGGACCTCGGCGCTGCGTCCGGGGTGCAGCCACGGCCGGGGCATCGAGCGCGTGGTCAGGGACAGCGGAGCCGCGAGCGCCTCGAGGTCGCCCTTGACGTCGAAGAAGTCGACGTGGCGGAGCTGCGCAGCCCATTGCTCGGGATCCGCCGGTCCGAACGCGAGGCCGCCGATCCGCGTCGGCTGCGCGAAGTCGGCACGCGCAAAGACGCGGCCGGCCTCGAAGATCCGAATACGCGGAAGCCTGCGCTTGACGTTGGTCTGCAGCACCTCGATCAGGCCCGGCAGCAGCGTCGTCCGCATCACGTCGAGCTGGGCCGCGATCGGATTCAGCACGGCGAGGGGCTTGCCCTGCGGATCGAGCGCAGCCTCGACGCCGGAGGCGACGAAGCTGAAGGTGATGACCTCCTGCCAGTCGAGCGCGGCGAGGTGGCGCCGAAGCTGTCCGACGCTGCGAACCGACTCGGGCGCCGGCAGCATCCGCTGCAGGTGCCTGCCGGGCGCCGTGGGAATCGCATCGTAGCCGTGGATGCGCGCGACTTCCTCGACCAGATCTTCCTCGATCGCGATGTCGAAGCGGTAGGACGGCGGCGTGACGACGAAGTCGTCGCCCTGGCGCGTGAACGGCAGGGCGAGCCGCCTGAACACGTCGGCGATGGCGTCGGGCGCCAGGGCGATCCCGAGCAGCCGGGCGACGCGCGTGCTGCGCAGCAGGACGGGTTTGCGCGGCGGCAGCGGTCCGGTCAGGTCCGACAGCGGGCCGGCGCGACCGCCGCAGATGTCGACGATCAGCTGCGTCGCACGCTCGACGCCCGCGGGTCCGAGCGCGAAATCGACGCCGCGCTCGAAGCGGTAGCCGGCGTCGCTGGCGAAGCCCAGGCGGCGCATCTTGCCCTGGATGACGGCGGGATTCCAGAACGCGCCCTCGAGGAACACTGTCGTCGTGTCGCCGGCGATGCCGGAATGCTCGCCGCCCATGATGCCGGCCAGCCCCAGCGGCTTGGCACTGTCGCAGACCAGCAGCAGGTCGGGCTCGAGGGCGAGCGTCTGGCCATTCAGCAGCGTCAGCGTCTCGCCTTCGCGGGCGAAGCGCACGACTACGTCGCCGTCGAGCAGCCGTGCGTCGTAGGCGTGCAGCGGCTGCCCGAGTTCGAGCATCACGTAGTTCGTGATGTCGACGACGGCGGAGATTGACCGGATGCCCGAGCGCTCGATGCGTTCCTTCATCCACGCCGGCGTCGGTGCGCCCGCGTCGATGCCTTCGATGACCCGCGACGCGAAGCGCGGGCAGGCATCTTCATCCTCGACCCTGACGTTGCGCGTCGCATCGCTGTCGATCGTCACGGGCTCGATCGACGGGAGCGCGGCGGCGGCACCGGTGATCGCAGCGACCTCGCGGGCGATGCCGGCCATCGACAGGCAGTCGGGCCGGTTGGGAGTGAGCTTGATGGTGATCAGCGCGTCGTCGAGCGCGAGCGCCTGTCGCAGGTCGCGCCCCGGCGCGAGGCCCCGCGGCAATTCGAGCAGGCCCGAGGCGTCCTCGGATAGACCCAGCTCGCGCGCCGAGCACAGCATGCCCTGCGACTCGACGCCGCGCATCTTCGTGCGCCGGATCGTCATGTCACCCGGGAGCTGCGCACCGTCGAGCGCGCAGGGGACGAGCAGTCCCGCGGCCGCATTCGGCGCGCCGCAGACGATCGTGAGGCGCTCGGGGCTGCCAACATCCACCGTGCACACGCGCAGGCGGTCTGCGTCGGGGTGCTTCTCGACGCTTTCGATCCTGCCGACCACCACGCCCGAGAATGGCGGGGCGGCGGCCGCGACGTCCTCGACCTCGAGCCCCGCCATCGTCAGCGCATCGCACAGCCCGGCGGTGTCGAGCGCGGGGTCGACCAGGCTGCGCAGCCAGTGTTCGGAGAATTTCATCGGGGAATTCCGATCGGTGCCGCGTCGCGCGGCTTATGCGAACTGCCGCAGGAAGCGCAGGTCGTTCTCATAGAACAGGCGCAGGTCGTCGACGCCGTAGCGCAGCATCGCGAGGCGGTCGGGACCCATGCCGAAGGCGAAACCCTGCCAGCGCTCGGGATCGATGTTCACCATCCGCAGCACGTTCGGATGCACCTGGCCGCAGCCTGCGATCTCCAGCCAGCCGCCGTCGCCGAAGCGCATGTCGATTTCGGCGGAGGGCTCGGTGAACGGGAAGAACGATGGACGGAAGCGCAGCTTCACGTCGTCGCGCTCGAAGAAGTTGCGCAGGAACTCGCTGAACACGCTCTTCAGGTCGGCGAAGGACACGTCGTCCGCGATCCACAGGCCTTCGACCTGATGGAACATCGGGGAATGGGTCGCGTCGCTGTCGACGCGATAGACGCGGCCCGGCGCGATGATGCGGATCGGCGGCGCGTGCGTTTCCATCCAGCGCACCTGGATCGGCGAGGTGTGCGTGCGCAGCACCATCCCGCCGTCGACGTAGAACGTGTCGTGCATCGAGCGCGCCGGGTGGTTTTCCGGCGTGTTGAGGGCGGTGAAATTGTGGAAATCGTCCTCGATCTCGGGACCGTCGGCGACGTCGAAACCCAG
This sequence comes from Pseudomonadota bacterium, assembly GCA_021784125.1. GTDB lineage: Bacteria > Pseudomonadota > Gammaproteobacteria > Burkholderiales > Casimicrobiaceae > VBCG01. The sequence goes on along the minus strand of JAJXTF010000035.1, from coordinate 8,700 downwards.
CGAGCGGAACAGCGACTCGATCCTCTCCAGCGTGCGGGTCAGCGGGTGCAGGCCGCCGTTGCCCCGGCCGCGTCCTTGCAGCGACACGTCGAGCGCATCGGCGGCGAGCTGGGCGGCGAGCTTCGCCTCGGCGAGCGCCTCGCGCCGCGCGGCCAGCGCGCTCTCGAGCTTCGCCTTTGCGGCATTGATGCCGGCGCCGGCAGTGGCGCGTTCGGCGGGTGGGAGCTGGCCCAGCGCCTTCAGCCGGGTCGTCAGCGCGCCTGCCTTGCCCAGGTAGCCGGCCTTGGCGTTCTCGAGGCTCGCGGGGTCGGTGCACGCGGCGAATTCGGCGAGTGCGGCGTCGACGATCGCGTTGAGTGCGTCTTGCTGCATGGCCGTGTCCGTATCCAGTGCGCGGGGCGCAGAAACAAAAAAGGGAGGCGGGTTGCGCCTCCCTGTCGCTTGCGCGATCCGGTCAGGCGAGGGAGGCCTTCGCCTGCTCCGCGATCTTGCCGAAAGCCATCTTGTCGTTGACGGCGAGATCGGCCAGCACCTTGCGGTCGATGTCGATCGACGCCTTCTTCAGCCCGTTCATGAACGCGCTGTACGACATGCCGAGCTCGCGCGCCGCCGCATTGATCCGGGCGATCCAGAGCGCGCGGAACTCGCGCTTCTTCTGCCGGCGATCGCGGTACTGATACTGGCCGGCCTTCATCACCGCTTCCTTGGCGATGCGGTAGACGCTGCTCCGGCGGCCGCGATAACCCTTGGCCTGGGCGAGGACCTTCTTGTGCCGCGCGCGGGCGGTCACACCACGTTTGACTCGGGGCATGGCGGCTCCTTACGCGTAGGGCAGCATTGCCGCGACCGCATTGGCGTTCGTCGCATGGACGCCCGCCGCACCGCGCAATTGCCGCTTGTTCTTGGTCGACTTCTTGGTGAGGATGTGGCGCTTGAACGCCTGCGAGCGCTTGACCGAACCGCTGCCGCGTACGCGGAAGCGCTTCTTGGCGCCCGACTTCGTCTTCATCTTCGGCATGATGCCGTTTCCTTCTATTTGTCACCCACGGCGGTGCTCTCGCGCGGTTTGTCCGGCGGAGAGGCTTTGGCGCCTTGCGGCTTACCGTCCTCGGGCTTGTCAGGGTGATGCGTCTTTGCGAGCGTCTTCTTCGGGGCCAGCAGCATCACCATTTGCCGGCCTTCGAGCCTTGGAAACTGTTCGACGACTGCGTAGGGCTCGAGCTCGTTGCGGATCCGCTCGAGCAGGCGCACGCCGAATTCCTGGTGCGCCATTTCGCGTCCGCGGAACCGCAGCGTCACCTTCGCCTTGTCGCCTTCCCCGAGGAAGCGGGTCAGGTTGCGCAGCTTGATCCGGTAGTCGCCTTCGTCGGTTCCAGGTCGGAACTTCACTTCCTTGACCTGGATCTGCTTCAGCTTGAGCTTCGCCTCGTGCTGCTTCTTCGCCTCCCGGTACTTGAACTTCCCGTAATCCATGATCCGGCAGACCGGGGGTTCCGCCATCGGGGCGATCTCGACCAGATCGAGCTCGGCGGCCTCCGCCTTGGCGAGGGCCTCGGCGAGCGAAACGATGCCGAGTTGCTCGCCTTCGATGCCGACGAGTCGGATTTCGGGGGCGTTGATCTCGCCGTTCAGTCGCTGATGCTGTTTGTCCAGTGCTATTGCGTTATCTCCGTGAGTTCAATGGACCCGCGAATTGAGGAAAAACCATTGATTCTAATGGGTTTTCCCAGTCGCCTCCGCTTGGAGGCGCGAGAGCAAGGCAGGCAGGGACATCGTCCCCAGATCCTCGCCGGCGCGGGTGCGCACAGCCACCGTCTGATTCTGCTGTTCCTTATCGCCCACGATCAGGTGATAGGGCAGCTTTTGGAGGCTATGTTCGCGAATTTTATAGGTAATTTTCTCATTGCGCAAATCGGAGCTCACCCGCAGCCCCGCCTCGCGCAGCGCCTGCGCGACCTGCGTCGCGTAGTCCCGCTGGCGGTCGGTGATCGTCATGACCGTCGCCTGGATGGGCGCCAGCCACAGCGGCATCGCGCCGGCGTGGTTCTCGATCAGGATGCCGATGAAGCGCTCGAGCGACCCGACGATCGCGCGGTGCAGCATGACCGGGACCTTGCGGCTGTCGTCGGCGGCGACGTACTCGGCGCCGAGCCGGCCGGGCATCTGGAAATCGACCTGGATCGTCCCGCATTGCCACGAGCGGCCGAGCGAGTCCTTCAGGTGGTACTCGATCTTCGGCCCGTAGAACGCGCCTTCGCCGGACAGCTCCGTCCATTCGACCCCGCAGGCGGACAGCGCGTCGCGCAGCGCATTCTCCGCACGATCCCAGGTGGCGTCGTCGCCCAGGCGCATTTCGGGGCGCAGCGCGAGCTTGATCGTGACGTCGGTGAATCCGAAATCGCGGTAGACGGCGAGGGCGATGCGGTTGAACGCCGTCACCTCGGGCTCGATCTGCTCCTCGCTGCAGAAGATGTGGCCGTCGTCCTGCGTGAATCCGCGCACCCGCATGATCCCGTGCAGCGCGCCCGAGGGCTCGTTGCGGTGACAGGCGCCGAATTCGCCGTAGCGCAGCGGCAGGTCGCGGTAGCTCCGGAGGTCCGAGTTGAAGACCAGCACGTGACCCGGGCAGTTCATCGGCTTGATCGCGAAGTCGTGCTTCTCCGACTCGGTCGCGAACATGTTCTCGCGGAAGTTCTGCCAGTGGCCCGATTTCTCCCACAGCGAGCGATCGAGGATCTGCGGGCAGCGGATCTCCTGGTAGCCGTTGTCGCGATAGACGGCGCGCATGTACTGCTCGACCTGCTGCCAGATCGACCAGCCCTTGGGGTGCCAGAACACCATTCCCGGCGCCTCGTCCTGCAGGTGGAAGAGGTCGAGCTGCCTGCCGAGCTTGCGATGGTCGCGCTTCTCCGCCTCCTCGATCCGGTGCAGGTAGGCATCGAGGTCATCCTTCTTCGTCCACGCGGTGCCGTAGATCCGCTGCAGCATCTCGTTCTTCGAATCGCCGCGCCAGTAGGCGCCGGCGACCTTCATCAGCTTGAATACCTTGAGACGTCCCGTCGACGGCACGTGCGGCCCGCGGCAGAGGTCGGTGAAGGCGCCCTCGGCGTAGAGCGAAATCGGCTCGGCGGAGGGGATCGACGCGATGATCTCGGCCTTGTAGTGCTCGCCGATCGATTCGAAATGGCGGACCGCGTCGTCGCGGGGCATCAGGCGGCGCGTGACCGGCTCGTCCTTCTTCGCGAGCTCGACCATCCTCGCCTCGATCGCCGCGAGGTCCTCGGGCGTGAAAGGCCGCTTGAACGAGAAGTCGTAGTAGAAGCCGTCCTCGATGACCGGCCCGATCGTGACCTGCGCCTCGGGGAACAGCGACTTCACCGCATAGGCGAGCAGGTGGGCGGTCGAATGCCGGATGATGTCGAGGCCCTCGGCGTCGCGCTCGGTGACGATCGACGCCTGCGCATCGCGATCGATCAGGAACGACGTGTCGACGAGCCTGCCGTCGACCCTGCCGGCCAGCGCGGCCTTGGCGAGGCCGGGACCGATCGAGGCGGCGAGTTCGGCAACGGTGACGGGTGCGTCGAAGTGCTTGACGGCACCGTCGGGCAATCGGATGTCGGGCATCTCGGCTTCCTTCCTCTGGCGGGTCCGGCCCGTGGCCTACGCTCGGGCGCGGACCGGCCCTGGAAAAACAAAAAGTGCGGCGGAGCCGCACTTTTCATCGAAGGCGGGCCGGGTTATCCGGACCGCGAGCGCGAGCGACACCGCGTCGATGCTAGAGCCGTCCTCCACGCGTTCGCGGTGTCATAACCATCGCTCTCTTGTCCGTCACCGGCCGCTGCGGCCGTTCATCCCGGGTCCGTGGTAGGCGCGATTGGACTCGAACCAACGACCCCCACCATGTCAAGGTGGTGCTCTAACCAGCTGAGCTACGCGCCTGCAAAGACCGCGATTTTATACAAACCCGAGAGACCATACAACGCCGGCGGCGATTTCGCCGCGGAAAGGCGTCAGCCGAAGGTCGCCGACATCGCCTCGGCCGCAACCCGCAGCGCGGGCAGCTGCAGCAGCGCGCGCTCGAGGGTCATCCGCGACATCGGCGCGTGCATGGCGATTGCCGCGCAGGCCCGCCCGCGCGGGTCGTGCACGGGGACCGCGACGCAAACGAGCCCGCTGTGATATTCCTCGTTGTCGACTGCGTATTTCTGCGTCCGCACGCGCACGAGCTCCTGCTCGAGGCGCTTGCGCGCGCTGATCGTCTTGTCGGTGTATGGGGTGAGATCGAGCTGCGTCACCAGGCGCTCCCGCGCCGCCTTGGGCAGCATCGCCAGCAGCAACTTGCCGCTGGCCGTGCAATGCAGCGGGACGTGCGAGCCGGACGCCAGGTTGATGCGCAGCGGCCACGCAGCCTCGACGCGGTCGAGATAGACGACGCTCGCGCCGTCGAGCATCGTGAAGTTGCAGGTCTCGCGGATTTCCCCGGCCAGCCGGTCGAGGACTGCGTGGCGCGCGGCGCGGAAGTTGCCGTTCAGCATGACGTCGCGCGCCAGCGCGGACAGCCGCGGCCCCGGCGCGTAGCGCCGCAGGCCCGGCTCGCGCATCGCCAGTCCCGCATGCTCCAGCATCGCGAGCATCCGGTAGACCGTCGGCTTCGGCAGGCCTGCGTCCTCGGCCAGAACGGTGAGGGAGATCGGCCGCTCGGCGCGCGCGAGTGCTTCCACCACGGCGAACGCGCGCAGTGTCGCAGGAACGGTGTCTTCCTTGCGGGGCATTGAGACATTCTATCAAAATCTGGAACAGAAGATTCGAAAACGCTGCAAAGTCGTTGCACGATGCAGGCCGCTGTGGAACACTGCCGCGTCCGTGCCCGCAGCGTTGCTGGCCGCCGTCGCGCTGCCGGATCGCTGCGGCAACAAAAACTTCCACTCGGAGCTTTCTCGATGAACAACATTTCGGATGTGAACCGCATGGCCGTCACTGGCAAGGTCCGGATCACGCCGTCGGAAGCATTCGTCGAAACCCTCGTCGCGCAGGGCGTGACGCACGTGTTCGGCATCGTTGGCTCGGCGTACATGGATGCGCTCGACCTGTTTCCCGCCGCCGGCATCCGCTTCGTGCCGACCGTGCACGAGCAGGGCTCGGCGCACATGGCCGACGGCTTCTCCCGCGTAACGGGGCGGCATGGCGTGTGCATCGGCCAGAACGGCCCCGGCATCACCAATTTCGTCACCGCGATCGCGGCTGCTTACTGGGCGCACTCGCCGGTGGTGGCGATCACGCCGGAATCCGGGACCATGGGCATCGGGCTGGGCGGCTTCCAGGAGACCGACCAGCTGCCGATGTTCTCCAAGATCACCAAGTACCAGGCGCACGTGAACAATCCGGCGCGCATGGCCGAGCTCACCGGACGCGCTTTCGACCGCGCGCTGCTCGAGATGGGCCCGACGCAGCTCAACATCCCGCGCGACTATTTCTACGGCGAGATCGATTGCGAGGTCCCGCAGCCGATCCACATCGAACGCGGCGCCGGCGGCGAGCGCAGTCTCGACGAGGCGGCCGATCTGCTCGCGCAGGCGAAGTTTCCGGTGATCATCTCCGGCGGCGGCGTGGTCATGGCAGGAGGCGTGGCCGATGCCGTCGCGCTGGCCGAGGCGCTCGGCGCGCCGGTGTGCAACAGCTATCTGCACAACGACTCGTTCCCGGCGAGCCATCCGCTGTGGTGCGGGCCGCTGGGCTATCACGGTTCGAAGGCCGCGATGAAGCTGATCGCCAAAGCCGACGTCGTGCTCGCGCTGGGATCGCGCATCGGGCCTTTCGGCGTGCTGCCCCAGTACGGCTTCGACTACTGGCCGCAGAACGCCAAGCTGATCCAGGTCGACGCCGATCCGCGGGTGCTGGGCCTGGTCAAGAAGACCAGCGTCGTCGTCTGCGGGGATCCGGCCGCGGCGGCGCGGGCGCTGACGGCGCGGCTCAAGGCGCGCATGCCGGCGGGTGCTGCCAATCGCGAGCAGCGGATGGCGCAGATCAAGGCCGAGCGGGCCGCCTGGGAGCAGGAGCTCGCCGGATGGAACCAGGAGCAGGACGACTGGAGCCTCGAGGTCGCCAAGGACTCGAAGTACATGCATCCGCGGCAGATGCTGCGCGAGCTCGAGAAGGCGATGCCCGCCGACGCGATGGTTTCGACCGACATCGGCAACATCTGCCAGGTGGCGAACAGCTACCTGAAGTTCGAGCGCCCCCGCAGCATGTTCGGCGCGATGATGTTCGGCAACTGCGGCTATGCGTTCCCGACGATGATCGGCTGCAAGGTCGCAGCACCCGACCGCAGCGCGGTCGCCTACGTGGGCGACGGCGCCTGGTGCATGAGCTTCGGCGAGATCCTGACCTGCGTTCGTGAGAACATTCCGGTCACGGCCGTTGTCTTCAACAATCAGCAGTGGGGCGCCGAGAAGAAGAACCACGTCGATTTCTACAGCAACCGGTTCCTCGGGGTGAATCTCGAGAACCCGAGCTTCGCCGGCATCGCGAAGTCGATGGGTGCCGAAGGCGTCACCGTCGACCGGGTGTCGGACGTCGGCGCGGCGCTGCGCGACGCCTGCAAGGCCCAGAAGGACGGCAAGACGACGATCGTGGAAATGATGTGCACGCGCGAGCTGGGCGATCCGTTCCGGCGCGACGCGCTCAGGAAGCCCGTACGCACCCTAGACAAATACAAGGCGTACGTCTGAACGAAGGCATGTGAACGCAACCAGGAGGAGGGCAGCATGAAACGCAGGACTTTGTTGTTGCAGGGCCTGTTCGCGGCAGGCATTGCGCTGAGCATGACGCCGGCGTTCGCGCAGGAACACTATCCTTCGCGGCCTGTCGAGACCATCGTGCCCTGGGGTCCGGGCGGTGGCGCGGACCAGCTCGCGCGGCTGACGTCCAAGCTGGTCGAGCCGATTCTGAAAACCTCGTTTCCCGTGGTCAACGTTCCCGGCGCGACGGGTGCCACCGGCATGACCAAGCTCCTCTCCGGCCAGGCCGACGGCTATTCGATGGCCGTGTACATCGCAGACACGAATGCGTTGCTCGCCGGTCCGTCGCCCCGCTGGAAGATGTCCGACCTGCAGCCGATCGCCGTGATGATGCAGGTGCCGTCGTTCCTGTTCGTGGCCGAGAACAGCCCGATCAAGGACTGGGCGCAGTTCGAGAAGGAAGCCCGCGCCAAGCCGAACACTCTCAAGGTGGCGACGCTGGGCTTCGGCAGTGTCGACGACATGACGCTCTCCTATCTCGCCTCCAAGGGCATCAAGGTCGTCGAGGTCCCCTACGCCAAGCCCAGCGAGCGCTACGTGTCGGTGATCGGCGGCCACGTCGATGCGCTGTACGAGCAGGCGGGAGACGTGCGCCAGTTCATCGTCAACAAGCAGATCCGGCCGATCATCATGTTCGGCAAGGAGCGCCTGCCCGCATTCAAGGACGTCCCGACCTCGCATGAGCTCGGCTACGACATCACGCTGCCGCAGTTCCGCTCGTTCGTCGTCAAGGCGGGCACGCCGGCCGATCGCGTCAAGCTGCTGAGCGATACGATGGCCAAGATTGCAGCCGAGCCCGAGTACCGGAAGTTCCTCGAGGAGCAGTACGCGGCCAAGGACAGCTTCATTCCGGCCGACAAGGCGGAAGCTTTCCTCCAGGCCCAGCTCGTCGACATGAAGGCGGCGCAGGCGGCGGCGAAGAAGCCCTGACGGGCGCGCTTCGCCATGATGGAGAAACTGAAGGGCTGCCTGCCCTACGCTGCGCTGTTGCTCGGCGCCGCGTACCTCTACCGCGGCGCCGGGCATTTCCAGTATGCGGCGAGGCCCGGCGAGCTCGGCCCCGACGTCTGGCCGCGGGCGATACTCGTCCTGTTGATGGGCGTTTGCGCCTGGGAGCTGCTGCGCCGCGTGTTCTTCGCCGGCGCGGCGGCCGCGCCGGCGCACCCGCAGGATCCCGGCGCGGACGGCCGCGAGGAAGGCACGCGCCACACGCACCTGCTCGTCGGAGGCATCGCGCTGACGGGCCTCTACGTGCTGGGCATGGGCGCGCTGGGCTTCTTCCTCGCGACTGCGCTCTATCTCGCGCTGTTCATGCTGGTCGGACGGTACCGGCGCTACCGCGTCATCGCCGCGACGAGCCTGCTCGGCAGCCTCGCGTTCGTGTTCGTGTTCATGAAGATCGTCTACGTGTCGCTGCCGCTGGGGGTGGGGCCGTTCAAGCAGCTCTCGATCCTCATCCTCGCCGCGCTCGGCATTCGCTGAGGAAGCCCGCCTCATGTTCGATGTGATGCATCAGCTCGGCATGGGATTTCTCCAGCTGGCCGCGCCGGCGAACGCGGTATCGCTGTTCGTCGGACTCGTCGTCGGAATGCTGGTCGCGGTCCTGCCGGGCCTCACGCTGGTGATGGGCGTGGTGCTCGCACTGCCGTTCACCTACGGCATGGGGGTGACGCCTTCGATCATCCTGCTGACGGCGATGTACCTGTCCGGGACCTACGGCGGCGCCTTCACTTCGATCCTGTTCCGCATTCCCGGCGAACCGCTGGACGTCCCGCTGCTGTGGGACGGCTACCCGATGGCGCGCCAGGGCAGGCCGGCCCAGGCGCTCGGCTGGACGCTGCTGGCGGCGTTGTGGGGCGGACTGATCACAGCGGTTTCGGCGGTCGTGCTCGCGGTGCCGTTC
>JAJXTF010000265.1 GCA_021784125.1 Pseudomonadota bacterium | reverse complement strand
CATCGATTTGTCCTCGGAGTGGGACCTGGCGCAACGCGGGTGCGCCACGGGCTGGTGACTGATTCTAGACGGGCGGTGACCTCAGACGAGCAGCGATATGCGCTCCTCGTCCAGCGGCCGGAAACCCAGGCGCTCGTAGAAGCGCCACGCACCCGCGTTGGCGCGATGGCAGGCGGTGTCGATGCGGGTGATGCCCCTGGCGCGCAGGTGGTCGGCCAGCGCGGTGAGCATCAGGCTGCCCACGCCCCTGCCCTGCCAGCGCGGATCGATGGTGACGTCGTCGAGCTTCACGACGATCGAGCCGCGCGAGGTCGAGATCGCATAGCAGGCGACGCAGGCGCCGACGATGTCGCTCCCGGCGTCGCGCGCGAGCCAGACGAAACCGATCTCGGGGCGGGCGACGAACAGGTCGAGCGCGCGCAGGAGCGCAGGCAGACCGCCATCGCCGTAGTTCGCGGCCGACGCGAGGTAGTGCGCGTCCCCGCCGAGGAAGCTCGCGAGCAGGCGCTGCGCCGCCCCACGTGTCGCGGCGGTCATCGGCATGCACTCGATGCGGTCCGAGGCGACCGCAGCGGCGGCGACGGCGGGGTTCAACGCGAAGGCTCCGGCGCTGCGCACAGCGGGACGAGTGCGCTGCGGATCGCATCGGGCACCGGGACCGGCCGCCGCGTCGCACGATCGACCCAGACGTGGACGAAACGCCCCGTCGCCGCGGCATCGTCGTCGCCGGCGCGGAACAGCGCAATCTCGTAGGTCACCGACGAATTGCCGAGACGCACGATCCGCAGGCCCGCATCGACGGTGTCGGGGAAGCTCAGCGCCTTGTGGAAGCGGCACGCGGTTTCCACGACGATCCCGATCGCAGCCCCCGCGCGGATGTCCAGATGTCCGGCGGCGATCAGGTGGGCGTTCACTGCGGTGTCGAAATACGCGTAGTAGACGACGTTGTTGACGTGGCCATAGGTGTCGTTGTCCATCCACCGCGTCGGTATCGCGACGAAATGCGGGTACGCTTTCCGAAACCCGGGGGCGAGCGCCGTCGTCATCGCGGCGTCATGCGCTGCGCTTCGCTGGGGCACCGGGCCCCGGGGCGCTCTTCTGGTCGATCAGCTCGATCCAGTGCCGCACTGCGAGCGCAGTGCCGGATTGCAGCTGCGTCATGCAGCCGATGTTGGCGGTGGCCACGAGCTCGGGGCCGTTGGCCTCCAGTGCGCGCAGCTTGTTTGCCTTGAGCCGGCGCGAAAGCTCGGGCTGCAGGATCGAATAGGTTCCCGCCGATCCGCAGCACAGGTGGGTGTCGGCGACGGGCAGCAGCGCATAGCCGGCCGCCTGCAGCAGGCGCTCGACCTCGCCGCGGATCTTCATGCCGTGCTGCAGCGTGCAGGGCGGATGGAACGCAAGCCTCTGCCCAGCCGCGGAGCCCGCGATCTGCGGCAGCAGCGTCGCCCATGCGGCGGCGACGACCTCGACCGGATCGCGCGCCAGCGCTGCCACCCGCTCCGCCTTCTGCGCATACGCGGGGTCCTGCGCCAGCAGGTGCCCGTAGTCGCGGACCATGACGCCACAGCCGCTCGCGGTGACGACGATCGCCTCGATCCCCTGCTCGACCAGCGGCCACCAGGCATCGATGTTCCGTCGCGCGAGCTCGCGCGCCTGGTCGTGCTCGGACAGGTGATACGACAGGGCGCCGCAGCATCCGCCGCCGGCGATCGCGAGCGCCGAAATTCCGGCGCGGTCGAGCACGCGCGCCGTCGCCGCGTCGATGTTGGGCGCGAGCGCGGGCTGCACGCAGCCCAGCGGGATCAGCATGCGCCGCGCATGCCGCGCTGCAGGCCACCGCCCCGCTGCCTGGGCGCCGGGAATCGCGGCGGCCAGCCGGGCGGGCAGCAGGGGTTTCGCGAAGCGCCCGAGCGCGAGTGCCGCGCCGAACAGCGGTTTCGACAGCAGTCCGCGACGCAGCGCGCTGCGCCTCGCATCGGCGATGGGCGTGCGGCCGACACGATCGTCGACGATCTTGCGGCCGATGTCGACCAGCCGGCCGTAGCGCACGCCCGACGGGCAGGTCGTCTCGCAGCTGCGGCAGGTCAGGCAGCGGTCGAGGTGCAGCTGGGTCTTCGCCGACGGCGCCACGCCCTCCAGCACCTGCTTGATCAGGTAGATGCGCCCGCGCGGGCCGTCGAGCTCGTCGCCCAGAAGCTGGTAGGTGGGACAGGTCGCCGTGCAGAAGCCGCAGTGCACGCAGGCGCGCAGAATCGACTCGGCTTCGCGTCCCTCGGGCGTGTCCGCGTACTGCGGGCTGAGTTTCGTCTCCATCAGAGCCCGGCGTAGAGGCGGCCGCGGTTGAGGATCCCCTGCGGATCGAACACCGCCTTCAGCCGCTGGTGGATGCCCAGCATCGCCGGTGGCAGTGGATGGAATGCGCCCGGCGCCTTGTCGGGGCCGCGGTACAGCGTTGCGTGCCCGCCGTTCGCAGCCGCCCAAGCGCGCAACGCCTCCGCATCGACCGGCGCGCGCGTGACCAGCCAGCGCAGCGCCCCGCCCCATTCGACGAGCATGTCGCCTCCGAAATCCTTCCAGGGCGCGGTCGAGGACACGGACAGCCGCCACAGCGTCGCCCCGCCATCGCTCGCGCGCGCGAAGAATTCGTGCGTCTGGTCGCGCAGCCCGGCCCACGGCAACGGGCCGTCGACGGCGGCCCCGCCGATCGTGCTGCCGGCACTCTGCACCGCGGCCGCGGCACCCGACAGGCGCACCCACAGGCGGCCGGCATGGTGACAGGTTGCCGAGACGGGCAGCGGCTTGCCCCCCCATTCGTTGACCCTGCGGATCGCATCGGCGGCATCGCATTCGATCACCCGCGTCGCCTCGAGCTTCGGCCGCGGCACACACTTCAGCGACACCTCGGTCAGCACCCCCAGCGTGCCCAGCGCACCGCACATCAGGCGCGAGACGTCGAAGCCGGCGACGTTCTTGATGACCTGCCCGCCGAACGCCAGCGCCTCGCCGCTGCCGTCGATGATCCGCAGGCCCAGCACGAAATCGCGCGCCGAGCCAGCCCACGCCCGCCGCGGCCCGGAGAAGCCCGCAGCGACGACGCCGCCCAGCGTCGCGCCCGCAGCGTGGCGCGGCGGCTCGAAAGCGAGCATCTGGCCCCGCGCAGCGAGGGCATCCTCGATTTCGGCCAGCGGCGTTCCGGCCCGCGCGGTCACCACCAGCTCGGTCGGCTCGTAGGCGACGATGCCCGACAGCGCGCGCGTGTCGAGCAGCTCGCCCGCGAGCGCCTGCCCGTAGAAATCCTTCGTTCCCCCGCCGCGGATGCGCAGCGGACGCCGCTCGTCCGCCGCGGCGCGGACGCGCTGCTGCAAATCGGCGATCGCCGACCCGGTCATGCCCGCGCTCCGCCGCGCGCGAGCTTGTCGCGATAGAGGACCCGCGGCTCGTCGGCCTCGAGCACCGCGGTCTCGGCGAGCGCCGCGGCTTCCCACTCGCGCAGCCACGGGTGCGCGAGCAGCGCCTCGACGTAGCTGCCGGCGGCAGCGGGCAGGGTGACGGCATAGGTCCGGAAGCGGAACGCGACCGGCGCATAGAAGCAATCGGCGATCGAGAACGCGCCGCAAAGCCACGCGCCACCGGCACCGAAGCGCCGCCGCGTCTCGTCGAACAGGCCCGCGATGCGCGCGATCTCGGCGGCGAGCGACGCCGACCAGGGGCGTACGTCGACGCGCTCGCGTATGCACATTGCCATCTCGCTGCGCAGCGTCGGGAAACCGGAGTGCATCTCGGCGGCAATCGAGCGTGCCCGGGCCCGGGCCGCGGCATCCGCCGGCCACATGCCCGGGTGGCGCTCCGCAAGGTACTCGGCGATGGCGAGCGAATCCCAGACGACGATGTCGCCGTCGTGCAGACAGGGAACCAGCCCCGATGGCGAGAATGCGGTGTTCGCCGGGTCGGGACCCGTGCCCCCGAGGGCGACGTCCACCTCGTCG
>JAJXTF010000264.1 GCA_021784125.1 Pseudomonadota bacterium | reverse complement strand
TGCGCCAGGAGGAGATCAATGACCTCCTGGTACAGCTCGCGCGCACCGGCAAGCGCGTGCTGCGCCTCAAGGGCGGCGACCCGTTCATCTTCGGCCGGGGCGGCGAGGAGATCGATTCGCTGTCGGCGAACGGCATTCCTTTCGAGGTCGTTCCGGGAATCACCGCCGCGCTGGGCGTGGCGGCCTATGCCGGCATTCCGCTCACGCATCGCGACTGCGCGCAGTCCTGCGTGTTCGTGACCGGCCATCTGAAGGACGGCAGCATGGACCTCGACTGGCCGGCGCTCGCAAGGCCGCGCCAGACGATCGTCGTCTACATGGGGCTGACGGGCCTGCCGGTGCTCTGCCGCCAGCTGGTCGCGCACGGGCTCGCACCCGGAACGCCCGCCGCCGTGGTCGAGGAAGGAACCTCGAACACCCAGCGCGTGGTCACCGGAACGCTGGAGACCCTGCCCGGGCTCGCGGCCCGCGCCAGGCTGCACGGCCCGACGCTCACCATCGTCGGGGACGTGGTGCGGCTGCGCGAAAGGCTCAACTGGTTCACGCCGGACGCGCCGGCGCCGCAGTCACCTCCTCCGAAACGCGTGCCCGCCTGAGCGGGATCGCGGAGCGCCCCACCGCTGCCGCGGCGCCCTCACCAGTACACGAGCAGCCGCTCCTGTTCGACCCTGTGCTCGAACTCGGTGAGCGGACGGTCGCCCTTGGCGATGCAGCGTCCCGTTTCGATGTCGAAGGCCCATTCGTGCTTCGGGCAAGTCAGCGTGTTGCCTTGGAGCGCGAGATGCGGGATGTTGGTGACCTGGTGGGGGCAGCGGCTGTCGTACACCTTCAGCGTCGCGCCGCGCCTGAAGACGAAGAGGTTGCGGCCGTCGCAATCGAAGTAGGTCGTCTCGCCCTCCCGCACCTCGGTAAGGGGAGCAACGTCGTGCCACCTCGCCACCGCGTCGGTGCGATCGAGCCGGAACTCGGGCAGGTCCATGCCGAGGATCACGTCGATCGCCCAGACGATCTTCGCGAGGCCCAGCGCCGGGAAGGCCATCAGCAGGGCGTCGAGGATCTCGTCGGCGGTGGCCCCTTCGCGCAGCGCCCGGGTCAGGTACTGGCGCAGGCCGTTCTCGGTCTGTGCGTGCACCTTGGTGATCACGGAGATCAGGTTCCGCGTCTTGGGGTCGAGGCGCTTTCCCGCGTCCTTCAGGAAGTGGAAGTAGGCCTTCATCGCCTCCGGGCGTGCCTTGACCAGATACGTAAGCGCGTCGCTCATTGCCGCTGTGCCTCGGTTGTGTTCGCTTCCATGACGAAGTCTGGCCCAAGCTTCCGCGCATGCTCGCCGCCACGCTTGATCCTCGCGGTGTCGGCGGGCTATCCGCTGCGGTCCTGAAGCCCGTCCAGCGCGAAGGCGGCGAGCGCTTCCTGCACGGCATCGCTCTCGCCGGCGGCCTCGGTCAACTCGAGGACGATGCCCGGCAGCCGGGTACGCGCTGCCTCGATCTGGCGCGGCAGGTCCTCGCGCAGATGGCCGCCGCGACCGAAGAACATCGGCACGACGCGGATCCGGTCGGCGCCACGCGCGGCGACATCCATGGCCGCTTGCGCGAGGTCGGGCGACATGTGCTCGAGGAAGGCGACGGCCACAGGCAGCGCTGGACTGCGCTCGGCTATGCGGTCGCGAAGTCGCGTGAAAGGCTCCGCCCAGCGCGGATCGCGGGCGCCGTGGACGTAGAGGATCAGACCGTTGGCGGACATGTACTCAAGCCGTGCTGCGGCCGATGACGGGCATGGCCCATTGTAGTGGATGGACATTGCCTGCCGGAAAGTCGCCTGCGCGAGGCCGTCCGCGCTCGACGCGAGCGATGGCAGCCTTCGCAGACCGCGCCGCAAGCGAGCGGGTGCGCTAATCTGTCGATCATGCTGTGATCATTGAGTAAGCTACCCTAGGGGGCGCGTTTCGCCGGATGCGAGCCGGTGCCCAGCGACGGGCGGCCATCCATCATGAAGCGTTCGAAGACGGCGGTGAGATCGCCATGCGCGTCCAATGGCAGTACGCTGGCGACGTACTGGTCGGGACGAACGACGACAATTGCGCCGTGCTCACGGTCGATGCCGCGCAGATCGAAGATGTCGAGGCCGCTCTTGAGGTCCGGAGCGTAGGCCTTTTCGTAGTCGATGAGCCCGAACCGCCCCTTGCGCGGGAGCAGGATCGCCGGCAATTCGTCGACCTCGAGTTCGCGATGCCCTTGCTGAAACACCACGCGAACGTCGATCACGCTGTCGATGTCGGCCCCCGTCGGGGTGAACCGAACGATCGGGGAAGCCGCGGAGTCCGCCAGAAACTCGGCAAGTTTCCGGATTCGCAGTCCGCTCGTGTCGGCAAAGGCGTAAACGCGCCACGCGCCGTCGGCACGGGCGACATGGCCGAGCTGCATCGGCTTGGCGTCCGCCACACGCACGACCGGCGCAGAATGAAAGCGCATGCCGATCAAGAAGCCTTCAGCCAGATGCTGATGCGTCGCCTGCGAAGTGAGAAACGTCGCAGGGGGATAACACGTCGCGACGCCGGCGGTATATCGCAACGACTTGACGAAGTACGCCTGAAGCTCCGCCGGATCAACCCCTCCGAGTTCGGGGCGCTGCGGATCCTTCGGCGGCGAAGCCATGATCTTGGACCACTCCCGGTCGAAATCTATGAGGACCTGGGCTATCTCCCGGCGCTCGACAGAGTAGGTACGAAGCAACTCAGGCTTGGCACGCGCCTCGAGAACCGAAATCAGTTTCCAACCGAGGTTGAATGCGTCCTGCATTGAAACGTTCATGCCCTGCCCCGCCTTTGCGCTGTGCGTATGGCACGCATCCCCCGCAATGAACACTCGCGGCTCACGAGATGCCACGCCACCGGCAGGAACGTCGTCGAACCTGTCGGCAAGACGCTGGCCCACTTCGTATACCGAGAACCAGACGACGTCTCGCACGTCGAGCGTATACGGACGGAGCACGCGCTGCGCAATCGCGATGACTTGCGACGCGCTGGTCTGACGCACCGCATCGCGATTGCTTGCGTCGACGTCGCCCAACTCGACGTACAAGCGTACGAGGTAACCGCCTTCGCGTGGAATGAGAAGAATGTTGCCGTGATCCGCGGACTGGATGGCGGCCTTCAGGCGGATGTCTGGAAAGTCCGTGATCGCCAGCATGTCCATGACGCCCCAGGCATGATTCGCAGAGTCACCGCGGAGCTCGGCGCCGATCGCCTGACGCACCAGACTGCGAGCTCCGTCGCAGCCGACAGCGTATTTCGCGCGAACAAGGCGCTCCGCGCCGTTGTCGACGTTGCGCACGGTGACCACGACCGGATGATCACCGTCCGGTTCAACTTCGAGGTTGACGAACTCGATGCCGTAATCGGGCTCGAGCCGTGTCGGCGACTTGCGCATGTATTCGAGCAGGTACTCCTGCATGCGCGCCTGATTCACGATTACGTGCGGGAACTCCGACAAGCCATCCTCGACGTCCTGAACGCGACCGGTGCGCACGATCCTCGAGCGGTCCTGCCGAGAGGGACGCCAGAAGACGGTCTCGTTCACCCAATGCGCTTCACGGACGAGCTTCGCGCCCATTCCGAAAGCTTCGAACATCTCGACCGTCCGACACGCGACACCGTCCGCCTGGCCCAGCTCGAGCGGGCCACGGCGCCGCTCGATGAGGCGGGTGTTGATCGCCGGGGACGTCGACAGTTGCGCCGCGAGCACCGTGCCAGCCGGACCGCTACCCACGACCAGCACGTCAACCGCGTCCGGCAGCTCCGGCGGCCGGTTCCTGGCGCTGGGCGCTTCGGGATGTATGTCCGGGTCGCCTGGTTCGTAACCGTTCAGATAGAACTGCACGTTGCCTCCTTTGGTGATCCGCCTACTGATAGTCCGTCATGCCAGAAAACTCGGCATTGCCGATTATGCTGCTTCGCGGCAGCAGGCCTCCAGCAACAGCCTCTTCCAATGGGGTAGGAGCCGGAAAGAGTGTCCGTGTTTC
>JAJXTF010000263.1 GCA_021784125.1 Pseudomonadota bacterium | reverse complement strand
CTCGGGACTGCGATACGCGGACGTGCACGCGAAGACGCGTGTGGCTGCCACTGCGCTCGCGACCGGAGTCACGGGCCTGCTGCGCAGGAACAAGGTGGACCTCATCCGCGCGCGCGGAACGATCGCCGCCGTGGGTCGCGTCGCGCTGAGCGGGGAGGCGCGCCCCGCAGCCTCGGTGGCAGCCGCGAACATCATCGTCGCCACTGGGTCGCGGCCCATGGAGGTTCCGGGCTTCGAGTTCGACGAACGCCAGGTGCTTTCGTCCTCCGGCGTGCTTGCGTTGTCGTCCCTGCCGGAGTCGCTGCTGATCCTCGGCGCCGGGGCCATCGGCTGCGAGTTTGCCTACGCACTTAACGCCTTCGGCGTCAAGGTAACGCTGGTCGAGATGGCCGCGCAGATCCTGCCGAGCGAAGATCGCGAAGCCGCGGCGCAGCTCGCCGATGCGATGCGCCGCTCCGGAATCGACGTTCGCACTGGCATGCGTGCGGCCAGACTCGCGCGGCGGCCGGATCGCGTCGAGGTAGCGCTCACGAGCGACAGCGCGCCGGGCGAGACCATCGTCGCACAGCGGGTGCTCGCAGCGTTCGGCCGCGTGCCGAACACCGCCGAACTCGGGCTTGAGGAGCTCGGCGTGGCGCTCGAACGCACAGGCCACGTCGTGACAGGCGATTACGGGGAGACGAGCATCAAAGGTATCTATGCGGTCGGCGATATTACCCGCTCCGCCGCCCTCGCTCACGTCGCCTTCCGTGAGGCGGAGATCGCCGTCGACCGCATTGCCGGCGCCCCGTCGCACGAGCGGTCGATAGACCCGAGCCTCGTCCCGTCCGCCGTTTACACCGAGCCCCAGGTGGCTGGCTTCGGGCTCAGGGAGCAGGAGGCCGTCGCGCGCGGCATCCCCTACCGAAAGTCGGTGTTTCCGTACCGGGCGGCCGGAAAGAGCCTCGCGATCGGACGGCCGACCGGCTTCGTCAAGATCCTCGCGGCGCCGGATACCGGCGAGCTGCTCGGCGCGCACATCGTGGGCGCCGAGGCGACTGAGCTCGTCCAGGAGCTCCTGCTCGCGCGGCACGCGGAGCTGCTCGTCGACGACGTCGCCGCGACGATCCACGCGCACCCGACGCTCTCGGAAGCGGTCAGCGAGGCGGCACGCGGCCTCGTCGACCGGCCGATCCATATCTGAGTCATCCGGAACCGACATGGACTCCCGGATGACCGTTCGTGAGGCCACGACGTCCGAGGACGCCGCGGCGGGGAATCAGATACGTGGCTACGCGAATCGGAAAGCCGCCGCTCGCCGCAATGATCCGCGGGAACCAGACGCGGACTGGCGAGTTACGAGGACATCAACGGATCGTCATCGGCTGCCGCCGGAACTCCGGGAGCGGCCGGCGCATGATCTCCGCGATCGTTTTGCGGTTCACTCCGAGTCCCTGGAGTATGAGTATCGCGATGTTGTTGCCGTGATCGGCGCCCCGCGGCTCGGTGAGCATCCGGTACATCGCGTACGTCTTCGCGCCCTGCACGAGATCCATCGCCGCGTCCATGCTGGGAACGTCGATCTGTCGCGCGCGCAGCGCCCGCTTGATGTCGCGCAGCGGCTTCTCGAGCGCGGGCGTGCCGAACAGCCTCAACTGCGAGACGAAACCGCACCATGCACGGTCCGACGCCGCGCGTCTCATCCACAGCCGTATGCCCACGCCGAAGCGCGTGATCGGGTCGTCGATGTCGGAGATCGAATCCTCGATCGACTGCACCAGATCATCGTTAAGCCACTTCCGCGTCGCGAGCAAAAGTTCGCCGATGCTGGGGAAGTAGTTGTAGAACGTCCCGCGCGCGATGCCGGCGGCCTTGATGAAGTCGTCGATGACGGCGCCCCGGAGTCCCTTCTCGGCGAAGACGTGCAGCGCGGCTTCGATAATCCTCGCCTCGGTCCGCGCGCGCCGGCGCCGGCCGACGACCGTGCGGTGATTGAGCCGGCCACCGGGTCCCGCGGTCGTCTTCCTCAGTGGCGGCTTCTTGGGCTTCGGCATGCTGCAGGTACTCTCCGGAAACTACATCCCGCGGCCGCCAGAGCGGGTCCGCGCCCTTTTGATTGTACGGCGATCAATATCCCCGGCCCAGGCGCGCGGCCCTGCGTCGGACGTCGCCCCGCTCCATAAACCTCGAGGCCAGCCAGGCAGGAGTCTAAGTCATGTCACTGCAAGAGTTCATCCCGACGCCGGAGTTCGAAGACTATCGCGAAACGTTCAAGGACAACTACCGGCTGACGCGCCGCGAGAACGGCGCAATTCTCGCCGAGGCGCACACCATGGGCGGACCGGTACAGCTCAGCGTCGAGAACCATCGCTCAGTCGGCCAGCTGTTCCGGACCATTGGCTCGGATCCGAAGAACGAGATACTGATCTTCACGGGGACGGGCGGCAACTTCATGATGAACGTAGACCCGCAAGGCTTCAAGCTGGAGCACGAGGACCTCGCCTACTGGGCGTACGAGTACGCTTACAAGGACGGCCGAAACAACGTCAGCTCGCTGATCAACGAGGTGGAGATCCCGACAATCGGTGTCCTGAACGGGCCGGGCTTCCATTCCGAGATCTGCCTGATGTGCGACCTCACGATCTGCAGTGACGACGCGGTCATCTTCGATCTGCACTTCCCGCTCGGCGCGGTACCCGGGGACGGAATCCACAGCTGCTTCCAGGAGTTGCTTGGAACGAAGCGCGCCGCATACGCGCTGCTGACCGGGCAGCTGATCGACGCCCGAAAGGCATTCGAGCTCGGGATGGTCAACGAAGTGCTGCCGCGCGATCGGCTGCTCCCGCGGGCGTGGGAGCTCGCCGACGAGATCATGCAGCAGTCGAGGACTACCCGTCGGCTGACGACGCAGATCATTCGCCGGCCGTGGAAGAAACGGATTCTCGACAACCTCGATGGCGGCTTCGGAATCCAGATGTTCTCGCATCTCGCAAAGGAGGATGCGATCCACACGGACAAGCACGCCTCGTCGATTCTCGACAAGGTTCCAGGCAATCGGAAGGCGGGACTGAAATTCGAGTAGCTGGCGACCCTAGGGGTCCGTCACCCACTGTGCGATATCCCTCGGACGCTTAACCGGCTGTATTCCGCGCCTTGCGCGGCGCCGACCCGCAGCGCGAGGCGTTGCTCGCACCGGGCATCGGCAGGATCTACAACGACAAGTGTTCGGTGCCGCTCGCAAAGTGGGCGGTCCCGACGGGAAAGGAGATGCCGCTCGAGTTCGCCGCCTTGGAGGCGGGCGATGTCGAAACCTTCGTCGTCTCGGCCGCGGCCGGTGTGTACATCGACGTTCGCGGCGCAACGGCGATCGGCTTTGTGCTCGATCTCGCACCCGAGCGGCTCGCGCAGGTATAAAATGCGGCGGATGCCGGCATGCAACGAATGCTCGCCGCCCGACGGAAGCGCCGTCCGGCGCGTGACATCGTGCGTCGGGCTAAACATAACGAGTTGAGCCTCACCGGCGCGTTCCAGGCCGGGTTCCATCCCGACCCGGTATTCTCTCGACGGCCATTTTACCAAGGAGTAACACGTGACCTGTGCCAGCCGATTCCCAATCCAGATCATTGGCGAGCGGATCAGTCCCGGGTACGCGAGTACGCGTGCGATGCTCGACGCGGACGATTTCGCGGGGCTCCAGAAGCTGGCCGTGCGCCAGGTGCAGGCCGGCGCGTCATATCTTGATATTCATGTCGGCACGCGCGGGCCGCGTGACTTGCCGTTCGTGACCAAGCTCGTCCGTTCGATCCAGGAAGTCGTTGAGGTACCGTTGTGCTTCGACATGCCGGAGATTCCGGTGCTTGAGGCGGCGTTCTTGGCCTACGATCGCCGCAAGGCGCGTGGTGCACTCCCCCTTCTGAACTCGCTCACCGAGCAGCGCTGGGCGCTGATGGAACTCCATAGGCGACATCCATTCCGGGTTGTCGTCATGGCGTCGGAGAGGGTCGTAGACGGGGCCGCCTGCAGCAATGACACGGCCGAGGACATCGCGGCGACCGCGCG
>JAJXTF010000262.1 GCA_021784125.1 Pseudomonadota bacterium | reverse complement strand
CGATGATCCTGATCAACGGCGAGCAAACCCGCGAAGACTTGCGGGAAGCCGCCGCATGGCTGCGCAAGGCAGCGAATCAGGGCCATATCGCCTCCATCGCCCAGCTCGGGACGCTGTACCAGCTTGGCGGCGGCGTGGAGCGGCTGATCTGCAACGCCGCCGAATACCACGTCATCGCGGCCCTGGCGGGAGACGAACAGTCCTCTGTTCGACTCGGAAGCTACCGAGGGGAGCTCGAACAGGAGGCCTTGGGCGGCAGAATGCTGGCCGCTCTATGCCTGGCCAAGATGTATGACCGTGGTCTCGGCGTCGAGGAAAGCAAGCCCATGATGTATGCGTGGCTGCTGTGGGGCGAAAAGTTCGGCAACCGGAACGAAGACCCGGATGTGCTCGAAGAATTGCTGGACATGCGCGGCTTTTACGGCATCGTCCTGGCCGACGCCGACAAGGACGAGGCCCTTGACCTGCTCAAGGGGTTGGCGGCGAAGCGGTCTCGCGCCGATGCATCGGAAACGGATCCCTGCCCACCGTTGCGCCGGCAACGGAGCCACTGAACTGACGGGCCGAACGGCAGGGTCGGGCTCGCTGCCTTTCGTCGCCTACCGGATCAAGTCGGGCGCGCTCGTCGCGGGTCAATCGGCGCCGCTGACGCTCTTGAATGGTGGGGCGAATTCGGATTGAATGCCGCCATTCCCGGCACTCCCCCGCACGATGAGGAAATCGATCCTGATCGTCATGATTGGCGTCGCGGCGATCGCCATCGCGTGGCGTTGGCGTTCGGACCACGCAGATTCAACGCTGCGTTCGACGCAGGCAACGGCACGCGACGAGGTCGCGCAAACCGCATCCGGGACGTTCCACGACGCAGAGGTATCGAAAGGGAGGGTTGTCCCACGGGACACGATCGCGCGCCCGGTCCGGCCGTCGACGCCGACCGCCCCGGCCTCCGCCACGGTCGTACAGCCGCCTCGCGGCACGCCACTGAAGGAAGTGCTGGCCGACCTGCGCCAGGCCGCCGACCGCGGCGACCCGCAGGCGGCGTGCCGCGTCGGGCTCGAGATGCGGCATTGCGGGCAGATGTACGAATACCAGAAGCGGGCGAGCGAACAGCCGGATCAGACGCATGTCCTGCCGTCCCTCGACGAGCGCCGCCGCGTCGACGAACGATTCTGTGCCGGCGTGGATCGCAACGACATCCGCAACAACGCCTGGCGCTATCTGTACCAGGCCGCGGCCGCCGGCAACGTCACCGCGATGGCGCAGTTCGCGATCGAACCCGGGCTCGATCGCGACAATCCCGCCTCGGAGGCGGAAGGGTGGTCGCTGTATCGCGATCACGCCCAGGAGTTCATCACCCGTGCTGTCGTCGCCGGCGACGTCGGTGCCGCCTACGTCGGCGCCTTCGGCCTCGGCTTCGGCCTGTCGGGCGAAGGCAAGGGCGTGTTCCGCACCGATCCCTACGTGGCACTGGTCTACGCCAATGCGGTTCTCCCTCTCCTCGACGCGGATCGCCAGCAGACGATGCAGCGGCTGATCGCGAAGCTCGAAGAGCAGGTACCGCCGGAGCGTGAAATCCAGGCGCAGCAGGACGCGACGACCCTTGGCGCGCACATGGCGGCCGCCGGCGCGACGCGGGTGAACTGGCCACCTGGCGACGACGCGCAGGTCGAGCCGGCGACCGACTGCGGGAGGTAGCTCGCAGTCGCCGTGCGCGCGCTCCATGCCGTGGCGGTGTTCCGGCGGCTCGCGCAGGCTGCGTCTCCCGAACGCATATTGAAATAACCCAAACGTTGGGATACAATGGCAACACTCTTCCACGTTGGAAGCTATCGGATCGTCGTGTATCCCAACGATCACCGGCCAGCGCATGTGCACGCCGTTGGCGAAGGCCATGCGCGATTCGAACTCGGCCGCGGACCGGATGGGGTCCGCCTCATGGAACAGGAAGGTGTCTCGCGACGGGAACTTCGACGCATCGCGCAGGCGATCATCGATCGGTACGCAGAGTGCCTTGCTGGTTGGAGGAAATATCATGGTGACGAATGTCCAGGCTGACGTCCGGCCCGAAGACAGGCCCGCCAACGCGGTCGATGCGCGCCTTCATTCGGCCACGGCGGAAGGCAAGTTGCGCCGCGCACGAGGCGAACTCGCCGTCACCGCTGGCTACGACGCGCGCAACAAGCGCCTGCAGATCGAGCTCGTTTCCGGCGTGGGCGTGAGCATTCCGGTCGCGAAGCTCGAAGGCTTGGCGGGGGTGCCGGCGTCGGTGATCCGAACCGTGCGCGTCGATGGCGGTGGCTACGGTCTGCATTGGCCTTCGCTCGACCTCGATCTGGCGGTGCCGGACCTGATCGCCGGATGCTTCGGATCGCGCGCATGGATGTCGGCGCTCGCGCGCCAAGGCGGGAAGGCGACGAGCGCAGCGAAGCAGCGTGCGGCTCGCGAGAATGGCCGAAAGGGCGGGCGGCCGCGGAAGTCGGCAGCGAAAGACACGTCATGAGCCTCCGCTTCCGCAAGCGTATCGCGCTGCCGTCCCGCAGCCGACAATCCGGCGGCCGCGCCGCCGGGGATCAGACCTGCCGGGTGAGGCGCTCGGCCTCGCCCCTCGGGATCCTGCCTGCGATTCCGATCGCGGGGCGCGTATCCAGCATCTGCGCGAATGCGGCGCGCACCTGCCCCGGCGTGACTGCGGCGATGCCGGCGAGCAACTCCTCGCGCGAGCGCACGCGACCCAGCGCGTAGAGGTCGAGCGCGGCGAGCTCCAGCCGCCGTGACGGTTCTTCCTGCGCGGACAGGATGCGCACGCCCGCCTGATTGCGGGCGCGCTGGAGACCGACGCGGTCGGTCGCCCCGACGTGCTGGTGCAGCAGCCGGGAGACCGCGCTGACGTACTCGCGCAGGTGCCCGGGTGCGGTCGACGCCTCGATCACGAACTGGCCGCAGGCGTCGCGCACGTCGGTCCAGCAGTCGGCGTGGTAGACCAGTCCCCGCCGCTCGCGCAACTGGTCGAGCAGCGGCGAGCTCATGCCTTCGCCAAGCAGCGCTGCGGCCACGACGTAGGGCTGGTGCGCCGCCGGCAGCGGCGGTGCCGGGAAACCGAGGACGACGTGCACCATGCTCGACCCCGGCAGCGGGCGCACGCGGGTCCCACCGCGCCAGGCGGCTGCCGTCACGCGGTTCTCGCTGCCCGACGGCATGGTGCCGAACGCCGCCCGCGCCGCCGCGACGATGCGGTGCGGATCCACGTTGCCGGCGACGCCGACGATGGTGTTCGCGGCGGTGTACTGCTGCCGCACCCAGGCTACGAGCTCGCTGCGGGTGAACCTGCGGATGTTGGCCCGCGTGCCGATCACCGGGCGGGCGGCAGGATGCGCGCCGAAGCACGCGCGGTCGAACTGCTTGAACGCCGTCGCCATCGCGTCGTCCTCGTCGTCGGTGTACTCGTGGAGGATGACGCTGCGCTCGCGCTCGAGCTCGGCGCGCGGAAAGCTGCTCTCGCGCACGATGTCGCCCAGCTTGCGGACGAAGGCCTCGGCGTCTTGCGCCAAGCCGCGCATGTGGAAGGCGGTGTGGTCGCGGTCGGTGTGGGCATTGACCTCGGCGCCGAGGCGCTCGGCGTCGAGGTTTATCTCCTGGCAGCTGCGTGAATGCGTGCCCTTGAAGGCCATGTGCTCGATGACGTGGCCGATGCCGTTCAGGCCTGCGCTCTCGTGCTGGCTGCCGCTGCGCACGAACACGCTGACCGCTGCGGTCGCCAGCTGCGGCAGGCGGATGACGACGACGCGCGCGCCGTTGGCCAGCGTTTCCACCCAGGTGTGGGCATCCCCTCCAGGGGCGCCGAAGTTCGACATGCTGGGATTCAGGTCGGGGGGGCGCCGCGGTCCGGCAAGCTGCCTGCCGGCGGTCAGTGCAGCCGCTGCGCCGCGCCGTGGCAGTGCTTGTACTTCTTTCCCGAGCCGCAGGGGCAGGGTTCGTTGCGTCCGACCTTGTCCGGATTGCGCAGGGGCTCGCCGCGGATGACCGGGGTGTTGCCGGCGGCC
>JAJXTF010000261.1 GCA_021784125.1 Pseudomonadota bacterium | reverse complement strand
CGTCAGTGGGCTCAAGCGGCTCGCACAGGACAAGAACTACGTCGTCGACCTGTTGGGCCAGCTCGAGACCTCGTACCGGACGCGCAAGGGCTACTGGAAGGGCGGCACGGTCGGCGTCTTCGGCTATGGGGGCGGCATCATCCCGCGCTTCACCGAGCTGAAGGACGAGGCCGGCAAGCCGGTGTTCCCGGATGCGGCCGAGTTCCACACGCTGCGTGTGATGCCTCCGGCCGGCATGCACTACAACACCGACGTGCTGCGCCAGCTGTGCGACATCTGGGAGCGGCACGGCTCCGGCCTGATCGCCTTCCACGGCCAGTCCGGCGACATCATGTTCCAGGGCGCGACCAGCGAAAACGTCCAGAAGGCGTTCGACGAGCTGAACGAGCTCGGCTTCGACCTCGGCGGCGCCGGGCCTGCGGTGCGCACCTCGATGTCCTGCGTCGGTGCCGCGCGCTGCGAGCAGTCGTGCTACGACGAGGCGACCGCGCACCGGACGGTCATCAACAGCTTCCTCGACGACATTCACCGGCCTTCGCTGCCCTACAAGTTCAAGTTCAAGTTCTCGGGCTGCCCGAACGACTGCATGAACTCGATCCAGCGCGCCGACATGGCCGTCATCGGCACCTGGCGCGACAACATCCGCACCGACGAGGCACTCGCGAAGAAGTGGTTTGCCAAGCACGGCATGAACGAGCTCGTGAACGACGTCGTTGCGCGCTGCCCGACCAAGGCGATCCAGTTGAAGGAGATCAAGGACCTCGCGCCCGGCGCCTCGGTGTCGACGGTCGCCGTCGACGATACGCACGCGCTGGAGATCGAGAACCGCGACTGCGTCCGCTGCATGCACTGCATCAACGTGATGACCGGCGCGCTCGCCCCGGGCAAGGACAAGGGTGCGACCATCCTGGTCGGCGGCAAGCGGACGCTGAAGATCGGCGACCTGATGGGCACCGTCGTGGTGCCGTTCATGAAGCTCGAGAACGACGAGGATCGCGAGAAGCTGGTCGAGCTCGGCCAGAAGATCATCGACTTCTTCGCCGAGAACGCGCTCGAGCACGAGCGCACCGGCGAGATGATCGAGCGCATCGGCATCGTGAACTTCCTCGAGGCGCTCGAGATCCCGATCGATGCGAACATGGTGTCGTCGCCGCGGACGAATCCGTACGTGCGGATGGACGGCTGGGACGACGAAGTCGCGAAGATGAAGGCCGCCAAGAAGGTCGCCTGAGGAGACGAGCATGGCACAAGCGCAGATGCGCCGGGCGATCGAGAGCGGCGTGCCGGACAACCGGCCGTTCCTGCACCCGAAGTTCACCGCGAACTACGGCAACTGGAAGTACCACGACCGGCCGCGTCCGGGCGTGCTGCATCACGTCTCGCACACCGGCGACGAGGTGTGGTCGGTGCGTGCGGGGACGCAGCGTCAGATGGACGTCGGGACGATCCGCAAGCTGTGCGACATCGCCGACCGGTTCGCCGAGAGTCACGTCCGGTTCACGATCCGCTCGAACATCGAGTTCATGGTGTCGAACGCCGACAAGGTCGCCCCGCTGATCGCCGAGCTCGAGAAGAACGGCTTCCCGGTCGGCGGCACCGGCAACTCGGTGTCGATGATCGCGCACACGCAGGGCTGGCTGCACTGCGACATCCCGGGCACCGACGCCTCGGGTGCAGTCAAGGCGCTGATGGACGAGCTGATCGACGAATTCCGCAGCGAGCAGATGCCCAACCGCGTCCATCTGTCGACGTCCTGCTGCGAGATCAACTGCGGTGGCCAGGCCGACATCGCGATCATCATCCAGCACACCAAGCCGCCGGTCATCAACCACGACCTCGTCGCCAACGTGTGCGAGCGCCCTGCCGTCGTCGCGCGCTGCCCGGTGGCGGCGATCCGGCCGGCACTCATCAACGGCAAGCCCTCGCTCGAGGTCGACGAAAAGAAGTGCATCTGCTGCGGTGCCTGCTATCCGCCCTGCCCGCCGATGCAGATCAACGATCCCGAGCACTCCAAGTTCGCGATCTGGGTCGGAGGCAAGAACTCCAACGCCCGTGCCAAGCCGACGTTCATGAAGATGGTCGCGGCCGGGATACCGAACAATCCGCCGCGCTGGCCCGAGGTGTCGGTGATCGTCAAGCAGATCCTGGCTGCGTACAAGGCCGATGCGCGCTCGTGGGAGCGGCTGTCGGACTGGGTCGAGCGCATCGGCTGGCCGCGCTTCTTCGAGAAGACCGGGCTGCCCTTCACCAAGTACCTGATCGACGACTGGCGCGGAGCGCGCGTGAACCTGAACGCGTCGGCGCACATCCGCTTCTGATCGGCATTTCATCGGCACAGCCAATGAATCTCGGCATCCTCGTCAACGAAGGGCCCTACCAGCACCAGGCTGCCGACTCGGCGTACCTGTTCTGCAAGGCGGCGCTCGCCAAGGGCCACCAGATCCACCGCGTGTTCTTCTATCACGACGGCGTCAACAACTCGACGCGCCTGACCGAGCCGCCGCAGGACGACCGCAACATCGTCGCCCGCTGGTCCAAGCTCGCGCAGGACCACAACGTGGACCTGGTTGTCTGCGTCGCGGCGGCGTTGCGGCGCGGGATCCGCGACGACAACCTCGCGCCCGGGTTTCGGATTTCGGGGCTTGGACAACTGGTCGAAAGCGGCATCCAGGCCGACCGCCTGGTGGTCTTCGGCGACTGAGGCGGGACGGTCATGTCGGAAGAATCGGGCACCGTCAAGAAATTCATGTTCGTCAACCGCACCGCGCCCTACGGCACGGTGTATGCACTCGAATCGCTGGAGGTCGTGCTGATCTCCGCGGCATTCGAGCAGGACGTCTCGCTGGTCTTCATCGAGGACGGGGTCTGGCAGCTGAAGAAAGGCCAGCAGACCAAGGGCATCGAGACCAAGAACTTCTCGCCCACCTACCGTGCGCTCGAGGGCTACGACGTCGAGAAGCTCTACGTCGAGCGCGAGTCGCTCGCGGCGCGCGGCCTCACCGAGGACGACCTGCTCGTCGACGTGACCGTGCTCGCGGCGGAGGAACTCGGCAAGCTGATGGACGAGCAGGACGTCGTCCTCTCCTTCTGACCGCTTCTGACCGGATCCGCACCGATGCTTCACATCGTCAACAAGTCACCCACCGAGCGGAAATCGCTCGACACCTGCCTGCGCATCGCCGCGCCGGGGACGATCCTGCTGATCGAGGACGCCGTGTACGCCGCGACCCGCGGTACCGAAGTCGAGGCGCGGGTGAAGGCTGCCATGCAGCGCTTCAGGATCTGCGCGCTGCTCCCGGACCTGGAAGCGCGGGCGGTTGCCGACCGGGT
Source organism: Pseudomonadota bacterium (assembly GCA_021784125.1). GTDB lineage: Bacteria > Pseudomonadota > Gammaproteobacteria > Burkholderiales > Casimicrobiaceae > VBCG01. The sequence continues at coordinate 718 of JAJXTF010000261.1, read as the reverse complement.
GATCGAGGGCGTGGCGACCGTCGACTACGGTGGCTTCGTCGATCTCGTCGCCGAGCACCGCAACTGCCAGTCCTGGCTCTGATCCCCACCATAAACCACCCCGGAGGAATTCCCATGTCCACCATCGAAGTCGCCGGCAAGTCGTTCGAAACCGACGAGGAAGGCTATCTCGTCAACCTCGCCGAATGGAACGAGGACATCGCAGGCCACATCGCGACGCTGGAAAACGTCGAGATGACGCCCAACCACTGGGAGGTCGTGAATTTCCTGCGCAAGTACTACGAGGAGTACCAGATCGCGCCGGCGGTTCGCGTGCTGACCAAGGCGATCGGCAAGCAGCTCGGCCCCGAGAAGGGCAACAGCCAGTACCTGTACGAGCTGTTCCCCTACGGCCCGGCCAAGCAGGCGTGCAAGATCGCCGGCCTGCCGAAGCCCACCGGCTGCGTCTGACCGCGCAGCGCCCGCACGACGCATCCGCGACCCGCGGAAGCGTCGGGGGCACCTGACCGGCACGGCACCCATGACCGCGGCGACTGTCGTATTTGCGCTGCTGTTCTATTTCGCGACCGCAGTGCTCGCGATCGGGGTCGGCTGGCGCGTGTACGACTACGCGCGCACCCCCGCGCCGCTCAAGATCCCGACCACGCCCGCCCCGGTGACGCGCGGCGGGGTTACGCTGCGGATGCTGCGGGAGGTTGTCCTGTTCGAAAGCCTGTTC
>JAJXTF010000260.1 GCA_021784125.1 Pseudomonadota bacterium | reverse complement strand
CTCAAGCGAATTGGTCAAAATGCGAACACGCACGCCGCGCTTGCGCAGGTCCTTGAACAGCCGCATTCCATCGGTACCGGGGATGAGGAAAGGCGTGACCATCAGCAGCTCCGACCGCACGGCCGCGACCGCATCCGCCACGGTCCGGTGCATCAGCTCGCCGACGATCTCCCCCTTTTCGACGCGTTTCTTGTCAGGGCTGTCATAGACGACCTGCGCACGCGCCCATGCGAGCGGCAACCTGCCGGCCAGCATCCCCGCAAGCGGCTCACCGCTCGCGACCCGGCTCGCATAGTCGGTCCCGTCCGCCTTCAATTGCAGGCGATGCTCGTTCAGGGTCTTGCGGTATTCGTCCAGGGCCGCAGTCGAGTGCTTTCCGTCACCGAGTCCGGCAACCGGGATCGCGAGCCCGCTGTTCCAGAACTCGTCGAATGTCCTGGAGAGGTCCTTGACGATCGGCCCGGCCGCGAAGACATCGTCGTCACCGAACTGCGAGTCGGGGTCGACCTGAAAGTATTGGTCCCCGATATTGCGGCCGCCGACGAGGGCGATCGCGTTGTCGACGACCAGCAGCTTGTTGTGCATCCGGTAATCGAGCCGGGACGCGTTGAACGCGAATTCAACGGCGCGAACGAGGTCGCTATGGCCGCGGTAGGCGAAGGGATTGAAGATCCGGATATCGATCTTCGGATGGGCGCTCAACGCCGCGATCTGGCCATCGCCCTCGAGCGTGTCCCCGTCGTCGACCAGTATGCGCACCCGGACACCACGGTCGGCAGCACGCAACAAGGCGTCGGTCAGCAGCTGGCCGGTCTCGTCCTGGCGAAAGATGAAATACTCGACATCGAGGGTTCGTTCGGCGGCATTGATCATCTGCGCCCGCGCCAGGAACCCGTCTACACCCACCGAAAGGAGGCGAAACGCGGAGGTTCCGCCGTGCTCCCGCGCCGCGCCATCGAACTGTCGACCGAGCCGTGTCTGCTCCGGATGCGACAGCGCGCTCGACGTCGGCCTCGGGAAGTCGGCCCCGGGCGGCAGCGTTGCGCAGCCGACGGTGAGCAGGACAAGGCCGAGTGCTGCGAATCGCAGCGCTCGGCCGATCATCGTCATCGTTGGGCTCCGCGACGACAAAGCTGCAACCTGACCTTAGCGGTCCTTCTGGACCTTCAGGTCGTTGTGGACGGACTTGACGCCCTCGGTATTGCGCGCAATGGCGATGGCCTTGTCCACTTCTTCCTGGCTGTTGGCCGTGCCCGTCATCCAGACGCCGCCGTCACGGTCCGTATCGACCGTGACGTGCTTCATGCTGCCGAGGTGATCCGCAGCCAGCCGCGTCTTTATCTTGGTCGTGATGATCGAGTCCTTGACGTAATTCACCGCATTGGAACGGTCCGAGTGCGAATCCGCCGCGTAGGCCGCAACGGGCGCCAGCACCGAAGCGATGACGAAAAGGGTTGTGGCAATCTTGTAGTTCATTCTTGATTCCTCGATTTGTGCCCGCCGTGACGTTGCGCGGGATTGCAGGCGCCCCATCGCGGACGGGGTGCCTCGAATACCCGCACGACGCCTGCGTTGCCGCGGGCACCGGAGCCCCGGCTGCGAACGTGCGGCCGGGCGGATAGGCAGCGAGGATATCGGCGACGCCGAATGCCGTCTGTTCGTTGACACACAGAGCTCGTTCGACCCGCCGGGTCTGCGGGCCGCAAGCGCCCGCATCCTGCAGCGGCCGGTGGGAGTGGGTCAGCCGGTCGCGCGCGCGCCCCGGGCCTTGCTGAGGATTTCTTCGCGCACGTCGGTGATCTCGCGGGCGCGCGACGCGCCGGCGCCGTCGCAATGGCCGCTGCGCGGGCAGTTCGTGCTGCGCGGACAGATGATCCGGGCTGCGCTCGTCAGCGCATCTTCGACCCAGGCGATGTTCAGGACCCTGGCCGCTCCGCGGATCAGTTCAGCGGCCTCGTGGGGAATCCTGGCCTCGCCGTGGTGGTGCAGGCATGCGTCGGTGATCGAGGCGACTACCGCTTCGGCGTCGACGCTGTGCGAGCGCAACGCCGGCACGAGGTCGATGCCCACCGAGACGACGTGGGGGTTTCCCGCCATGTCGGCGGTGCGTCGCGTGTGGCAGCAGTACAGCAGCGACCGATCGCCGTCGCGCAGGACCGAGATCTGGGAGCCGCGATCGGGTCCGCGGCTGTCGTCCAGCATGCGAAAGACGGCCCAGTTCGGACAGGGATCGGTGGCCCGGGCCATGTTGCCCCAAGGGAGCGGAATGCCGTTGCCGCGGTAGACCGCGCGCAGGTAACCCGGCGGGTACGCATCGAAGAAGTGCCAGTAGGGATAGGGCGAGACCTTGGTCATGCGCCGCATCACCACGGCAGGCGTCAGTTCGATGCCCTCCCCCGCCTCCACGCGGTAGGACTCGCGCGTCAGGAACCTCCGGAAGGGGATCTTGGGGCACAGCAGCGCCCCGGCGAAGAAGCTGCACTCGAAATCGCGCCATGCGTGCAGGACGTCCCGGGCGCTCATGCCGGCGGCGATCCCGGTGCTGCTCTCGGGGCTGCCGCCCATCTCCCCGCCGGTGGCGTGCGCGGACTTGAGCCCGTCGCCGCCGTGGAGGACCTTGTGGCCCAGGTGCGAGGCCAGGTCGAACTTCAGCCGTGCCGGGTCGGCCTGCAGCTCCCGATTCAGGTAGACGGTGCGCGGCGAGTCGTAGAACGAGCGCACCATGCTGCGCAGCTCGTGGTCGTTGTCGCGCACCAGCACCGGCTGGCGATCGAACCAGCGGATGGCAAGCCCGTGGTGCTTGCAGAGCCGCATCAGGTCGTCGACGCCCAGCGGGAACCGGCGCTCGCCGATGGTCTCCGCGGAGCGCTCGAGGTCCGGAAAATCGTTGCGCGACATCTCCTGGTGCGAGCGGATCAGGAGATGCGCGAATTGCCGCCCGGTGGTGCCGGTCTGCGCGAGGAGTTCGGGAATCGCCGCCTGCAGCAGTTCCTTCGAGAACAGGAACGCGGGCTCGAGCGGCACGCTGGCCGCGCCGCCCGTCCGCTGCGCGGGGGATGGCGCCTCGAGTTCCGGGTTCCCGTCGAGGAACCAGCCCGGCGCGCGCTGGAACACCGCCGCGAGCAGCCCGAGCACCTCCTCCGACGGGACGCGCTTCCCGCTCTCGATCATGCTGAGGTAGGACACCGACGGCGCGGTCGAGGAATCGAGCTGGATGCAGCGCGTCGACAGCTCCTCGAGCGTCAGGCCGTTGCGCTTGCGCAGGGTCCGCAGCTTGGTGCCGAGGAAGTGGCTCTTGCGGGTATGGAGGGTCATCGTCGTGCCGCAGGATTGTGTGAAATTAACAATGTGAAATTTCCATAGTCAAATTTACCATATTTCACTGCCTATACTGCGTCGACGCGATCGCGGGCATCCCGGCCCGGGGCGCAGGGAGGATTGGCAATGAGCAAGCGCAACGTTCTGATTCTGGGCGCCTCCTACGGCTCCCTGCTGGGCACCAAGCTGCTGATGGCAGGGCACCGGGTGACGCTGGTGTGCACGCCATCGACGGCCGAGCTGATCAACCGCGAGGGGACCCGGGTGCGCTTCCCGGTCAAGGGCCGCGACGGGCTGGTCGAGATCGACTCGCGGCAGTGTCCCGGCGAGCTTGCGGCGTGCGCGCCGGGCGAGGTGGACCCCGCTGCCTTCGACCTGGTCGTGCTCGGCATGCAGGAGGCGCAATACGCTGCGCCCGGCGTCCGCGAGTTGATGGGCCGCATCGCGGCCTCGCGCAAGCCCTGCCTGGCGATCATGAACATGCCGCCCCTCCCCTACCTAAAGCGCATCCCCGGCCTCGACACCGAGGCGCTGGAAGCCTGCTACGCGGATGCCTCGGTCTGGGAGGGCTTCGACCCGGCGCTGATCACCCTGGCGAGCCCCGATCCCCAGGCATTCCGCCCGGCGGATCAGCCGAAGAACGTGCTCCAGGTGGGCCTGCCGACCAATTTCAAGGCGGCGCGCTTCGATGCCGACGCGCCGACCGCGCTGCTGCGCGAGCTCGAAGCCGACATCGAGGGT
>JAJXTF010000259.1 GCA_021784125.1 Pseudomonadota bacterium | reverse complement strand
TCGCGGCTGCCACCGAGTCTGCGGGGCGCGCCTCCCCGCTCAGCGCGACGCGACCCACGGCAGCGATCGTTCCGCGCGCGCGGATGAGGTCCACCTTGTTCCTGCGCAGCAGGCCCGTGACTCCGGTCGCGAGCGCAGTGGCAGCCACACGCGTCTTCGCGTGCACGTCCGCGTATCGCAGTCCCGAGCGGTCGACCTTGACCCCGATCGACTCCATCTCGGCGAGCGCAAGGAACTGGGTCGCCTGGTGGATCAAGCTCTTCGACGGGATGCAGCCCCAATTTAGGCAGACACCGCCGGGCTCGGCCTGCTCGATCACGCAGGCCGTGAGGCCACGGTGCGCGGCGCGAATTCCGGCGATGTAGCCGCCCGGCCCGGCGCCGATGATGGCCACGTCATAGCGGTGCGCGGCGGTCACGGGTCTCTCACAGCAGCATCAGTTCCGGATGACCGAGGAAGTCTGCGAGGCGACGGTTGAACCGCGCAACCGGCTCGCCGTCGGTAGCTCGATGGTCGAAGGTCACACCGCACGGCAGCATGGTCCGCACCGCGATCTCGCCGTCGACCACGACCGGCTTCTGGATCGCGGAGCCGGGCTGGAAGTTCAGGACCTGCGGTTGGTTGAGCAGGGGCGTCGCGACGCACCAGTTGCCGGGCATGAAACCCACAGCGCTCGATAAGGTCACGGTGCCGTCGGTGGTGTCCGCAGCCGTCAGCGTGCCGGCCTTGGCACGCGCGACGAGATCCTTGAGCTCACGCTCGATCGCGACCAACCCCTTGGAGGCCGCGTCGCGCAGCACCGGAACCACGAGACCCGACTCGAATTCCGTCTTACCGGGCAGCGCGACGGCGACGCCGATGTTGATCTGTTCCCAGACGACGATCTCGGTCCCGTGGATCGTGGCGTTGCAGATCGGCACCTCGCGGCAGGCGAGGGCGAGTGCGCGGACGTGGAACGCCGTCGTCGAGATCCTCATGCCGAGTTCGGCCTCGCGCGCGAGCAGCGTCTGGCGCGCAGCGATAAGCCGAGTCACATCGACCTCGAAGAACACGTAGGTTTGGGCTGTCTGCGTCTTGGCCCGGAGCATGCGGTCGGCGATGGCCTTGCGCATGCCGGTCAGCGGAATGCGCGCCCGTTCGCGTTGTGCGCCCGGCGCGGTGGCCGCGGTGACCGGCGTCGCGGCGGGGGCGGGGGCCTGCACGGCCACGGCCTCGATGTCACGGCGCACGATCCGCCCGCCCGGGCCGGTGCCGACAATCGCAGCAAGGTCGAGGGCGCGCTGCGCCGCGAGCTTGCGCGCAAGACCGGAGGCGCGCGGCCGCCCGCGTGCGGGCTCCGCGGCGGCGGCGGGCGCCGGTTCAGCGGCAGGACCGGACGCGTGGGCGTCGGCCGGCCGAGCCCGATCCGTCGGTATCGGCACCGGGCTCGCCAGCAGCTGCCGGTACTCCGTCTCGGTCTCGGCGACCTGTGCGATCCGCTTCTCGACGGGCACGGTGGTTCCGGCCGCGGTGCAGATATGCAAGTAGCCGCTGTAAGGTGCGGGCAGGTCCGTCACGACCTTCTCGGTCTCGATCGACAGCAGTACCGCGTCCCTCCCGATCCGCTCGCCCTCTGTGGCCATCCACTGGACAATTGTGCCTTCGGACATGCCCATCGCGAGCTGCGGCATCACCATTTCGCGGATCATTGGCGTCCCTCTCAACGACAGACGTCGCGGATCGCCGCCTCGATGCGGGCCGGCGTCGGCATCGAGTAGGCGTCGATATAGCCGCCGGGAACCGGCATATGCGGGTGACAGACACGCCGCACCGGCGCGTCGAGCAGGTCGTAGCCGTGCTCCATCATCTGCGCGGCAATCTCCGCGGCAAAGCCACCTCGCTCGAAGTCCTCGTCGACGACTACGAGTCGCGTCGTCTTCGTGACCGAGTTGAGCAGGCACGGAAGGTCAAAGGGCTCGAAGCTGCGCACGTCGATGACCTCGACGCTGATCTCACTGCTCACGGCCTCGGCCGCCTTGAGCGAGTGGTGGACCTGCAGGCCGCTCGTCAGCACCGTGACGTCGGTCCCCGCCCGCTTCACGTCGGCGACACCGATTGGCACGATGTACTCGTCGGTCGGAACCGGGCCCTTGAGAGCCATCAGGCTCGTGTGCCAGAGGAAGAACACCGGGTTGTTGTCCCGGATGGCGGCCTTTAGGAGGCCCTTGGCGTCGTACGGCGTCGACGGCAGGCAGACCTTGATTCCCGGGTGATGAATGAGCGCGCCGTATGGGAGCGTGGCGTGCTCGTTCGCGACCCGGCGCCCGACGCCGCAGGTGCCGATCAGAGTCATTGGCAGCGGGTGCTTGCTGCCGTGGAGGAAGTGGTACTGCCCGGCCTGGATGAACACCTCGGACCCGGCGAAGTACGCGAAGCCGGCGTACATGAAGTCGAGGACCGGCCGCAGCCCCTCCTGCGCCGCGCCGAACGCCGTGCCGACGCCGCCGGGTTCCGACAGCGGCGTGTCGAGCACGCGCCGCTCGCCGAATTCCTCGACGAGGCCCTTTGTGTGGAGGAAGGTTCCGGCGCGGATGCTGACGCCGAGCAGGAACACATCGTCGTCGCGGCGCATTTCCTCGGCGAGCGCTTCCTTCATCGCCTCCCCGAGACTGATTTCGCGTATAGCTGTCATTGCGGTATGATCCTTTGGGTCTAGGGGGCGTAGACGCCGGCCATGAGTTCGTCGATCGACGGCGTCGCCTTCGGGCTGGCCTCGCAGTGGACCTCAATCGCCGCAGCCTCGCGGTCGGCCTCAAGCTGCAGGTCCGCGACCTCCGCCTCGGTCAGCACCTGGTCCTTGAGCAGCCGCGCGGTCGCGAGCGTCAACGGGTCGCGTGTGTCGCGCCACTTTTGCATCAGCGCCGGGTCACGCGTGTGCGCCCCTTCATTGTTGAGGCCGCCGACGTTGTGCTCCTGTGAACGCAGCGTCTTGAGTTCGACGAAGATCGGCCCCTTGCCCGCGCGGGCGTGGGCGATGGCCGCGAGCGCCGCCTCGCCGCACGCGAGCAGGTCCTGGCCGTCGACCATGAGCGCCGGGATCCCGTACCCCGCCGCAAGGCGCGAGATGTCAGCGATCGGGAAAAGGTCGCTGAGAGCGCTCGACTGTGCTATGCCGTTGTTCTCGCACCAGAAGATCACCGGCAGGTGCCAATTGGCCGTCATCAGCAACGCCTCGTGTGCACGGCCTTCCTGGTACGAGCCGTCGCCGGAGCAATTCATCACGACCTGGTCGGTGCTCCGGTACCTCGCCGCGAAGCCATAGCCGATGCAAGGCGGGAAGTTCGCGCCGATATTGGCGGACCAGCCGAAGATGTGGTCCTCGGGGTACGACACGTGGAAGCTCGATCGGCCCTTGGCGCAGCCGTCGACCCTGCCCATGTGCTCGGCGACGTAGCTCTGGATATCAACACCCTTGGCGATCATGTGCGCAATGCCGTGGGCGCGGTAATGGGGGTTCATCGCGTCGTCGCGGCGCAGGAAGGTGCCAGCGGCCACGCCGGGTGCGAGCGCGATCCCGCCCTCGTGGTAGAAACCAACCATCTTGCCGGCCCGGATGATGCGCATCATCATCCGGTCGAGCGTCATCGCGCGCACGAGGTTGCGGTAAAGAAGGCGCTTGTGGTCGCGGGTGAGCGTTTCCTGAGCGGAAGCGCCTCGAGGCTTAGTCGGCATCTGCGACCTTCCCTTTCTTGATGTAGACGGATTTCTCGTCCTGGAAGAACTGGATCCCGGTGCTGCCGGCTTCCGGTAGGCCGAAGCCCGATTCTTTGACTCCGCCGAAGCATTGCTGTGGCTCTTTGTAGGCGGTGTGCGCGTTGACGTGAGTGAGCCCGACCGCCGTGTGCTCCACGAAGTGCACGGCCCGGTCGAGATCGCGCGTATATATCGACGACGAAAGGCCGTATGGCACCGCGTTCGCGAGCCGCAGCGCCGGTCCGTAGCCATCGACGCGAAACACCGCGAGCACCGGGCCGAAGATCTCCGTCGCTGCGAGGTCGAGGTTCTCCGTTACGTGATCGATCAA
>JAJXTF010000258.1 GCA_021784125.1 Pseudomonadota bacterium | reverse complement strand
CATGAAGAAGATGACGCCGTAGTGGATCATGCCGCGCCAGTCGCGGCGGCGGACCAGATCGCGCTCCTCGGGGGTCAGCTGCGCCTCCTCGAAAGCGGCTTCCGGATCGGCGAGGAAGCGGCGGCGATGCTCTGGCCGCACCATCGCGTGCAGGAACTTGTTCAGGCGATACGCCTTGCGGCTCGTCGCCTGCGTGAACGGATAGGTGCCCGGCAGGTCCTCGACGCCGCGCAGCTGCCGGCCCATGTGCTCGCGCTGCGCTGCCGCGACCGCAGCCGAGAGCTCGGCGGGCAGGGCGACGGTCTGGTTCTCGTAGATCGCCGTCGCGATGCCTGCCATCGAGGGAAGGTAATAGCTCTGGTGGACCTTGCGCACGTTCGCGGACAGCGCGCCGCGCATGATCAGCCACATGATCACCTCGGCGCCTTCGAGGCCACCGAGCCTCGCGTAATCGGCGTGCGTCAGCTCCGTCAGTGCGACCGGATCCTTCTCGATCAGCTCGAGGAAGCGGTGATCCCATTCGGTGTTGTTGAAGCCGGCACGCTCGCCATGGACCTGGTGCGAGAGGCCGCCCGTGGCGACGACGACCACGCCGAGGTCCTCGGGATAGCTTTCGATCGCGCGGCGCAGCGCCTGGCCGAGCTTGTAGCAGCGCGCGGCCGTGGGAATGGGGAACTGCAGCACGCCCACCGCGAGCGGGATCAGCGCGCCGGGCCAGTCGGGCTCGTGCGGCCAAAGCATCGACAGCGGCGAGAAGCAGCCGTGGTCGAGCGGCCGGTCCTGGAAGAACGACATGTCGAACTCGTCCGCGACCAGCGAGCTGCCGATGTGCTGCGAGAGCTTCGCATGGCCGCGTATCGGGGGCAGCGCGCGGGGGCCGCCGCCCTCGTCGGCCGGTGCATAGGCATCGTCGATGCCGAGGGCGAATACCGGGTAGTGGTCGAAGAAGAACGATGTGACGTGGTCATTGCAGATCAGCAGCAGCACGTCGGGCTTCTTCGCGGCGAGCCAGGCCTGGATAGGGCGGAATGCCTCGAAGATGGGCGCCCATACCGGGTCGTCCTGCTTGTTGCGATCGAGGGCGAAGCCGATCGTCGGCGTATGGGAGGAGGCAATGCCGCCGAGAATTCTCGCCATCTGTCGCTCGCCTGGGAGTCGGAAGGGTCGGTCGGTGCTTCGGGCCGGTGCTGGGTGAATGCTGCACCCGCGGCCCCGGGCACGCAGCGCCCATTATCGTTGTCGACGGCCCGGTCAGTCCATCCAGACCCTTTGAATCCGCATCGATTCGGCTTATCTTGCAGGCAGCGTCGCCGCACCGGGCCGCAACATCCTCTGCGGCGCGCGATAAGCAGATTCGATGTCGCTTCAAGGCATTGGGATGCCCGGCCGCCCGCGATCGCTGCTAAGGTTGGCGACAGGCAACGCGAACAATTGGAGGCAACATGCGCAGTGGCTCAGGGGCCGGGTTTCGGTGGATGATCTGCGTTGCGATGCTCGTCGGCGCGACGGCCGCGCTCGCCCAGAACTACCCGACGCGGCCGATCAAGGTCGTCGTCGGCTTCGGGCCCGGGGGTGTGGCCGACGTCACCGCGCGCGTGGTCGGGCAGAAGCTCGGCGCGATTCTCGGGCAGACTGTCGTCGTCGAGAACAAGCCGACCGCGGGCGGCATCGTCGCCGCCGAATCCGTCGCGAAGGCGCAGCCCGATGGCTACACGCTGCTGCTGATGACCAACGGCAACGCCGTCAGCGCCTCGCTCTTCAAGTCGCTGCCCTACGACATCGGCAAGGATTTCGCGCCGGTGTCGACGTTGGGGTTCTTCGACGTGGCCATTGTCTCCGGCCGCAATTCCGGGATCGACTCGGTGGCCGCCATGCTGGCCTGGGCGAAGGCGCATCCCGGCAAGCTCAACATCGGCACGATCAACGTCGGCAGCACCCAGAACCTCTCGGCGGAGCTCTTCAAGTCGATGACCGGATTGAACGCGACGATCGTCCCGTTCAAGGGCAGTCCCGCGGTCATCGAGGCGCTGGCGCGTGGCGACGTCCAGGTCGGATTCGAGATGCTCGCGCCGATCATGCCGCAGGCGAAGAGCGGCAACGTCAAGATCCTGGCGGTCGCCGCAGGCCAGCGCTATCCAGGGCTGCCCGACGTTCCGACGGTGGCGCAGGCGGGCGTCCCGGGCTACGCGGCGACGTCGTGGAATGCGATCGCCGCACCTGCCAGGACCCCGGCGGCGGTCATCGAGCGCCTGAACCAGGCGATCAACCAGGCGCTCGCGGCGCCCGACGTCAGGGAGAAGCTGGCGCTGCAAGGGGTCGTCGCACGGGGCAGCAGCCCTGCGCAGATGGGCAAGCTGGTGAACGACGACACCCGGAAGTGGCGCAAGGTGATCGAGGGCGCGAAGATCGAGCGCCAGTAGCGCCCGCGGTCCGCCCGCCGTTCGAGCGCCGTCCCCCTCAACGGACGAGATCGGCGGCGACCGCGCGGATCTCGTCCATCAGCAGCTGCGATCCAGGTGACGCAACGCTGGCACTGCGCAGGGTGATGCCGATCTGGCGCGACGTCTCGGGCAGCGCGATCGGGAGCGCCTTGAGGAGTCCGGTGCGGAACTCGTGATCGAGTTGCCGCGCCGAGATCGCCGTCACCAGGTCGCTCTCTAGCAGGACGCCGCGGAGGACGGCGAGATCGCTGGTTTCCACGCGGACGTCGGGCGCGCTGATGCGGTGCCTCGCGAACAGCGCCTCGACGAGATCGCGCGTCGGGGTGCCGCGGCGCGGCAGCACCCACGCGCCACGCGCCACCGTCCGCAGCGTCGCCGGGGCCCCGCGGAAATGCGGGTGGTCCGCACGCGCGACGATCGCGAGCTCCTCGGAAAGCAGGGTCTCGCCGACGAGATCGGTCGCATAGTCCGGTGGCCGAAGCGCGCCGAGTATGAAGTCGACGTCCCCGGAGCGCAGCGCCGCGGCCAGCGAGGCAAAAGGGCCTTCGACGGTCTCGACGCGCAGTCCCGGATGCCGGGAGACGACCCGCGCGATCGCCCTCGGCAATATCAGCGTGCGGCCGAGGGGCAGCGCTCCGACGGCAACGGTGCCGGTCGTCGTGCCGCGCAGCGAGGCGATCTCGTCGCTCGCATGGCGCAGTTCCGCGAGGGCCCGCTTGACGTGCAGGGCCAGGATCTCGCCGTGCCCCGTCGGAAGCATCCCTTTGGGACTGCGGTCGAACAGCAGCAGTCCGAGGCTCGCCTCGAGCTCGCGCAGCGTAGCGCTGACCGCGGGCTGGGTGACGCCGAGCTGGCCGGCCACCGTCGGCATGTGGTGCAGCTCGGTCAGCGCGACGAACGCGCGCAGCCGCTGCTCGCCGACCTGCATCGAGAACACCGGGGCGGCGCGCAAGCGGGCGGCCGAGCCGGGCGCGCGGGCAAGCTCCCGCCTTGCGTTGTCGAGTTCGTCGCTCGCGCGCCTCGCGCGGCGCAGCAGCGCTTCGCCATAGCGCGTCATCAGCATGCCCTGGCTGCGGCGCTCGAACAGCGGGACGCCGAGCTCGCGCTCGAGCGCGAGGACCGAGCGGGTGATCGCCGATTGCGCGCGCAGCAGCGCCACGGAAGCCCGGCTCGCGCTGCCATGCTCGACGACGGCCAGGAACACGCGCAGGTGGCGCAATCCGATGGTCATGACTGGCTGCGGCGCACGATGGTTGGTGCCGGGCATTATGCCCCAGGCGCACGATGCGGACGATCCGGTCACTGCCGGGCCCATAAGCAAATTCGATGTGCGGGGAACCCGAATGCAATAGCCGCGGCCGGTCGCCGCAGCCAGAATCTCTGCACCCGGCCCGGCGGCAATCGATGCCTGATCGGGACACAGGATTGCAAAGACCGACAGGTCCGATCCGCCCTGGGAGGGGGCGTTACCATGAATCGACGCGAATACATGCAGGGCATCGCCGGCCTCGTCGGGGCCGTTGCGCTGACCCGATCCGCCGCTGCGGCGGACGGCCCGGGGTCGCCTTCGAGCGCCCCAATGATCGCCGGCCCCGATCCGAACACCAAGACGCCGACGTACAAGGCGCCCAAGGGCGCCGTCGACAGCCACTGCCACA
>JAJXTF010000257.1 GCA_021784125.1 Pseudomonadota bacterium | reverse complement strand
CTCGGGCTTCCTGTCCTCATCCAAAAAAAGAGCCGGGCGCTGCCGCCCGGCTCGATCAAGGACCATCGAAGGATTCGTCAGGCCGCCTGGGCCGTCTCGTCCTTTGCCGCATCGGGCCGGTCGACGAGTTCGATGAGCGCCATCGGCGCCGCATCGCCCTGCCGGAATCCGAACTTGAGGATGCGCAGGTAGCCGCCCGGACGCGCCTTGAAGCGCGGCCCGAGATCGTTGAAGAGCTTGGTGACGACGTCGCGATCACGCAGGCGCGCGAACGCCAGGCGGCGATTCGCCACCGTGGGGTTCTTGCCGAGGGTGATCAGCGGTTCGGCGACCCGGCGCAGCTCCTTGGCCTTCGGCAGCGTGGTGCGGATTGCCTCGTGCGTGAACAGCGAGTTGGTCATGTTGCGCAGCATCGCGAGGCGATGAGCGCTCGTGCGGTTCAGTTTCCGCAGTCCGTGACGGTGACGCATGTCGTTTTCCTTGGCGTTACGGCCGGTCCAGCCCTGCCGGCGGCCAGTTCTCGAGCTTCATCCCCAGCGACAGGCCGCGCGACGCGAGCACTTCCTTGATCTCGTTCAGCGACTTGCGGCCCAGGTTGGGCGTCTTGAGCAACTCGGTCTCCGAGCGCTGGATCAGGTCGCCGATGTAGTAGATGTTCTCGGCCTTGAGGCAGTTGGCCGACCGAACGGTGAGTTCGAGGTCGTCCACCGGACGCAGCAGGATCGGATCGACCTGCGGCGAGGCGCGCTCGGCCGACGGCTGGTCGGTCCCCTTGAGATCGGCGAACACCGAAAGCTGCTCGACCAGGACGCTCGCCGCGTAGCGGACCGCCTGCTCGGGCTCGACGACGCCGTTGGTCTCGATGTCGAGGACCAGCTTGTCGAGGTCGGTGCGCTGCTCGACACGCGCCGATTCGACGGCATAGCTGACCCGCCGCACCGGCGAGAACGAGGCATCGAGCAGGATGCTGCCGATGGTGCGGCCGCCTTCCGGCTTGCTGCGCGCCGTTGCCGGCTGGTAGCCGCGGCCCTTCTCGACCTTGATCTCCATCTCGATCTTGCCGCCGGCGGTCAGGTGCGCGATCACGTGCTCGGGATTGATGATCTCGACGTCGTGGTTCGGCTCGATGTCCGCTGCGGTGACCGGGCCCTCGCCGCTCTTGGAGAGCGTGAGCGCAACGTGGTCGCGGTTGTGCAGCTTCAGTACGACGCCCTTCAGGTTGAGCAGGACGTCGACGACGTCTTCCTGCACGCCGTCGAGCGCCGAATACTCGTGCAGAACGCCGGTGATCTTGACCTCGGTGGGCGCATAGCCGGGCATCGACGACAGCAGCACCCGCCGCAGCGCGTTGCCCAGCGTGTGCCCGTATCCACGCTCGAACGGCTCCATCACGACCTTGGCGTGGAATGGCGACATGCTTTGCACGTCGATGATGCGCGGTTTCAACAGAACATTGCTCTGCATGCGGGACCTTTATGCGAGTCGGGACGGATGACGAGTGGCCTGGAGCATGCCGCCGATCACTTCGAATACAGTTCGACGACGAGGCTTTCGTTGATATCCTGCCCGAACTCCGAGCGGTCGGGCGCGCCCTTGAACGTACCGGTCATCTTCTTCGGGTCGACCGAGACCCACGACGGGAAGCCGACCTTCTCGGCGAGCTGCAGCGCATCCTGGATGCGCAGCTGCGACTTCGCCTTCTCGGTCGTCCCCACGACGTCACCTGCCTTCAGCTTCGCCGACGGCACGTTGAGGACCTTGCCATTGACGGTGATCGCGCAGTGCGACACGAGCTGCCTCGCCTCGGCGCGGGTGGAGCCCAGCCCCATCCGGTAGACGACGTTGTCGAGCCGGGACTCGAGGAGCTGCAGCAGGTTCGTGCCCGTCGAGCTCTTGCCTTTCGTCGCTTCGGCGAAATAGCGGCGGAACTGCCGCTCGAGGACGCCGTAGATCCGGCGCAGCTTCTGCTTCTCGCGGAGCTGGTGGCCGTAATCCGACGTCCGCGCCCCCGACTTCACCCCGTGCTGGCCGGGCTTGGTGTCGAGCTTGCACTTGGAGTCGAGTGATCGACGCGCGCTTTTCAGGAAAAGGTCAGTGCCTTCCCGTCGCGCCAGCTTGCATTTGGGTCCGGTATATCGAGCCATTACGCTATCCAGTGTGTCGGTTAGATCCGGCGCCGCTTCGGCGGACGGCAGCCGTTGTGCGGAACCGGCGTCACGTCCGAGATGCTGCTGATCTTGAGTCCCAGTGCGTTCAGTGCGCGCACGGCCGATTCACGGCCGGGCCCGGGTCCCTTGATCCGGACTTCGAGGTTCTTCACGCCGCATTCCTGCGCGGCGCGTCCTGCCGCCTCGGCGGCGACCTGCGCCGCGAAAGGCGTCGACTTGCGCGAGCCCTTGAAGCCCGCGCCGCCGGAGGTCGCCCACGAAAGCGCATTGCCCTGGCGGTCGGTGATGGTGATGATCGTGTTGTTGAAGGACGCGTGGATGTGCGCGATGCCTTCCGACACGTTCTTCTTCACCTTCTTGCGCGTACGCGCCGCGGCGGACTTCTGCGAGGGTTGCTGTGCCATCGATGATCCTTGCTCGTGTTTCGTTCGTTACGCGCCGGCGCTTACTTGGTCACGCCCTTGGACAGCGCGACGGTGCGGCCCTTCTTCGGGCCCTTGCGCGTGCGTGCGTTGGTCCGCGTGCGCTGCCCGCGGACCGGCAGGCCCTTGCGGTGCCGGACGCCGCGATAGCAGCCGAGGTCCATCAGGCGCTTGATGCTCATCGTCACTTCGCGCCGGAGGTCGCCCTCGACGGTGAACTTGCCGATGTGGTCGCGCAGCTTGTCCATCTGCGCGTCGGTCAGGTCCTTGATCTTCGTCGTGGGGGCGACGCCTGCCGCGGTGCAGATCGCCTTCGCGCGCGGCCGGCCGATGCCGTAGATCGCCGTCAGCGCGATTTCCGCGTGCTGATGGTTCGGGATGTTGACGCCTGCAATACGGGCCATGATTTACCTGTCTGTCGTTTCCAAGTTCGCGCGACGCTGCGCGCCGTCAGCCTTGCCGCTGCTTGTGCCGCGGCTCCGTGCAGATCACGCGCACGACACCGCTGCGCCGGATGATCTTGCAGTTGCGGCAGATTTTCTTCACGGATGCCAGTACCTTCATTTCGTTCTCCAGTATCACTTGGCGCGGAACGTGATCCGCGCCCGCGACAGGTCGTAAGGCGTCAATTCGACCGTTACCTTGTCCCCGGGGAGGATCTTGATGTAGTGCATCCTCATCTTTCCCGAGATGTGCGCGAGCACCACGTGTCCGTTCTCGAGCTTCACGCGAAACGTCGCGTTCGGCAGCATTTCCGCCACCTCGCCCTGCATCGCTATCGTCTCTTCCTTCGCCATTCGTCAGTTCAGTTGCGACCGCGACTCACGGCATTTCCCCTCTCCCCTGCGAAAGGGGGAAGGGCTGAGGGGCCCGGTCGCCACCTGGCGGTTCATCGCGTCGGCACTCCACCCTTGAAATTCGCCTTGCGCAGCAGGCTCTCGTACTACCGCTACATCATGTAGGCCTGCACCTGGGTCATGAAGTCCATCGTCACCACGACGATGATCAGCAGCGAGGTCCCGCCGAAATAGAACGGCACGTTCTTCCATGCGATCAGGAAGTTCGGAACGAAGCACACGACGACCAGGTACAGCGAGCCGATCAGCGTCAGGCGCAGCGTGATCTTCTCCAGGTACTTGGCCGTCTGGTCGCCCGGGCGGTAGCCCGGGATGAAGGCCCCGCTCTTCTTCAGGTTGTCCGCGGTCTCCTTCGGGTTGTACTGCAGCGCCGTGTAGAAGAAGCAGAAGAAAATGATCGCCGCCGCGTACAGGATCTCGTGGATCGGCTGCCCCGGCGCCAGCGTCGCCGCCAGGTCGCGCAGCCAGATCGTGTTCTCGCCGGTACCCCCCCACTGCGCGAGCGTCGCGGGGAACAGGATGATCGACGACGCGAAGATCGGCGGGATCACGCCGGCCATGTTGATCTTCAGCGGCAGGTGCGAGCTCTGGCCCTGGTAGACCTTGTTGCCGACCTGGCGCTTCGCGTAATTGACCAGGATCTTGCGCAGAGCACGCTCCATGAACACCACGAATGCG
>JAJXTF010000256.1 GCA_021784125.1 Pseudomonadota bacterium | reverse complement strand
GGCCGCGCCGCGCGAGCGTGCCCAGCCCCAGGCCGGCCAGAGAATGCCCGAGCGTCCTGCCGCTGCCGCGCCGCAGCCACGCAACGCGCCGGCCGCCGCGCAGGGGCGACCCGCCCCCGGGCAGGAAAAGCCGAAGGGCGACAACAGGAAGGACAAGAAGGAGCAGGATCGCCCCTGAGCCCCCGCGGGCCGTGGGCCGCTGGTCGATCGGTCCGACGGACGGGGGCGACGCAGGTCGCCCCCGGGCGCGACGGCTGCTACAATCGCCATGACGATGTCATAGCGTGCGAATGCAGGATCGGCGCCAGCCATGAAGTGCAGGATCTGCAAGAACCCGACGCTGCCCGGCGCAAGGTTGTGTGGCCCGTGCCGGGCGGCGCTCAATCGTGCCCGCCATGCGGGCGATGGCGCGACGCTGGCCGCCGAAGGCTCGACCGTCTCGCGGCCGGGATCGCGGCCGGGTCCTCCGGGACGCGTGTCATGTCCGACGCCGGTTCCGGACGACTCGGGCGAAGCCCCGAAACTGCGTCGCTGGCCGGCGGCCGTCATGATCGCCTCGGTCGTCGCGGCGGCGGCCGCCTACGCTTGGCTCGGAGGCGCAGGGCCGCCCGGCCCCGCAGAGCGCCCGGGCCCGATGCACGGCGCCTTGGCCCGCGTGGCATCCCCGGGCTTCGGCGGCGCGAAGGCTCCCTCCGACGCTCTTCCGAGCCTCGCGCAGGCCGACGAAGCGGCCGGGACGCATGCGGCCACGCCACCTGCGGAGCCGACGGTCTATCTCAGGGATCGGGAGCTGACCAGTTCCCGGCGTGACGCCGCGTCATCGAGGTCGCAGTCCGGCGGTCGATCCCCAGCCGCAGCCGCGCAGATCGCCCCGGCCACCGGCGTCGCGGAGGGTGCTTCGGGCAGCGGGATGCCCGAGCTCGTTGCGGGGCGCAATCCCGGCGCCTTGCCCGGCGTGGCAGCGTCGGAGGATCCCCTTCAGGCGCTGAACGAGGCGCTGGCGCAGTGCGGCGGAAATTTCATCGAGCGCATCGCCTGTGGCCAGCGCGCGCGGTTCAGGTATTGCGACGGCTACTGGGGCCGCGCTCCCCAGTGCCCGTCGGGGGCGGTCGCCGTCAATCGATGACGCCGCCGCGCTGCGGCGGCGCCTTTGCTCAGCGTACCGACACGCCCGACGGCAGGCCCGACGTCGAGATGCCGCCGTCGGTGTCGCGTGGGACGGTGATGTTCGGCAGCCTGATGCCCCCCTGGTTGTCCGACACGGTTCCGGGATTCACCCGGCTGCCGAAACGCAGCGCGGGCCGCATTCCCGCAACGATTTCGTCCACCGTCGCCGGCTTGTCACCGCTGGCGAGATGCCGCGTGTCGATCGACGGGCAGTCGTCGGAATCCATCGCGATGAGCTGGTCGCCCCGGGCGCGCATCGCGTCCCGCGCGGCAGCGCCCTTGTCGCTCAGGTCGACCGGCGACTGCAGGTTCTGGTAGACGACATGGTTGGCCCGGTCGACGACCATGTAGCAGTTCAGCGCCGCAGCGGGCCCGGTGGCGAGCAGCAGGCTCGCGGCGGCGGCCCAGCGCCAGGTGTGCAGGTATGCCATTTCGGATCTCCATCGCTCGCGCCGGATCCATGCGGCGCAGCGGTCAATCGTATGCCGGTGTCATCGTCGCCGCAACCCAATCCCGACGACAGGCGTGCTTTCCCGCAGGGGGTGGGTCGGGAATGAGACGGAAAGGACGGGGTCCCGCCCGGCCGGCCCTGGCGTTCGCGCCCGCCGGGCTTCGCAAGCGGGGCCGGGAGGTCGGTCAGGCATGCCGCGGATCGAGCGCATCGCGCAATCCATCGCCGACCAGGTTGAACGACAGCACGAGCAGGAAGATCGACAGGCCGGGCCACAGCGCCATCCACGGCGCGTTGTCGATGTAGTTCTTCGCGGTGTTGAGCATGCTGCCCCAGCTGGGCTCGGGCGGCTGCTGGCCCAGGCCCAGGAACGACAGGCTCGCTTCGGCGATGACCGCCGCGGCGATCGCCAGCGTGGCCTGGACGAGCAGCGGCGGGACGATGTTCGGCAGGACGTGGCGCAGCGCGATGCGCCACGGCGGATTGCCGATCGCGCGCGCCGCCAGGATGTATTCCTCGGCCTTGACGGCCAGCGTCGTCCCCCGCGCTAGGCGGATGAACGCGGGCGTGGCCGAGATGCCGATGGCGATCATCGCGTTCTCGAGGCTCGGTCCCAGGAATGCGGCGAGCGCGATCGCGAGGATCAGGAAAGGACAGGCGAGCAAGGCGTCGGTCATCCGCGAGATCAGCATGTCGGCGATCCCGCCCGCGTAACCCGCGATCAATCCCGTCGGCACGCCGATCGCCAGCGAGATCAGCACCGAGACGACCCCCGCGAGCAGCGATGCCCGCGCGCCGAAGATGACGCGCGACAGCACGTCGCGGCCGATCTCGTCGGTGCCGAGCCAGTGTGCAGCGGAGGGCGCCTTGCGCACGGCTGCGAAATCCGTCGCGACCGGATCGTAGGGCGAGATCCAGGGTGCAAAGAGCGCGACGCCGATGAACGCGACGATGATGGCCAGCCCGACGGCCGCCGAAGGCCTGCGCAGGAGGCGGCGCAGCGTATGCGGCCGCGCCGCGGTCGCGATCTCCGCGGGGAGGTCGGTACCCTCAATGGCGACGGTGTCGGCGGTTTGCGCGCTCATTGGTACCGGATCCGCGGATTGACCACCGCGTAGGCGATGTCGGCGACGAGGTTGAGCACGATGTATGCGGTCGCGGTGAACATGACGACGCCCTGGACGACCGCGTAATCGCGGTTGAACACCGCGTCGACGATCAGCTTTCCGAAGCCGGGGATCGTGAACACCTGCTCGGTCAGCACCGCGCCGGAGAGCAACGTTCCGAGCTCCAGCGCGCCCAGCGTGATGATCGGGATCAGGCCGTTGCGCAGCGCGTGCTTGAGCACCACGCTGCGCTCGGGGACGCCCTTGGCGCGTGCGGTGCGGACGTAGTCGGAGGACAGCACCTGCAGCATCGCGCTGCGCGTGTGGCGCATCAGCACCGCGGCGATGGCGTTGCCCAGCACGAAGGCCGGCATGATCATCGAGGCGATGTTCGCACGCCAGTCCTCGAACGGGCTCACGTAACCCGAGGCCGGGAGCCAGCCCAGCGTGACCGAGAACAGCAGGATCAGCATGATGCCCAGCCAGAAATTGGGCGTCGACAGGCCCCACAGCGCCACGATGTTCGCGCCGTAGTCCCAGGCGGTGCCGCGCTTGACCGCGGAGACGACGCCGGCGGGTATCCCGATCACCAGCGCGATGACGATGGCGAAGGCACCCAGCTCGAGGGTCACCGGAAGCTTCTCGAGGATGAGCTGCAGCACCGGCTGCTGGGTGCGCAGCGATTCCCCGAGGTCGCCGTGGAGCACCCCGCGCACCCAGTACAGGTAGCGCAGCGGCAGCGGCTTGTCGAGGTGCAGCGTCTCGCGCAGGTGGGCGATGACCGACGGATCGCGCTCCTCGCCGGCGAGGATCATCGCGGGATCGCCGGGCAGCAGCTGCTGCAGTCCGAAGATCAGCATCGACACGAAGACCAGCGTCGGTGCGATCGTCGCGATGCGGCGGACCAGGTAGGTCAGCATCCCAGGATCGATGGCGGCATGACGGCGGCGCGCCCCGAGCGCGCGCGGGCGCCATGCCGTTGCAGGGCGACCGCCGGCCTCAGCGGAAGCGCAGGTCCTGCACCCGCACCAGGCCGTCGGGGTTCGGATGGAATCCCGTCAGCTTGTTGGTGTAGGCCCACAGCCAGTGCCGGTGGTACAGGTAGATGATCGGCCGGTCCTTCAGCACGATCGCGGCGAGCTCGCCGAAGGTCTTCCTGCGCGCCTCGAGATTCCCCTCGGTGCGCGAGCGCTTCAGCAGGTCGTCGACTTCCGGCTTGCAGTAGCCCGCATAGTTCAGCGGCTGCTTGCAGGCGTCGAAGCTGTAGATGTTGCCGTCGGGATCGGCGCGACCGCTCCATGCGAGCACGTAGGCATCGAACTGCCCCTTGTCGGCGAGGTCGAGCGAGGTCGCGAATTCGGTCGACTGGATCTTGACATCGAATCCCGCTTCCTTGGCCATCGCCT
>JAJXTF010000255.1 GCA_021784125.1 Pseudomonadota bacterium | reverse complement strand
CAGGGCCGGAATGCCTCGGGGCATCCGTTACAATCGTTCGCAGGACAGATCTTCTTCCATTATGCCTTCGCCCGAGTCTCCGCCGCGCCGGATCGACCGCGTGCTGCGGATTGCCGCAACGGCGACTCTCGTGGCGGTCGGCGTGTTCTGCTTCCTGCTGCTGTCGGTGCGGCTGGTCGTGTTCCCGCAGATCGAGGCGCATCGCGTCGACATCGCGCGGTGGCTGGGCGCGAAGATCGGGCAATCGGTCGCGATCGACGCCGTGCAGACGGGTTGGGACGGCTGGAACCCCAAGCTGTCGATACGCGGCCTTCGCGTCGGCGAACGTCGCGTCGGCGCATCGCCGCTGCTGGAGCTTCCGCGCGTCGATCTGGTGATCGCGTGGACGTCGCTGCCGCTGCTGGACCTGCGCCTGAAGGAGCTGCTGATCGATTCGCCGCGACTGTGGGTGCGGCGCGACCTCCAGGGGCGCCTCCATGTCGCGGGCGTCGAGGTCGACACCCAACCCGGCGTGGACGACTCGGCTTTCGCCGAATGGCTGCTGCGCCAGCCGCGTGTGCTGGTCCGCGACGCGCTGCTCGTCTGGAACGATGAATACCGGAACGCGCCACAGCTGATCCTCGATCACGTGCAGTTCCGCCTCGAGCGGCGCTTCGGCCATCGCCGCATCGGCCTGACCGGCGTTCCGCCGGCGGAGCTCGCCGCACCGCTCGACCTGCGCGCGGACGTGACCGGCGGCTCGCTCAAGGATTGGAAGAGTCTCCAGGGCCGCATCTACCTGCGACTCGACTACGCGGACATCGCGGCCTGGGGCAACTGGTTGCCGCTGCCGGTCCCGATCGAAAGCGGCAAGGGGGCGCTGCGGATGTGGGTCGACGTGAAGGCCTCGCAGCCGGCGAGCGTCGTCGCCGATCTCGAGCTGACGGACGTGCAGGCGAAGCTGGATCCGAGCGTCGAGCCCCTGCGCCTGTCCCACCTCGCCGGACGCGCGCGCTGGAAGCTCGCGGGAGCGCGCACCGAGGTCAGCGCCGAAGGGCTGTCGTTCGCATTGCCCGACGGTGCCGCGGTCGCGCCGGCGAAATTCAAGCTGGTGCTGGATTCGCCGCAGGCGCCGGGCGGCGCGCGCGGACAGCTGGAATTCGATCGCCTCGATCTCGCGCCGCTGGCCTCGATCGCCGGACAGATTCCGCTGCCGGAGGCCTTGCGTCGCGACCTCGCGCGCTTCGAGCCGCGCGGAACGCTTTCCGACGGCAGGCTCGCATGGACCGGGCCGATCGATGCGCCGTCGACCTACAAGGCGGCGAGCCGCTTCGAGGCCGTCGGGTTCGCGGCGCAGGACGCGTGGCCCGGCGTTTCGAACGCCGGCGGCAGCATCGATTTCGACCAGCAGCGCGGAAGCCTGAAGCTGGCGGCCCGGGCGGTGGCGGTCGCGCTGCCGCGCGTGTTCGCTGCACCGCTGTCCTTCGACAGCCTGCAGGCCGACGTCGGCTGGGATCGCAGCGCAGGGGCGCTGCGCATGGCGGTGAAGGACGTCGCTTTCGCCAATGCCGACGCTGCAGGAACGCTGTCGGGGACGTGGAGCGCCCGCGATGGAGGACCCGGAGACATCGATCTCGCGGCGCGACTGACGCGCGCGAACCTCGCTGCGACGTGGCGCTACGTCCCGCTCGCCGTGCACGCCTCGGTGCGCGACTGGCTGCGTCGCGCCATCACCGGCGGCACGTCCAGCGACGCCAGGCTGACCCTCAGCGGCGACCTCGGCCAGTTTCCCTACGCCCAGGGCAAGGGCGGCCAGTTCGTGATCGCCGGCAAGGTGCAGGGCGCAACGCTGGACTACACCGACGGCTGGCCGGCGCTGACCGGCATCGACGGTGACGTCCGCCTCGAGGCTTCGGGGCTGTCGGTCGACGCGTCGCGTGCGAGCGTGTCGAACGCGCAGCTCGGGGTGACCCACGCACGGATCGCCGATCTCGGGGCCGCGCAGCCGGTGCTGTCGATGGAAGGCACGGCCACGGGTCCGACCAGCGCCTTCCTCGACTACATCGCCCACACGCCCGTTGCCGGCCTGATCGGCGATGCAACCGCGGATGCGGCGGTGACCGGCGAGGGCAGCCTCGCTTTCAAGTTCGACCTGCCGCTGCACGATCCCGACCGGACGACGCTCGCCGGCAGCTATCGCCTGGCCGACAACACGATTCGCTTCGCGGGCGTTCCGCCGCTGACCGGTGTCAACGGCAGCATCGCGTTCACCCAGGATGGCCTCCAGGCGCGCGACGTCGCCGCGCAGGTGCTGGGGGGTCCGGTCAAGCTGCAGGTCGACAGCGGCGCCGACGGCGTCGTGCACGTCGACGCCGCAGGGACCGCGAACCTGCGCCAGCTGCGCGAGCAGCTGGCGGCGCCGCTGCTCGATCGCGTCAGCGGAAATGCCGACTGGACGTTCGCCATGACTGCGCGCAACGGGGTTCCCGCGTGGACGATCGACTCGTCGCTGGAGGGCGCGACGATCGACCTGCCGGCACCGCTGCGCAAGGCGGCGGGCGCTGCCGTGGGACTGCATGTCGAGCGTCGCGCCGGCGACGCCGGCGACGACCGCGTCGACATCCGCTACGGGTCTGCGCTCAGGTTGGGGTTGCACCGTCGCGCTCTCGCGCAGGGGATGGAGACGGATCGCGCACTGGTGCTGCTCGGCAAGGCTGCAGGCGGGCCGGCGGTGCCCGAGCGCCCGGGGATCTGGATCCGCGGCGACGTTGCTGCGGTCGACGTCGACGCATGGCTGGATCTCGATGCCGAAGCCGGGACCGGGGCGGGCGGGTCGAAGGCTGCGCGGCTTGCGCTCGAAGGCATCGACGTCGATGCCGCGGCGCTGAGGGTGTTCGGTCGCCGCTTCGCGCAGGTCGCGGCCGTCGCGCAGCGGCAGGGGGGCGACTGGCGAATCAAGCTCGCCGGCAGCAGCCTCGCCGGGACCGTGGTCTGGCATGGCGCGAGCGCCGGCAATCCGAACGGACGCCTGGTCGCGCGGCTCGCGCGGCTTTCGCTGCCCAGGTCTGCCGATGCACCGGCCGCGACGGCCGCGGCAACCCCGGGGACGGCGGGTGCCCCCGCCGCGTCGTCGCCGCCCGAGGCATCGACCAATCGCTGGCCCGAAGTCGACCTCGTCGCCGATGCGTTCTCGTCCAAGGGACACGCCCTGGGCGGGCTCGAACTGCTCGCCGATCCGACCGGTTCCGACTGGCAGATCCGGAAGCTCTCGCTCGCCAGCGACGCGGGACGCATCGATGCCCGCGGCTGGTGGCGCAATGCGACCGGCGGATCGCAGACGCGTCTCGACGTGGCGATCGACGTCAAGGAGGCGGGGGCGTTCCTCGCTCGCTTCGGCTGGCCCGACGTGATCAAGGGCGCGGCGACGCGCATCGACGGCGAGGTTGCGTGGGACGGTGCGCCGAGCGCCTTCGACTATCCTACGTTGTCGGGGCGTTTCAAGCTCAAGTCGGGGCGCGGCCAGTTCACCAAGATCGAGCCCGGCGTGGGCCGGCTGCTGGGCGTGCTTTCGCTGCAGGCGCTGCCGCGGCGCATCACCCTCGATTTCCGCGACGTGTTCAGCGAGGGGTTCGCATTCGACAGCGTGACCGGGGAGGTCAGCATGCAGAAAGGCGTGATGCACAGCGACGACCTGAAGCTCGTCGGGCCGTCGGCGATCGTCGACATTGCGGGCGATGCCGACCTCGCGCGCGAGACGCAGCAGCTCAAGGTCAAGGTGCGACCGTCGCTGTCGAGCGGCGTGTCCGCAGGCGCGGCCGCGCTGTTCCTCGCCAACCCGCTGGTCGGCGCCGCCGTCGGCGCCGGAACCCTGCTCGCGCAGAAGATTTTCGACAATCCCCTCGATCAGCTCTTCAGTTACGAATACACGGTGTCGGGCGGCTGGGACGATCCCGTGGTCGCGCGCGTCGGCGCCGCTGCGCCGACGGTGCCGACGGCGCCGGGACGCTGATCATGGGCACGGACGGAGCATCGGCGATGCGGGTGGCGGCGGTCCAAATGACCTCGGGCGCCGACGTGGCAGAGAACCTGCGCGAGGCCGAGGCGTGGGTCGATGCCGCGGCACGCGATGGCGCCCGGCTCGTTCTGCTGCCGGAGAATTTCGGCCTGAGATC
>JAJXTF010000034.1 GCA_021784125.1 Pseudomonadota bacterium | reverse complement strand
CTTCCGCGAGGCCCGGAGCCACCGCTGAAGCGTCGCAGCAGGGCGCGACGAAAAAGGCGGTTTTCTGTTATCATTTAAGGCTTTCCGCGCGCCGTTCCGGCACGCGGACGTCGACCATGGCGGACGACCGGCATCGATCCCGGAAGGCCGCAGACAACCCGCGAAGGAGTCGCCAACAATGGCCACGATCGAATTCACCGCATTTGCCCGCTCGACCGAAGGACGCGGCGCGTCGCGCCGCATGCGCCGTGGGGGCAAGACCCCCGGCATCGTCTATGGCGGGACCGCGAAGCCGCAGCCGATCGAGCTCGACCACAACGCGCTGTTCCATGCGCTGCGCAACGAAGCCTTCCACGCGTCCATCCTGTCGATGAAGGTCGACGGCGCAACGACGCGCGTGCTGCTGCGCGACGTGCAGATGCACCCGTTCCGCAACGAGGTGCTGCACGTCGATTTCCAGCGCATCGACGAGGCGAAGAAGATCCACATGAAGGTGCCGCTGCACTTCATCAACGCGGACGTGTCGCCGGCGGTCAAGTCGCAGAGCGCGATCATCAGCCACGTGAAGACCGAGCTCGACATCGCATGCCTGCCCAGGGACCTGCCTGAATTCATCGAGGTCGACCTGTCCTCCCTCGACACCACGCATTCGCTGCACGTCTCGGGCATCAAGCTTCCCGCCGGCGTGACCGCCGTCACGCACCGGACCGGGGATCCGGTCGTGGCCACCGCGGTCGTGCCCAAGGCTGCGGTCGAAGCCGAGGAGGCCGCTGCCGGCGCAGCCGAGGCCGCTGCGGCCCCCGCAGCCGCCGAAGCGAAGGCGGCGGAACCGAAGGCCGGCGAGAAGAAGGAAGCGGGCAAGGACGAAAAGAAGAAGTAATCGCCCGTGCTCGAGCGTCCCGCGTACGCGGCCCCGCTTGCCTGCCGGGTGCCGCGCGCGGATGCCGGCCCGCCGAGAGCTGCAGTCGGCGGGCCTTTCGTTTATCGGGCGGGTGATCGATGAGCATGCCGATAAGGCTCGTCGCCGGACTGGGCAACCCCGGCCGCGGCTACGCGGCGACGCGGCACAACGCGGGATTCTGGTTCGCTGACGAGCTCGCGTCCAGGCTCGCGGCGACGTTCTCCACGGAACCGAAGTTCGCCGCCGAGCTCGCCCGCGCGGGCGCACTGCGCATCTGCAAGCCGGCGACGTTCATGAACGGCTCCGGGCGGGCAGTCGCCGCGATCGCGCGCTTCTACGGCATCGCGCCCGCGGAGATCCTCGTCGTGCACGACGAGCTCGACCTGAAGCCCGGCGAAGCGAAGCTGAAGCTGGGCGGCGGGCACGCCGGGCACAACGGCCTGCGCGACATCCACGGGCAGCTGGGCAGCGCGGAATTCTGGCGCCTGCGTCTGGGCATCGGCCATCCGCGCGAATCGCAGGCGCCCGAGCGCGAGGTCGTCGACTACGTGCTGAAGCCCCCCGCCGCCGAGGATCGCGACGCGATCGAATCGGCAATCGCGCGCGCGATCGGCGCGTGGCCCGACATCGCGCGCGGGGACATGGAACGCGCGATGCTCGCATTGCACACACGAATGCGCGACCGCGGTGTCGCGCCGGACGGGAAGGAAACATGAGCGTCAAATGCGGAATCGTCGGCCTGCCCAACGTCGGCAAGTCGACGCTGTTCAATGCGCTGACCAAGGCGGGCATCGCTGCGGAGAACTACCCGTTCTGCACGATCGAGCCGAACGTCGGGATCGTCGAGGTGCCCGACCCGCGGCTCGCCGCGCTGGCGGCGATCGTCAAGCCGCAGAAGGTGCTCCCGGCGACGGTCGAGTTCGTCGACATCGCCGGGCTGGTCGCCGGCGCGTCCAAGGGGGAGGGCCTCGGCAACCAGTTCCTCGCCAACATCCGCGAGACCGACGCGATCGCCCACGTCGTCCGCTGCTTCGAGGACCCGAACGTCGTCCACGTCGGCGGCAGGGTCGACCCGCTCGCCGACGTCGAGACGATCAACACCGAGCTCGCGCTGGCCGACCTCGCCACCGTCGACAAACAGATCGTCAAGGTCGAAAAGCTCGCGCGCTCAGGTGGCGACAAGGAAGCGCAGCGCACCCATGCGGTGCTCGCCAGGGTCCGCGCAGCGCTGAACGAGGCGAAACCCGCGCGCACCGTCGAGCTCTACGACGAGGAGCGCGCGCTGCTGAAGCCGTATTTCCTGCTGACGATGAAGCCGACGCTCTATGTCGCGAACGTCGGCGAACACGGTTTCGAGGGGAATCCGATGCTCGAGCAGCTCGCGCAGCGTGCGCAGTCCGAGCAAGCCCCCGTCGTCGCGATCTGCGCGTCGATGGAATCCCAGATCGCCGATCTCGACGCCGAGGACAAGCAGATGTTCCTCGCCGACATGGGCATGACCGAGCCGGGACTCGACCGGCTGATCCGCGCCGGATACGATCTGCTGGGCCTGCACACGTATTTCACGGCGGGCGAGAAGGAGGTGCGCGCGTGGACGGTCGCGAAGGGCGCGACGGCGCCGCAGGCCGCGGGTGTCATCCACACCGATTTCGAGCACGGTTTCATCCGGGCCGAGGTCATCGCCTACGCCGACTACATCGCGCTCAAGGGTGAGCAGGGCGCGAAGGAAGCGGGCAAGATGCGCCTGGAAGGCAAGGATTACATCGTGCGCGACGGCGACGTCATGCACTTCCGCTTCAACGTCTAGCGCGGCTGCCCGCCGCGCGAGGAGCTGTCCCGATGCGCAACCCCGCCTGGCATCCCGCGAGCCGGTCCGCACACGGCCCGGGACGCGCGGTCGCGCGCGGGTTCATCGTCGCTGCGGCGACGCTGCTGGCCGCCTGCGCGACGATGCTGCCGGGCATCCCGCCGCGCATCGACGTGGTCGGGGTGAGCCTCGACCGCGTCGTCGGCCCCGAAGCCCACTTCAGCGTCGCCGTGTCGGTATCGAACCCCGACGAGCGCGACATCGTCATCGAAGCCCTCGACGCCACGCTGTCGATCGAGGGACAGGAGGTCGCCAGGGGTGAGCTCAAGGCACCCGTGCACGTTCCCGCGCACGGCAGCGCCGATGCCGAATTCACGGCGCGCACCGGCATGGACAAGGTGCTGCTCGCGGTCGCGAAAGCCATGCAGCGCGGCGCGCGCGACGCGCCCGCGGCCGCGCCCCCGTCGCTGCACTACCTGATCGAAGGCCGGGCGAGGCTCGCCGGCGGGGCGACGCTGCCGTTCTCGCGCAGCGGCGACGTGGGCGGATCGAAATGACCGCGCTGCGCTTCACCAAGATGCAGGGCCTGGGCAACGACTTCGTCGTCGTCGACGCGACGCGCCAGCCTTTCGCGCTCGCGCCCGCCGACATCCGGCGCCTCGCCGACCGCCGTTTCGGCGTCGGCTGCGATCAGGTCCTGGTCGTCGAGCCTGCGCGCGAGGGCGCCGATTTCGGCTACCGGATCTTCAATGCCGACGGCGGCGAGGTCGAGCAGTGCGGCAACGGGGCGCGCTGTTTCGTCGTCTACGTCCGCGAGCACGGCCTGACCGACAAGCGCGAGATCCGCGTCGAGACGGCGGGCGGTTTGATCGTGCCGCGAATGGAGGACGACGGCGAGGTGACGGTCGACATGGGTGTGCCAAGGTTCCGACCCGAGGACGTTCCTTTCACGGGCGGGACCGGCGCGGTGGTCGAGCCGCTGGACGTCGACGGGGCGATCGTGCAGGTCTCGGTGCTGTCGATGGGCAATCCGCACGCGGTGCAGGTGGTCGAAGACGTCGAAGTCGCGCCGGTCGCGACGATGGGACCGGCGATCGAGCGGCATCCGCGGTTTCCCCGGCGTGTCAACGCAGGTTTCATGCAGGTCGTCGATCGCGCTACCATTCGGCTGCGCGTTTTCGAGCGTGGCGCGGGCGAGACCCTCGCCTGCGGAACCGGCGCCTGCGCCGCGGTCGTCGCCGGAATCCGGCGCGGGCTGCTCGATGCGAAGGTCCGGGTGACGACGCGCGGAGGCGATCTCGCGATCGCGTGGCAGGGAGGGGATGCGCCCGTCACGATGAAAGGTCCGGCCCGCACGGTCTTCGAAGGCGAGTGGCGCGCCTGAGTCGCGCGACGCGGACGCTTCGGAATCGATCACCACGAATTCAACCAACAAGGATCTGGATGGACGCGAGTGCGGTCGCCGAATACCTGAAGCAGCATCCGGCTTTCTTCGAGGACTACGCCGACGCCCTCGCCGACATCTTCGTGCCCCACCCGCACGACGGACACGCGATACCGATCGCCGAGCGCCAGATCCTGACGCTGCGTGAGCGGACGCGCGAGCTCGAGCGGCAGTTGGCCGAGCTGCTGCGCAACGGCACCGAGAACGATGCCATCGGCGAGAAGCTCCATCGCTCGACCCTCGCGCTGTTTGCAGCGCGCGACCTCGAGACGACGCTCGCCGTGCTGTCGCACAGCCTCAGGGAGGATTTCGGTGTCCCGCAGGTCGCGATGAGGGTCTGGGGCGCCGGTCCGGGCGTAGCGGCCCTCCCCGAGCTCGAGGCGGTTCCGCCGGAGGTTCGCGACTACGCCGATCGCCTGCGCGGTCCCCACTGCGGTGCCGAGGTGGCACCGGGATCGCGCGCATGGTTCGACGACGGCGAGGCGCTGGCGTCCTTCGCGTTCCTGTCGCTGCGCACCGACGCCACCTTCGGCCTGCTCGCGCTGGCGAGCCCCGATCCCCAGCGCTTCCATTCGGCGATGGGCACCGTCTACCTGCTGCGCCTCTCCGAGCTCGCGAGCGTGGCGATCGCGCGTTTCCTGCCGGCGTCCTAGCGCAACGATGACCGGGATCGCCGCAGCGCCGGGAACCTCGGCTGCGAACGCGGCTCTCCTCGAGGCATTCGCGACCCACCTCGCGCCGCGTCCCGCCCACACGCGCAATGCCTACCTGCGCGACGTCGCGCAGCTGATGTCGCTTGCCGGCGCCACGCCCGTCGCGAAGCTTTCGCGCGCGCAGCTGATGCGCTTCGTCGCGACGCTGCACGGGCGCGGCCTGTCCGGGCGCAGCCTGGCCCGAGCCCTGTCGGGGTGGCGGGCGTTCTACCGTTTCCTGCTCGAGCGCGACCGCTCGCTGGGTGAGGATCCCTGCGCGGGCATCAGGGCACCGAAATCGCCGCGGCGGTTGCCGTCCGCGCTGTCACCCGAGGAAGCCGCAAGGCTGGTCGCGATCGACGACACCGATCCGCTGGCGCTGCGCGACCGCGCACTGTTCGAGCTGGCGTATTCATCCGGTCTGCGTCTGTCGGAGCTGGCGCAGCTCGACATCGGCGCCTGCGACCTCGCGACCGGCGAAGTGCGCGTGCTCGGCAAGGGCAGCAAGGAACGCATCGTGCCTGTCGGCGCGGCGGCGCGGGAAGCGCTGCAGCGCTGGCTGGGCGTACGTCCGGGGCTCGCCGCCGAAGGGGAGTCCGCGATGTTCGTCGCCCGCCCGGGACGCAGGCTCTCGCCGCGCGCGATCGAGCGCCGGCTCGCGCACTGGGCGATCAGGCGCGGCCTGCCCCGCCACGTCCATCCGCACATGCTGCGGCACTCGTTCGCAAGCCACGTCCTGCAGTCGTCGGGCGACCTGCGGGCCGTGCAGGAAATGCTGGGCCACGCGTCGATCGCGAGCACCCAGGTGTACACGCACCTCGATTTCCAGGCGCTGGCGAAGGTCTACGACGCCGCGCATCCACGTGCGCGGCGGAAGAAGCGCTCCGGAGGCTGAGCGGTACTGCGCGGATCGGGTCGGCGCGCCCTGCGCCAAAAAAAGAGGGCGCCTTTGCGGGCGCCCCGAGTGACTGCCGAGGAGAGACAACCGACGGTTGACCGTGGCAGCGGTCCGCCGTGATCCCGCGCCGCCGTCGCGCCGTGGCGGCACGACGGCGGTGCGTGATTTCATGCGGTCATTCGACGGCCTCGCCGTGGAGGCTCACGTCGAGACCTTCGCGTTCCTGTTCTTCGGTCACGCGCAGGCCGATCACCATGTCGATGACCTTGAGCAGGACGTAGCTGCCCACGCCGCTCACGACCAGCGTCGTCGCGACCGCACCGAGCTGGGTCATGACGCTGCCGTCGACGCCGCTGATTTCCTTGACGTTCAGCACGCCGGTGAGGATCGCGCCGATGACGCCGCCGACGCAGTGCACGCCGAACGCATCCAGCGAGTCGTCATAGCCCAGCCAGCGCTTGATCGTCGTCGCCGCGAAGAAGCAGCCGATGCCCGCCGCGATGCCGATGACCAGCGCGCCGAACGCTCCGACGAAGCCCGATGCCGGCGTGATCGCGACCAGCCCGGCGACCGCGCCCGAGGCGATGCCGAGGACGGAAGGCTTGCCCTTGGTTACCCACTCGGCGAACATCCACGCGAGGGCGGCGACGGCGGTGGCGAACTGCGTCACGAACATCGCCATGCCCGCACGGCCGTTGGAGGCGACGGCCGAGCCGGCGTTGAAGCCGAACCAGCCCACCCACAGCAGCGACGCACCGATCAGGGTCAGCACCAGGTTGTGCGGCGGCATTGCTTCCTTGCCGTAGCCCACGCGCTTGCCCAGGACCAGCGCCGCGACCAGGCCCGCGATACCGGCGTTGATGTGCACGACCGTGCCGCCGGCGAAGTCGAGCACGCCCTTGCCGGCCCAGTAGCCGGTCGGTTCCCACATCATGTGCGCGATCGGCGAGTAGATCAGCACCGACCACAGGCCCATGAACCACAGCATCGCCGAGAACTTCATGCGGTCGGCGAACGCGCCGCAGATCAGCGCCGGGGTGATGATCGCGAAGGTCATCTGGAACATCATGTAGACCGACTCGGGAATCGACGACCCGAGGTGCGACACGGTGAGCTTGCCGTCGGCGTTGAGGAACGCCATGCCTTCCAGGAAGAAGCGGTCGAAGCCGCCGATGATCGGTCCGCCCGGCGTGAACGCCATCGTGTAGCCGACGACGACCCAGAGCACGGTGACGAGGCAGGTGATCGCGAAGCTCTGCATCAGCGTGGCGAGGACGTTCTTCTTCCTCACCATGCCGCCGTAGAACAGCGCAAGGCCCGGGATCGTCATCAGCAGCACCAGCGCCGTCGACGTCATCATCCACGCCGTGTCGCCGCTGCTGATCTTGTCGGCGGTGACCATGAACGGTGCGGTAGGTGCGGCCGCTGGTGCCGCCGCGGCGGGTGCTGCGGCCGCAGGCGCTGCCGCTGCAGGCTCCGGTGTGGCCGCGGTTGCGGCTGCCGGTGCCGCCGCGGGTGCCGCGGTGGCGTCGGCGGGCTTGTCCTGCGCGGATGCCGGCGCGGCGATGCCGAATGCGCCGAGCAACGCGAGGACCATCAGGATCTTTTTCATCGGTGGCTCCCTTACAGCGCGGCCGCGCCGGTTTCCCCGGTGCGGATGCGGACGACTTGCAGAAGGTCGAAAACGAAGATCTTGCCGTCGCCGATCTTGCCGGTCTTGGCGGCTTTCTCGATCGCTTCGATGGCGCGATCCAGCAGATCGTCGTCGAGTGCGGCTTCGATCTTCACCTTGGGCAGGAAATCGACGACGTACTCGGCGCCGCGATACAGCTCGGTGTGGCCTTTCTGCCGGCCAAAGCCCTTGACTTCGGTGACGGTGATCCCCTGGACGCCGATCTCGGACAGGGCCTCGCGGACCTCGTCGAGCTTGAACGGCTTGATGATGGCGGTGAGCAGTTTCATGACGCGTTCCCCGTGTTGGATCAGAAAGTCCTTTGGACGAACACCGTGCCGGTCGCCTTGCCGATGTTGCGTCCGGCAAGCGTGTACCCCGCATCCTTGGCGTTCGTGTCGGTGTAGTAGGCACCGAAGTTCCAGCCGTTCATCGCATAGGTCAGGCCGAGCTTCCAGTCGGTGTAATTCAGGTTGTCGGAGTTGCCGATCCCGCCGACACTGCCCTTGTATTCCTGACGACCGACGTGCGCATTGAGCGTCAGCGAGTCGGTCAGCGGATAGTTCGCCGACAGGTCGAGGTACCAGCTGTTGTGCGAATCGGGAATGCCGAACAGGTTGCTGACCGCGTGCGAGTACTTGAGCGACGCCCACTTCCACGAACCGGAGAGATAAAGCTCGGTCGTGTCGGGACTCGTCACGCCCGACAGGTAGCTGCCCGGGTAGTAGTAGTAGAGGACGCCGCCGTCGAGGCCGAAGTCGTCGTTGATGGCGTAGCGGTAGCCGCCGTAGAGATCCCATTCGAGGCTCGCGCCGTGGCTGACGACGCCCGCATCGTGCAGCCAGCTGATGTTCGATCCCCACGTGCCGGCATAGAAGCCGCTGGTGGTCGTCAGGTCGAACCCGCCCTGGAACGCAGGCTTCGCGTCGGTCTGCGTGAGGCCGCGGAACACGTACTGGCTGTAGATGCCGAAGTTGGTGGCGATCGTGTAGGGCGGCGGCGGTGCCTTGGCGTCCGGCGCCGCGGTTTGCGCCTGGGCGGGGGTTGCGATTGCGCTGACGGCCGCCAGCGCGATCGCACCGGTGGCAGAATGCAGTTTGTGCAATTTCATGGCGTAGGGCCCTCGGGGTGAAAAGACGTCCTTCCGGAGCATGCATTGCATTTCGCGTGCCGGGCGAAAAACTGTCTTTTATTTCAATTAGTTAACTGCAAAATTTGCTCCCGATCCCAACCCACCAGCAAGCGCCTCGCACCATCGCCGAGCGCCCTGCAGGGCTGACGCACCGTTCCGGGGCGTCAAGGGGGAGAAGCCCCGGCCCGGCCAGCATGCCGGCGGGGTCGCGCCGCGCGAGCACGACCATGACCGCAGGAGAGGATCGATGCTGAATTCGACGACACTGGACGATCTCGCCGCCCGCATCGGGCGGGCGATCGAAGCCTCGCCGGCCAGGGACATCGAGAAGAATGTCAAGGCGTTGCTGCAAGGCGGTCTCGGCAGACTCGACCTCGTCACGCGGCGCGAATTCGACGACCAGGTGGAAGTGCTGCGGCGTACGCGCGAGAAGCTCGAACGCCTCGAGGCCCGCGTCGCGGAGCTGGAGGCGCAGGTCGGCGCGACGAACGGGACCGGTTGAAGCGAAGGCCGCCGGTGGCGACGGGCCCGCGGACGCTCTGCGGGAGGGAATCGGCAAGGAAGGAACAACGAGGATGAAGCTCTACTACCACCCGGTGTCCACGACCAGTCGCGGCGTCGTGCTGTTCGCCGCCGACAACGGCATCGATCTCGATTTCCAGGTCGTCGACCTCTTCACCGGCGCGCACTACCAGCCCGAGTACGCGGCGATCAATCCGAGCCGGCAGGTGCCGGTCCTCGACGACGACGGCTTCCGCCTGACCGAGAGCTCGGCGATCCTGAAGTACCTCGCCGACAAGGTCGGCTCGGCCGCGTACCCCGCCGATCTCCGCCAGCGGGCGCGCGTCAACGAGCGGATGGATTGGCTCAACACCGGCTTCTACCGCGATTTCGGCTACGGCTTCGTCTATCCGCAGATCTTCCCGTTCATGCGCCGCGCCGACGACAAGGTGCAGCAGGCGACCGTCGAGTGGGGACGCGACAAGGCGCGCCGCTGGCTCGAGGTCCTCGACCGTGACCTGATCGGACCCGGGAATGCCTGGCTTTGCGGCAACGACATCACGCTCGCCGATTACCTCGGCGCGCCGATGGCGGCGCTGGGCGACGTCATCCGCTGCGACTATGCGGCGTATCCGAACATCCGGCGCTGGATGGGCAACATGAAGGCGCGGCCGAACTGGCCGAAGGTCGGCGAAGCGTTCGAGAAGTACCTGGTCGAACCCGCGAAAGACCAGCACTTCGAAGTCGTCTGATTCCGGCGAGGGCGTCCGCGGTCAGCGATCAGTCAGTCGGCGGCGAGCTCGACGCGGCAGCGGAGCGCCACCGCGCGCGGTACGCGAATGCGGTGCGCCCCCGTCTCCGGGTTCCTCCGGGAAATCCCTGATCCGTCAAGGTGTTGGATGATCCTTCGGCCGTGCGGCGGCGGCCGGGCGGGGGCGTGCGGCCCGCGCGTCGCGCGCGAACGGGATCCGTCAGTCATCGGCAAGGCCTCGCAGGGCAAAGTGGCCGCACACCCTAGCGCCACCGATGCGAGGAGCAAGCCGTGAGCACAACTGCCCGTCAATGGATCGAGACGATGAAGGCATCGTCGCGCAAGCTCGGACCCTACGTCCTGCTCGAGTTGCTGCTGCCCGGCGGGACGCTGTTCGCGCTGGCGCTGCTCGTGTATCGCAGGCAGTCCGCGATTCGCGACTGGGGCAGCCGCATGCGGGCCGCGACGCTGCGAGCGCTGGGAAACCTCGGGCGCAGGCGCGCGCGGGATCGCCGGGTCGTCCGGATGGACGAGTGCAGGCGGCGTGCGACGCAGCCTAGAGTCGCCATTCCGGGCCGTGCTGCGCAGTGCTGCGCGACTGCGTCCGAGGTCCGGCCCGTGAGTACGCACAGGAACCCGATTTGGCGGTCGCGATCGTTCACAGCCGGGGGTTGTCCGGGGTCGTAGCACCGCGGGTGCGTGTCGAGGTGCACCTCGCCGGCGGGTTGCCCGGCGTGCACATCGTGGGGTTGGCCGAGACCGAGGTGCGCGAGGCGCGCGATCGCGTGCGCGCGGCGATGCAGAACGCCCAGTTCGAGTTTCCTGCGCGCAGGGTCACGGTGAGTCTCGCGCCGGCCGACCTGCCGAAGGAATCGGGTCGCTTCGACCTGCCGATTGCGCTCGGCATCCTCGCCGCGAACGGCCAGATTCCCATCGAGCCGCTTGCCCGGCACGAGTTCGCAGGCGAGCTCGCGCTCACCGGTGAGCTGCGCGCGATCCGCGGGGCGCTCGCGATGGTGCTTTCGGCGCGCCACGACGGGCGCGCGTTCGTGCTGCCCGCAGCCTCGGCCGACGAGGCCGCCCTGGTGCCCGGTGCGCAGGTGCTCCCCGCGGCGTCGCTGCTCGCCGTCTGCGCCCATCTGACCGGCGGGTCGGCATTGCAGGCGCTGGAATCCCGGCCGGCGCCCGCGGGTGCTGCCATCGGCGCCGACCTCGCCGACGTGCGCGGCCAGGCGCAGGCCAAGCGTGCGCTGGAAATTGCTGCGGCGGGCGCGCATTCGCTCCTGCTGCGCGGTCCGCCAGGCACCGGCAAGTCGATGCTCGCGCAACGCCTCGTCCCGCTGCTGCCCGGGATGAGCGAGGACGAGGCGCTCGAATCGGCAGCGATCGCTTCGCTCGCAGGTCAGTTCCACGTCGAGTTCTGGCGGCAGCGTCCGTTTCGCGCCCCGCATCACACGACGAGCGCCGTCGCCCTGGTCGGTGGAGGCGGCGTTCCGCGGCCCGGCGAAATCTCGCTCGCACATCGCGGTGTGCTGTTCCTCGACGAGCTCGCCGAGTGGGATCGCCGCGTCCTCGAGGTGCTGCGCGAGCCCCTCGAATCGGGCGTCGTCCACATCTCGCGCGCGGCGCGGCAGAGCACGTTTCCCGCGGAGTTCCAGCTCGTGGCCGCGATGAACCCCTGTCCCTGCGGCTGGCTCGACCACCCGAGCGGTCGCTGCGCATGCACTCCCGACCAGGTGCTGCGCTACCGCAGGCGGGTCTCGGGCGCGCTCTACGACAGGATCGACATGGCGATCGAGGTGCCGGCGCTCGACGCCAGCGAGCTCGCATCGGGTGCTCCCCGCGGCGACGCAAACGACAGCTCGATCGTCCGCGGGCGGGCCGAGCAGGCCCGCGCGCGCCAGGTCGGGAGGCAGGGCAAGGCCAACGCGCGGCTGTTGCCCGCGGAGGTCGAGCGCCACTGCGGCCGATCAGCGGCGGCGGAGCGCATGCTGGCGCAGGCGATGTCGAAGCTGTTCCTGTCGGCGCGCGGCTACCACCGCATCGTCAAGGTCGCGCGCACCATCGCCGACCTCGCCGGCAGCGATGCTATCGAGGGCAGCCACGTCGCCGAGGCCATCGGTTACCGGCGCGACGTCGGGTGAGCCCGCGATGGCGCACTGCGGTATGATCGTCGGCTCCCATGAATGCGCCTGGCGAACCTGTCGAAGCTGCGCAGGATTCGCGCACGGAATCGTCCCGGCTGCGCGAGATTCCGTACAACTACACGTCGTTCTCCGATCGCGAGATCGTCATGCGCCTGCTCGGCGCACCGATGTGGGCGCTGCTGGATGAATTGCGCAGCGAACGCCGCACCGGTCGCTCGGCCAGGATGCTGTTCGAGGTGCTGGGCGACATCTGGGTTGTCGAGCGCAACCCCTACCTCCAGGACGACCTGCTCGACAATCCGCGCCGACGGAAGCTCCTCGTCGATGCGCTGCACCACCGGCTCAACGAAGTCGACAAGCGACGCATCGCGAACATCGACGCCGACGCCGGGCGGGATGCGAACGTCGCGAAGCTGATCGCCGCTGCCCGCGGTGCCGTCGAGCGCTTCGCCGCGTGGTTTTCCGAAACGGCGGAGCTGCGCAGGCGCGTCCAGCGAACGCTCGGGCGCTACACGCGGCGCGACAACATCACCTTCGACGGGCTGCAGCGCGTCTCCCACGTCACCGACGCGACCGACTGGCGCATCGAGTATCCTTTCGTCGTCCTGCATCCCGACACCGAGGACGAGGTGCGCGGGCTCGTGCAGGGCTGCATCGAGCTCGGCCTCACGATCATTCCGCGCGGCGGCGGGACCGGCTACACCGGCGGTGCGATCCCGCTCGACGCGCGCTCTGCGGTCATCAACACCGAGAAGCTCGAGCGCTTGGCGGGCGTCGAGCACATCGTGCTGCCGGGCCACACGGCGCCCGTGCCGACCGTCGACTGCGGCGCGGGGGTCGTCACCCGGCGCGCGATGGACATCGCCGACGCCCACGGGCTGGTCTTCGCCTGCGACCCGACGTCGGCCGATGCCTCGTGCATCGGCGGCAACGTCGCGGTCAATGCCGGGGGCAAGAAGGCCGTGCTGTGGGGAACCGCGCTCGACAACCTTGTGTCGTGGCGCATGGTCACGCCCGACGCGCAGTGGCTCGAGGTCGTGCGCCTCGACCACAACCTCGGCAAGATCCACGATGCGCGCGAGGCGAGCTTCGAGCTCCGCTGGTTCGGTGAGGACGGCCTGTCGGTCGTGCGCAGCGAGACGCTGACGATCCCCGGCGGCAGGTTCCGCAAGACGGGGCTCGGCAAGGACGTCACCGACAAGTTTCTCGCGGGCCTTCCCGGCGTGCAGAAGGAGGGCTGCGACGGCATCATCGTCGGTGCCCGCTTCATCCTGCACCGGATGCCTCCTGCGATCCGCACGGTGTGCCTCGAGTTCTTCGATCAGGCGCACGAGTCGACGCCGGCGATCGTCGAGATCAAGCGCCACCTCGATGCCGCCGCAGGGCGCAGCGGCGAGGCCCGCGTGCAGCTCGCGGGTCTCGAGCACCTCGACGCCCGCTACGTCAAGGCGGTCGGGTACTCGACCAAGGCCAAGCGCCATGGCTCGCCGAGGATGGTGCTGATCGGCGATATCGTCGGCGAATCCGACGACGCGGTCGCGAAGGCGGCGTCGGAGGTGATCCGCATCGCCAACGCGCGCGGTGGCGAGGGCTTCGTCGCGGTTTCCGCCGAAGCGCGGAAGAAGTTCTGGCTCGACCGCTCGCGCACGGCGGCGATCGCGAGGCACACCAACGCCTTCAAGATCAACGAGGACGTCGTCATTCCGCTGGAGCGGCTCGGCGACTACACCGACGGTGTCGAGCGCCTCAACATCGAGATGTCGATCGGCAACAAGCTGAAGCTCGCCGACCGCCTCGACGCCTTCTTCGCGGCCCCCGAAGCCGAGCACCTGTGGCGGCCGGGCAGCGAGGCGCGACCCACCGGCGAGCAGCTGGCCGCCGTTCTGGCCGAGGCGCGCGCACTGGTCGCGGCGGTGCGCATGCGCTGGCAGGACCTGCTCGACCGCATCGACACGACGTTCCCCGCGCTGCAGAGCCACGAGGCCGTCGTCTCGTGGAAGACGGAATTGCGGGCGCCGCTGGAGGCGCTCCTCGCCGGCCGCGCGTGGGCGCCGCTGTTCGCGCAGTGCGAGGCGATCCACGCCGAGGTGCTGCGCAGCCGCGTGTTCGTCGCATTGCACATGCACGCCGGTGACGGCAACGTCCACACCAACCTGCCGGTCAACTCCGACGACTACGCGATGCTGCGCGAGGCGAACGCGGCCGTGGCAAGGATCATGGCGCTCGCACGCGCGCTCGGCGGCGTGGTGTCGGGCGAGCACGGGATCGGCATCACCAAGCTCGAGTTCCTGTCGGACGACGAGCTCGCGCCTTTCGCCGACTACAAGCGGCGCATCGATCCCGAGGGGCGCTTCAACCGCGGCAAGCTCCTGCGATCGAGGGCGCTGCCCGCCGACCTGACGAACGCTTACACGCCGTCGTTCGCGCTGATCGGGCACGAGAGCCTGATTCTCGAGCAGAGCGCCATCGGGAAGATCGCCGACTCGATCAAGGATTGCCTGCGCTGCGGCAAGTGCAAGGCGCCGTGCGCGACGCACTCGCCGCGCGCGAACCTGCTCTACAGCCCGCGCAACAAGATCCTCGCGACCTCGCTGCTGACCGAGGCTTTCCTCTACGAGGAGCAGACGCGTCGCGGCGTTTCGCTGCGCCACTTCGACGAGTTCGGGGATGTCGCCGACCACTGCACGGTCTGCCACAAGTGCTTCAACCCCTGCCCGGTCGACATCGACTTCGGCGACGTGTCGATCGCGATGCGCAACCTGCTGCGCGAGGAGGGCAGGGCGAAGTTCCGTCCGGGGACGGCGGCCGCGATGTTCTTCCTGACCGCGACCGATCCGGCGACGATCAGGCTCGTGAAGAAGGTGATGATCGACTGGGGATACCGGGCGCAGCGCTTCGCGCATGCGGCCGCGAAGCGCCTGGGCCTCGCGCGCGCGCAGACCGGGCATCCGCCGGCAACGACGGGCGCGACCGCGGTCAAGGCGCAGGTCGTCCATTTCGTCAACAAGCCGATGCCGGCAGGCGTTCCGAAGCGCACGGCGCGCGCGCTGCTCGACGTCGAGGACCCGGCGGTCATCCCGATCATCCGCGACCCGGCGAAGATGAGCGACGACGCCGAGGCGGTGTTCTACTTCCCCGGCTGCGGCTCCGAGCGCCTGTTCTCGCAGGTGGGCCTGGCGACGCAGGCGATGCTCTATCACGTCGGCGCGCAATGCGTGCTGCCGCCGGGCTACCTGTGCTGCGGCTACCCGCAGACCGCGGCAGGCAACCACGACAAGGGCCAGCGGATCGTCACCGACAACCGCGTGTTGTTCCACCGCGTGGCCAACACGCTGAACTACCTCGACATCAGGACGGTCATCGTGTCCTGCGGCACCTGCCTCGACCAGCTGCAGAAATACGAGTTCGAGAAGATCTTTCCGGGATGCCGCCTGCTCGACATCCACGAGTACCTGGTCGAGAAAGGCGTCAGGCTCGAAGGCGTGACCGGCGTACGCTACATGTACCACGACCCCTGCCACACGCCGATCAAGGTTCACCAGCCGCTCGAGGTCGCCAGCACGCTGATGGGTGCGGACGTCACGCTGTCGGACCGCTGCTGCGGCGAGTCGGGGACGCTCGCGACGTCGCGGCCGGACATCTCGACCCAGGTCCGGTTCAGGAAGGAGGAGGAGATGCGCGACGGCGCCGCGAAGCTGCGCAGCGACGGATTCGACGGCAAGGTCAAGGTGCTGACGTCGTGCCCGTCGTGCCTGCAGGGCCTGTCGCGCTTCTCCGACGATGCGGGGACCGACGCCGACTACATCGTCGTCGAGCTCGCCCGGCGCATGCTCGGCGAGACCTGGAT
The DNA here is from genome assembly GCA_021784125.1 of Pseudomonadota bacterium. Classification (GTDB taxonomy): domain Bacteria; phylum Pseudomonadota; class Gammaproteobacteria; order Burkholderiales; family Casimicrobiaceae; genus VBCG01. The sequence continues at coordinate 2,673 of JAJXTF010000034.1, read as the reverse complement.
GGCAGATTACGTCGCCCGCGCGAACCGCGGCGGCATCGAGCGCGTTCTGGTCTGACGCTCACGGTGCCGCGGCATCGGGGCTGGACGTCCGCGCATCACTTCTGCTTCGCGGCGTCCCGGCTCCGGATCTCGATGGCCGGATGCGCCTTCACGGCCGCCGCATGAAGCGTGGCGCGGCCATCCTCCGCGGCCTGCGCGAATGCAGGGACCGAGGGTGACATGACCGCGGGGCCTTCGAGGATCAGCCAGGGAACTGCGAAGAGGATCGCCGCGTAGAGCAGGATCAGGCACAGGCTGGCGCGGTCGGGCGACCCCGGCGTACGCCACCAAAGCCTGCGAAGGATCTGCAAGAACCCCTGCCCGGGAACGTCGGCTTCGGGATGCGACTTCATCATCGTTCTCCTGCTTCCGCGGCCCTGGCCGCGGTCTCCCGGTTCGGCCCGGCGGGCTGGGCCGGGTCCGGGTGAGGCATCTGCAAGCGCCGATTTCCCAAAAAAGTCCCGCGGCGGCAGCCAGTGAAACTTGTGTTCGGCCAATCCCTGGAGTGCGCCGCCGCGGTTGGAGGAAACCCGGTTCCTGCTCGCTGCGTCGGGACGTCCGCGCGAGCGCCGACGTCCATGACCCGAAGCCTAGTCCTCGCCCCGGCGCGCCGCACGGGACGATTCAATGGGAATCGGGTGGAAAAATCGCATCCGGGGTCCGTCGCGGGCGGACGGGTTGCGCCGACCGCAACATTCCGGCGGCCGTCGGCTGCCGCCGGTCGGGTCGATCCGGCGGGTGTCTCACGACGGGGCCGGCCGATATGCTATAAGCATGAAATGTGCGTCAGTGCCGTTCCGGCCCCGATCATTGCGATTCGAGGGGCCTCCTGGACGGTTTGCAGGAGATCGCCATGCAGGAAGCAGTCCAGCTGCCCGGGGTTCCCGATGTGACCGCCGAGGCGGCCGCCGACGTGGCCAATGCGGCGCCGGCCGCCGTTGCGGAAACGCCCGCGCTCGCCTGGACCGACGGCGCGGGTGCGGCGAAGTGGATGAAGGCCTTGCCGCTTTCCGGGGTGGGCCAGGCTTATGCCGCGCTGCTCGGGCAGTTGCGGGCGATGACCGTCGCCGACATTCCGCCGCGCGAGCGCGCGACCATCGCCGAGCTCGCCCGGGAACCGGTTGCGCACCTGCACACCGAGCTCGCCCGGCGCTACGCGGGCAAGCCCCAGCCGGCCGGCGAGCGCGAGCGCGAGGCGGCCGAGCAGGCCATTGCGCTGTGGCAGGCGCTGTGGGTCCAGTATTCGTCCTGTCTCAAGCCGCTGCTCGAGGGCGATACCGATCTGCAGGGGGTCAAGGCCAAGCTGCTGCAGCGCGCCCTCTACGTCGGCAAGGAGCTCCTGATCGTGCACGGTGTGGCGCGCCGGGTCGCGCCGCCGAGCCTGTGGCAGGAGCTGCACGCGTACTACCGGTTGGCGGAGATGCTCGACTGCACGACGGTCGCCGTCTCGGATCCGCTGATTCAGAATGCCGACGGGCTGTCGTGCTATTCGATGTACAGCCACGCGCTGCTGATCGCGCTGGCCGACCCCTACGCGCTGACGGTGCGGCAGATCGAGCTCGTCGATCGCTGGCTCGCCCAGTGGGCGCGCAAGCTGTTTCCCTATGCCCAGCAGCGCGAGAACGAGGGCGCGCTGATCGTCGTCGACCTCGAGGGCGAGCAGGGTGCGGTGCTTGCCAACTCGGCGCCGGCGACGCCGTCCGCATCGATGCGATTCGGCTATCCGGCGAAGCTCGCCACGAGTGTGCGCGGGCGCTTGAAGCGGCTTGCGAACGGCACCAGCCCCGCCGATCTGCAACTGGGCGACGACGTCTCCCAGGACGCCGCGGCGACGCTGCTCGCGCACCTCGACCTGCACTGGCTCCAGGTGCCGCGCAATCCACAGCGCACGAAGTCGCGCGCGATCGAGCTCGCGGCCGGCGGCACGCACGCCGCCTGGTTCCGCAGCAGCGGGCGTTCGTTCGCGCATCAGGATCCGCTGGGGCGGGACAACGAGAATCCGACGAAATACCTGCAGACGGTCGGCGGCACCACCGACTTCGACCGCCACCGGGAAGATGCCGAGCGCAACTGGCCCTGGGAGAAATGGTACGGGGCCGCCGAATGGCGCGAAGCCGCGGTCAAGCATCCGGGGGCGACGCACTACGAGTGGTTCCTCGACCAGCTGGTCGTCGTGCGCGAGGACGGCCGCTTGCGCCTGGGCCACATCTCGCGGCTGGCAGCGGAGTCCGAAGGCGAGCTCTCGCTGTCGCTGCGCATCTGGGCCGGCGACCCGAAACCCTATGCCGTCCGCATGGTGAACCAGGACCGCACCGAGGACCCTCCCACGCCCGCGCTGCTGCTGTCCGGCACGCCGGAGGAGCCGTCGACGCTGATCATGTCGCCGCGAGCCTTCAACGCGGGGCGCATCATGCGCGTCGACGAGCTGGGCAGCGAGCGCAGGTTCCGCCTGGTGAACGTGGTCCAGCGCGGCGCCGACTTCGAGCGGGTCGTGTTCGAGGCCGTCGAGGACGACTAGCTGTGATTTCTACGACCGTTGTTCAGTAAACTGAGCGAGTCGGCTGAGCGGTGTTTGTCGATGAAGGCTAGCATGCGGTCGTTCCTCGTTGTAGAAGCGCAGCCAGGTTTGCAGGG
>JAJXTF010000254.1 GCA_021784125.1 Pseudomonadota bacterium | reverse complement strand
GTTGTCTGCGGCCTTCCGGGATCGATGCCGGCCGTCCGCCATGGTCGACGTCCGCGTGCCGGAACGGCGCGCGGAAAGCCTTAAATGATAACAGAAAACCGCCTTTTTCGTCGCGCCCTGCTGCGACGCTTCAGCGGTGGCTCCGGGCCTCGCGGAAGAGGTGGCGTGCGTGCAGCACCGCCGCCTCGTCGACGTCGCGCGGGTCGGGGAGCCGTCGAAGCGCCTGCTTGACCTCCCCATGCGCCATCGCGACATTCGGGTCGTCGTGCACGTACGCCCAGTACCGGCTACCGAAGCCCTCGCCGGGGGCAGGCGCCGGCATCGCCCCCGAAGGGACCTCCGCGACCACGGGGTCGCCCGGCCCGACGCCGGACGCGGCTTCCGGTGCAGCGGCGGCGGCGACCGCGAGACCCGGGGGCGGCGCGAGCAGGCGCTCGACTTCGGCGCGCACGGCCGCGGCGTCGTCCTCGCCCGGGGCCGGATCGACCTCGAGGAAGATGTCGATGTCGACGATCAGCTCGGAGAGTTCGCGCAACCAGGCGAAATGGGGATCGCTGGTCAGCAGCTTCAGCAGCTCGCCGGCGCCGAGGATCGCGTGGCGCTGGCGCTCGAAATCGCGGCGCGAGCGATCGACCAGCGCACGGTGCAGCGTGCGCAGGCTGTTGCCGAGGTTGGCGAGGCCTTCGCGTGCGCGCCGCGTGGCCGGCGACGGGGGTTCGGGGGGCGTTGCCATGGCATCCTCGCGGGGTGACGCGCGTTGCGCGATTGCGGTCCGCGTCCGCGCCTTCGAGTTTGCGCCAGCCGCAGCCCGGTGGCTACGGCATCGGCGCACTACGGCATCAACTGGCCGCCGTTGACCTCGAGGATCTGGCCGGTCACGAATCCCGACAGCGCGTCCGATGCGAGGTAGAGGAATGCTCCGGCGCACTCGTCGGCGGTCCCCAGCCGGTTCATCGGGATCGAGGCCTTGAACGCCTCGAGCATCGCCGGGGTCGAGTAGCGCTCGTGGAAAGGCGTCGTGATGACGCCCGGCGAAACCGCATTGACGCGGATGCCGTCCCGGACGAGCTCCTTCGCGAGCCCGCGGGTGAATGTCGACACGAATCCCTTGGCCGACGCGTAGAGGGTCGAGCCGGCACCGCCGCCGTTGCGCGCCGCGATCGACGTCACGTTGACGATGTTGCCGCGTCCGGCCTTGCGCATGTGGAGCACGGCTGCGGCGCTGGTCGCGACCAGCGAGCGCACGTTCAGGTCGATCACGGCGTCGAAGAACGCGTCGTCGATCTCGGTGACCGGCCTGCGCTGCACCAGCCCGCCGGCGTTGTTGATCAGGATGTCGAGGCCGCCGAAATGCCCGGCGGCAGCGTCGACGACCTCGCGCGCCTTGACCGACGAGCGCAGGTCGCCGCCGACGAGGAAAGCCTGCGCCCCCGCGAAACGCACGTCCGCGGCCACTTCCTCGGCGCGATTGAGGCTGGCGTTGTAGTGGATCGCTACGCGACAGCCCGCGTGCGCGAAGGCGCGGGCGGCGGCCGCGCCGATGCCCGTCGACGCGCCGGTGATCAGGACGGATTTGCCGACGAGGTCGGCGGCGAGGGATTCCGGCATGGTGGTGCTGACCCTTGACCTATTCGGTGAACAGCGACGACACCGATTCCTCGTTGGAAATGCGCGTCATCGTCTCCGCGAGGAGTTGCGCGCAGGAAAGCTGGCGGATCTTCGCGCAGGCCTGCGCTTCCGGCGACAGCGGGATCGTGTCGGTGACGACGATCTCGTCCATGTCGGATTCGGCGATGCGAGGCACCGCGCCCCCCGACAGCACGGGGTGCGTGCAGTACGCGATGACCTTCTGCGCGCCGTGCTCCTTCAGCGCGGTCGCGGCCTTGCACAGCGTGTTCGCGGTGTCGACGATGTCGTCCATGATCACGCAGGTGCGGCCGTCGACGTCGCCGATGATGTTCATCACCTCGGAGACGTTGGCCTTGGGCCGTCGCTTGTCGATGATCGCGAGGTCGGAGTCGAGGCGCTTGGCGATCGCCCGCGCGCGCACGACGCCGCCGACGTCGGGAGACACGACGAGCAGGTTGTCGTAGTTGCGCTTCCAGAGGTCGCCCAGCAGCACCGGCGTCGCGTAGATGTTGTCGACCGGGATGTTGAAGAAGCCCTGGATCTGGTCGGCGTGCAGGTCCATCACCATCACGCGGTCAACGCCGACCGTCGCCAGCATGTCGGCGACGACCTTCGCGGTGATCGGAACCCGGGCCGAGCGCGGCCTGCGGTCCTGCCGCGCGTAACCGAAGTACGGAATGGCGGCCGTCACGCGCGCGACCGACGCGCGCTTCAGCGCGTCGACCATCACCATCACTTCCATCAGGTTGTCGTTGGTCGGCGCGCAGGTCGATTGCAGGATGAAGGCGTCGCGCCCGCGGACGTTCTCGAGCAGTTCGACCATCACCTCGCCGTCGGAAAAGCGCCCGACGACCACGCGACCGAGGCTGATGTTCAGGTGACGGCAGACGGCTTCGGCCAGCCTGGGATTGGCGTTGCCGGTGAAAATCCGCATGCGCTCGAAGGACATGTGTCGACTCGGATCCGAAACAGGTGGGACTGGGTCAGCCCCGGGAGCGGCGGCGACGGCGGGAAGCTACGGCGTGGGTCGTGTCGGGCGCAGGCATCGGAGGTCGGGAACGGAGGACCGTCACCGCCACGGCGTCGGCGAACGGGAATGGCTGGGGAGGAAGGATTCGAACCCTCGAATGCCGGAATCAAAATCCGGTGCCTTAACCAACTTGGCGACTCCCCAGCGGAAACCTGCGCAATCCGTCCGTTCCGCTTTCGCCACGGACCGATCCGAAAAATCACGTCACGCGAACGAGGCCAGCGGATGTCGCGCGACCGTGCGTACGACCTGCCCGGGAATGCCTGCCGGCAGCAGCCCCAGCGCGGACTGCGCTTCGGCTTCAGTGGCGAACACCGCGAACACGCACGCGCCCGAACCCGTCATCCGCGCCTGCGGCGACGCCCGCCGCAATGCGCGCAGGGCCTCGGCGACCCGAGGGAACCGGGACGCGGCCACAGCCTCGAGATCGTTCCGACCGTAACCTTCGGAAAAGACGTCCATTTTCGCCGACGGCGTCGATCGTGTCAATTCCGGCGCAGCGAAGATCTCTGCAGTCGCGACCTGAACCGCGGGCATCGCCAGCGCGAGCCAGCAGGTGGGGAGCGACATCGGCGTCAGCCGCTCGCCGATGCCCCGCGCGAGCGCCGGCGTCTCGCCCAGGAAGAACGGGACGTCGGCGCCCAGCGTAACGCCGATGGCGGCAAGGTCCCGCCGCGACATCGAAAGCGACCACAGGCGATTCAGCGCAAGCAGTACGCTGGCCGCATCCGAACTTCCGCCCCCCAGCCCCGCGCCTTGCGGAATCCGCTTGGCGAGCGTGATCGTCGCGCCACGCCTCATGGCTGCCGCCTCGCGCAGTGCATGCGCCGCGCGCAGCGTCAGGTCGGCGCTTTCGGGGACGCCGGGAACGTTGCCGCCGCGCAGGATCCTGCCGTCGTCGCGATCCTCGAGGGTCAGCGTATCCGCGAGATCGATCAGCGAGAACAGTGATTCGAGGCTGTGATAGCCGTCGGCGCGCCGTCCGGTGACGTGCAGGAACAGGTTGACCTTGGCCGGCGCGGGAACCACCAGCACGCGATCTTTCGGGGTCATTGCCAGCGATCGACGACGACGCGCACGTCGATCGGCGGCGTGTCTGGGTAGCGCAAGCTCACGCGGTCGGGCCGCTTCGCCGCATCGTCGGCGTAGGCGTACACGATTTCCCAGCCGTCCTGCCGCAACACCCCGACGCGACCCTGCGCGTCGCGCTCGTTGCGCGCGCGCGCGCCGGGCCGGGGCTCGCCGCGGATCCAGAACGCGAGGCCCTCGACCGGAATCGCGACGCCGAAGCTGCGCTCGGTCAGCGTTCCCCAGTCGGGCGCGGTGTCGGTCCTGCCGTCGGGCAGGCGCAGGCGCACGCCGTCGGCGTCCCCGTCGATCTCGGCCAGCGTCTGGCCGAGCGGCGTCGCGAGATCGATGGCGTCGTGCCCGGGTCGGTGGATCCAGGTGAACGCGCCGGCGATGCCCTGCTCACCGTGGCGAGCGGAGAGCCGGCCGTCGACGGAGAACGCGATGTCCTGCGGGCCGGCGGCGCCGGGCGCCACC
>JAJXTF010000253.1 GCA_021784125.1 Pseudomonadota bacterium | reverse complement strand
GTCGGCGCCGGTGAATCCGGGGGTCAGTGCAGCGACCTTTTCCGGGTCGACGTCGGGCGCCAGCGTCAGCTTTCGCGTGTGGACCTTGACGATCTCGACGCGGTCGCGCTTGTCGGGACGGTCGACGAGGATCTGGCGATCGAAGCGCCCCGCGCGCAGCAGCGCGGGATCGAGAATCTCCGGGCGGTTGGTCGCCGACAGCAGGACGACGCCTTCGCGGGGATCGAATCCGTCGAGCTCCGCCAGCAACTGGTTCAGCGTCTGCTCGCGCTCGTCGTGGCCGCCGATCCCGCCGTAGGAATTGCGCGCCCGTCCAAGAGAGTCGAGCTCGTCGATGAAGATGATCGCAGGCGCCTGCTTGCGCGCTTCGGCGAAGAGGTCGCGCACGCGCGCAGCGCCCAGGCCGACGAACATCTCGACGAACTCCGAGCCGCTGATCGAGAAGAACGGGACGCCGGCTTCGCCGGCGACCGCGCGCGCCAGCAGCGTCTTGCCGGTCCCCGGAGGACCGACCAGCAGGATGCCCTTGGGAATGCGTGCGCCCAGCCTGCCGTACTCCTTCGGGTTCTTCAGGAAGTCGATGACCTCGTGGAGTTCCTGCTTCGCTTCGGTCGCCCCGGCGACGTCGTCGAAGGTGACACTGGTGTCCTTCTCGACGTAGACCTTGGCGCGGCTCTTGCCGATCGACATCAAGCCGGTTGCCCCCATCTTCTCCGCGAAGCGGCGGTAGAGCAGGAACCAGATCGCGAAGAACACCGCCGCCGGTGCGACCCACGACAGCAGCGTCGTCAGCGCGTTCGATTCCGTGCCGCCCGTCACCTCGATCCCCGAATCCTTCAGCAGTTCGGCGAGCGGGAGGTCGACGCGCGTGGTCACGAACTGGGTCTTGCCGTTCTGGGGCGACTTGAAATAGCCGACGATGTGGCGGCTGGTGACGACGATCTTCGAGACCTGGTGCTCGGCCACCAGCTTTTCGAAGCTGCTCCAGGGCACCTCCTCGGTCCGGTACGCCTGGCTGATGAACTGCTGGGCGAACAGCACGCCGAGGATCGCGGCGAGCACGTACCAGGCGTTGAGCTTGTGGGTCTTGTTCATCCCGGGTGGGCGGCGTCATCCGTGGATCTGCCGCGGACGGCACCGCCGTCGCGCGAATGGTCGCACGGTCGCAGGCCGCGGGAATTGAGGAGGATCAACCCGGGACGCCCCCCAGCATCCTGTCCGCCCCGTAGATGACCGCGGCTGCGGCGAGCTTTACCCCCACCTGCGGCGGGCCCGCAAACCAGGCGCCGCAACCCAGGGCGATCCGCCGAGATCGTCTGGATCGATGCTGCCGAGCTCCTCGCGCCAGAGATCCGCGTCCCGCTCTTCGACCGCAGCGAGCTGGCGGTGGACCTCGGCGAGCCTGGCGTCGCGCTCGTGCGCAGCAATCGCGAGATACAGGGCGGCGCTGTCGATTTCGCCCCAGAGGTTGGCGCGGAGGCGGGCGATGTCGGTTCGGGCGGGCATGGGATGATCCGATCGGACTCGGAGAGCGGGCTGGGAGGTCACCACGGAATCGTACTCACGTCGACGCCAGACGGCTTGAGCAGCGCGAATATTCGCTTTTCAATTGTCCCGCGCTTGGCGACAATCGGGCGGGATTGCTCCGTGGGCAGAGGCTCGCGGCTGCGACGCCCGCCAGTCCGCGGCCCATCATAGGGAGTGCACGATGAACAAGCGAACGCTGTTTGCCGTTGTCCTTGCTGGGTTCGTCGTCGCCGCATGCGGCACGTTCGGGACACCGGGCTCGGGTGGTGGAGGGCATGGCCGTCCTCCTCCCCAGCCGTGCAACGGAAACATCTGCCGGCTCGATGTCCCCGTCACGGTCGTAACCTTCATCGGTCACGAACAGGTGGTCATCGGACCGGTTCCCGATTTGGTCATGGCGAAGGGGAACCACGGACTGGAAGGAAAGGGCGTGAGCATCCTCTGGCATCTTAAGAACTCGCGCTACATGTTCAAGGACGATGGCATCGCGTTCTACAGCGATTCGTCCGCTAGCCAGTTCAGTGGCAAGGGTACCGGAGGCGATGGGGCGGAATTCCACTGGATCGATGCGAATACGGATTCCAATTCATACGGCTACCAGATCAAGATCTACGATCGACAGTCCGGCACATGGGCCACGCTCGACCCGACGATCATCAACCAGAAGTGATGAGGTGAACCGGCAGGCGCGCCGGCCTGGCCAGCGCTAGCACGCTGCAGCACCGAGCCACGCGCGCACCGCAGCCATCGCCGACGCGTAATCCATCGCGCGTCCGGCCGCTTCGGCGTCCGCATAGGTCGACGCGTCGAGGGCAGCGCGCGCCCTCTTGACCAGGGGCAGCAGGAACGCCTCGTCGGTCGGATCGCGGTGGATGCCGCTGACCGCGGCCTGGCGTTCGGCTGCGCCGAAGAAGCGCGCCGCGTGTTCCCAGTCGCTGCATGCGGCGGCGAGCCCCGAGCTCACCTCGATGACGCTCTGGCCGGTGGGCTTCGAATCAACCTCGTCGCAGATGGCGATCACTTCGAGAAGCATCTCGCGCGCCCTGTCGGCGGTGTCGCGTCCGATCGCGACCATGGCCAGATTGAGCAGGCTGAACGCTGCAACGTCGGGCATTTCGCGGCCGATGTCGAGCACCTGCTGGTAGAGGGGCTCTGCGGTTTCCAGGTCGCCCTCCATGCGCGCGAGTTGCGCGAGCGAATTGAGGACAGCCGCGATCTCGCGCCGATCTCCCGATTCGCGGGCCAGCTCGAGCGCCTCCTTCAGGTATTCCCTCGCGGCGTTCAGGTCGTGCACACCCAGACAGGCGAGCGCCAGCGGTTGCAGCAGGTACGCGACACGCTGCCGGTCACCGAGGCTGCGCGCGACGGCGAGGCTCTCCATCAGATGGGCCTGCGCCTCGGCGTAGCGGCCCATGTACGCGGCGATCTGCCCGGCGTCGTTCAGCGCCGCAGCCCGCACCGGCGTGGGCGCTTGGGCGGAAGGGCGGGCCAAGGCCTCCATCGTCGTCCGATAGCCGAGGCCGAGCAGACCGCGGTCGAACCAGTAGCGCCGGATCGCGGTCGTCAGCCGCATCCCGAGCTCGCCGCCGGACGCTGCGCGGTCGCAGTAGCGGTGCGCCGCGAAGATGTTTTCGCGCTCCGCGTCGAGGCGCGCGAGCCAGACCCCGAGATGGGACCCCACGAACTGCGGCCGGCCTGCCTCGACGAACGCCAGGTACCACTCGAGGTGACGCATGCGCAACGCATCCTCCTCGCCGGCCTCGACGAGCTGCTCGCCCGCGTACTCCCGGATGGTTTCGAGGAACCGGTAGCGGGAGCTGTCCGCATCCGGCGCCACCAGCGATTTCTCGATCAGCCGCGTCAACAGGTCGAGGATGTCGCTCGCCTCGACGTCGCCGCCGGCGCCCATGGCTTCGGCCGCGTCGAGCGTCCATCCGCCGGCGAAAACCGAGAGGCGACGGAACAGCGCGCGCTCCGCGGGCGTCAGCAGATCGTGGCTCCAGTCGATCAGCGCCCGCAACGTCTGCTGGCGCTTGAGGGCGGTGCGATCGCCGCCAGTCAGCAGCTTGAAGCGGTCGCCGAGGCGCGCCGCGATCCGATCCACCGGCAATCCGCGCACGCGCGCCGCCGCCAGCTCGAGCGCGAGCGGAATGCCATCGAGCCGCCGGCAGATCTCGGTGATCGCCGCCGCGTTGTGCTCGTCGAGGTGGAACCCCGGGTCGGCGGCGGACGCACGATCGACGAACAGGCGGATGGCATCGACGTCGCGCAGCTCCGAAAGCGCAGGCGGCGCGTCGAGGTCCGGAACCGACAGCGTCGGGATCTGCAGCGTCGTCTCGCCCGCGATGCGCAGGGCCTCGCGGCTGGTCGCGAGGATCCTGATCTGCGCGCCGGCCTGCAGCAGCGCCTTTGCCAGATGCGCGCAGGCGCTGATCAGGTGCTCGCAGTTGTCGAGAATGATCAGCAGATGGCGGTCGGCGACGTGCTTCACCAGCGCGTCCTGCACCGGGCGTCCTGCCTCCTCCTTGACGCCCAACGCCGTTGCGACGCTCAAGGGCACCAGGCGCTCGTCGGCGATCGCCGCGAGCTCGACCAGCCATACACCGTCGGGGAATTCCTCGAGAGTCTCGGCGGCGATCTGCAGCGACAGCCGGGACTTCCCGAGGCCGCCGACGCCCAGCAGCGTGAGCAGCCTCGTGCGCGAGA
>JAJXTF010000252.1 GCA_021784125.1 Pseudomonadota bacterium | reverse complement strand
CGCGCTGCTGCTGAGCAATACCTCGTCGCTGTCGGTCACCGCCATCGCCGCCGCGCTCGCACGGCCGCAGCGTGTCGCCGGCTGGCACTTCTTCAATCCCGCGGTGCGGATGAAGCTGGTCGAGATCATCCCCGGCATGCAGACCGACACTGCGGTGGTCGACGCGCTGCGTGCGCTGTCGCGGTCGTGGGGCAAGACCGCGGTGGCCGCGCCGAACGTGCCGGGATTCATCGTCAACCGGGTCGCGCGGCCGTACTACGCCGAAGCGTGGCGGCTGCTCGCTGAGCGCGCCGCGCCCGCCCCCGCGATCGACGCGCTGCTGCGGCAGGCCGGGGGCTTCGCCCTCGGTCCGTTCGAACTGATGGACCTGATCGGCCACGACGTCAATCTTGCGGTGACCGAATCGGTGTTCCGGGCCACCGGCTTCGATTCGCGCTACGCGCCGGCCCTGATGCAGCAGGAACTGGTGCGCGCCGGGCGCCTTGGCCGCAAGAGCGGCCATGGCGTGTACCGCCACGGTCCGGATGCTGCGGCGCCCGGGTTCGCCACGGTGGCACCGGCATCCGGCATTCCCGTGGTGCGCCATGCCGCGGCGCCCGGCCTGCTGGGCTCGCTGCTCGAACGCCTGCGCGGCGCCGGCGTGCCGCTCGAAACCGATTCCCGGCTCCCGGACGAGACGCTGGCCGTCGGCGGCAGTCGCATCGCGACGACCGACGGCCGGACCGCGGCGCACCGCGCGGCGGTGGAGTCCCAGCCCGCCCTGATCCTGCTCGACACCGCGCTGGATCTCGCGCGCACGCCGCTGCTCGGCGCCGCGGCGACCGCCGCCGCCACGCCCGACCGCGCCGCCTTCGCCGCGGCGCTGGACGCCGCCGGCGTGCGGCTGGTCGAACTGGCCGACGTCGCCGGGCTGGTCGTGATGCGCGTGGTCGCCGGGCTGGTCAACGAAGCGGCCGATCTGGCGAGCTGGAACGCGGTGGCCGCGGCCGACATCGACCTCGCAATGCAGCTTGGCACGGCCTACCCCCGAGGGCCACTGGCCTGGGGCCGGTCGCTCGGCGCGGCACGCGTGCACACGGTGCTGCGCCACCTGTCCGATCACTACGGCGATGCCCGCTACCGCATCGCCCCCCGACTGTCCGAATCCCGCTGGAGTGGAGCCGCCCTCGATGCCTGAACCGCAAGTCAATGCCGCCGAAGCCGCGGACCTTTCCGCGCAGCAGCTCGCCGAACGCGTACGCGATCGCATGCTCGCCCACGACCACGCCACGGGCGCGCTCGGCATCGCCATCGTCGGCGTCGGCCCGGGCACGTCGCGCGCCCGCATGACGGTGCGCCGCGACATGCTCAACGGCTTCGCCATCTGCCACGGCGGGCTGATCACCACCCTGGCCGACACCGCGTTCGCCTATGCCTGCAACGCCTGCAACGAGGTCACCGTCGCCTCGGGGCTGAGCGTGGACTTCCTGGCCCCGGCGCACGAGGGCGACGTGCTCGACGCCGAGTGCCACGAGCAGTCGGCCCGGGGCCGCACCGGGATCTACGACGTCACGGTCAGCAACCAGCGCGGCGAACGCATCGCGCTGTTCCGCGGCCGCTCGTACCGGCTGCGCGGCAAGCCGGTCGTCGACGACGGCCATACCCATCGATGAGGAGACCACCATGCTGAGCCCCACCCGCGCGACGCCGGATCCGGTCGAGCACGCCAGCCGCGACGCCATTTCCGCGCTGCAGCTCGAGCGGCTGAAGTGGACGCTGCGCCATGCCTACGACAACGTGCCGCACTACCGCCGCGCGTTCGACGCCAAGGGCGTGCATCCCGACGACCTGCAGCAGCTCGAGGACCTGGCGAAGTTCCCGTTCACCAGCAAGTCCGACCTGCGCGACAACTACCCCTTCGGCATGTTCGCCGTGCCGCGCGAACGCATCGTGCGCGTCCATGCGTCGTCCGGGACCACCGGCAAGCCGACCGTCGTCGGCTACACCCAGCGCGACATCGACACCTGGGCCGATCTGGTCGCCCGGTCGATCCGGGCCGCCGGCGGCCGGCCGGGCGACATCGTCCATGTCGCCTACGGCTACGGGCTGTTCACCGGCGGGCTGGGCGCGCATTACGGCGCCGAGCGACTGGGCTGCACCGTGGTGCCGATGTCGGGCGGACAGACCGAGAAGCAGGTCCAGCTCATCCGCGACTTCAAGCCGGACATCATCATGGTCACCCCGAGCTACATGCAGGTGATCGTCGAGGAATTCGCCCGCCAGGGACTGGACGCGCGCGACTGCTCGCTGCGCGTGGGGATCTTCGGCGCCGAGCCGTGGACCGAGGCGATGCGGCACGAGATCGAATCGAAGACCAGCCTGAAGGCGGTCGACATCTACGGCCTGAGCGAAGTCATGGGCCCGGGCGTCGCCTGCGAATGCGTCGAGACCCAGGACGGGCCGGTGATCTGGGAGGATCACTTCTATCCCGAGATCATCGATCCGGTCACCGGCGAGCCGCTGCCCGACGGCAGCGAGGGCGAGTTGGTATTCACGACGCTGACCAAGGAAGGGCTGCCGATCATCCGCTATCGCACCCGCGACCTCACGAGATTGCTGCCGCCGACCGCCCGCGCCTTCCGCCGCATGGGCAAGATCGTCGGTCGCAGCGACGACATGCTGATCGTGCGGGGCGTCAACGTGTTCCCGACGCAGATCGAGGAGATCGTGATCCAGCACGACAAGCTGTCGGGCCAGTACCAGATCCACCTCAGCCGCGACGGCCACCTCGACAAGGTCGAGGTGCACTGCGAGCTCGAGCCGTCACTCGGTCATGTGAGCGACGTCGAGCGCCAGCAGATCGCGGACTGGCTCGCGCACCGCATCAAGACGCTGGTCGGGATCACCACCCGCGTCTGCGTCCTGCCGCCGGATTCGATCGAACGCACCCTGGTCGGAAAGGCCCGGCGCGTGGTCGACCATCGTCCCAAGGGCGCCTGAGCGGCCCGCGCCGTCCGCCCGCTGTTCCTACGAGGAGACGCAGCATGTACACCCAAGCCATGGACCTGATGCCCAAGGGCGACGACAAGCCGTCCGTTCCGCTCTCGGCGAGCGAGCAGCAGCTGCTCGACCGCTTCGAGGCGCGGATCGACGACGGCGGGTTCGTCGAGCCCAAGGACTGGATGCCCGAGCATTACCGCCGGACGCTGGTGCGGCAGATCAGCCAGCACGCGCATTCCGAGATCGTCGGCATGCTCCCCGAAGGCAACTGGATCACCCGCGCGCCGACGCTCAAGCGCAAGGCCATCCTGCTCGCCAAGGTGCAGGACGAAGGCGGCCACGGGCTGTACCTGTACGCCGCGGCGGAGACGCTGGGCGTGTCGCGCGACGAACTGATCGGCCAGCTGCACGCCGGCAAGGCCAAGTACAGCTCGATCTTCAACTACCCGACGCTCGCCTGGGCCGACGTCGGCGTCATCGGCTGGCTGGTCGACGGCGCGGCGATCATGAACCAAGTGCCGCTGTGCCGCTGTTCGTACGCGCCGTACGCGCGGGCGATGATCCGCATCTGCCGCGAGGAAAGCTTCCACCAGCGCCAGGGCTACGACGCGCTGCTGGTCATGATGCGCGACGGCACGCCGCGCCAGCGCGACATGGTGCAGGACGCGGTGAACCGCTGGTGGTGGCCGAGCCTGATGATGTTCGGTCCGCCCGACGACGTCAGCAACCATTCGGCGCAGAGCATGCGCTGGGGCATCAAGCGCATCTCCAACGACGACCTGCGGCAGAAGTTCGTCGACGCCACCGTGCAGCAGGCGAAGGTGCTCGGCGTGACCCTGCCCGATCCCGAACTGCGCTGGAACGAGGCGCGCCAGCATTTCGACTTCGGCGCGATCGACTGGGACGAATTCCGGCGGGTCGTCGGCGGCGACGGCCCGTGCAACCGCGAGCGGCTGGCCGACCGCGTCGACGCCTGGGACGACGGCGCCTGGGTGCGCGAGGCGGCGCTGGCCCATGCCGCCAAGACCGCAATGCAGCGCAAGGCCGCCTGACGCTCAATTCCTTCCGACGAGGAGATCCGCAATGAACCCGACAGCAACACCCGAAACCGCCGACAACCGCGAGGAATGGCCCCTGTGGGAGGTATTCGTCCGCAGCAAGGCCGGGCTGGACCACAAGCACAGCGGCAGCCTGCATGCCCCCGACGCCAAGCTGGCGCTCGAGATGGCGCGCGACGTCTACACCCGCCGGCAGGAAGGCACCAGCATCTGG
>JAJXTF010000251.1 GCA_021784125.1 Pseudomonadota bacterium | reverse complement strand
CGGTCGCGATCACGTAATCGTCGGGCGCCTCCTGCTGCAGCATCATCCACATCGCCTCGACGTAGTCGCCGGCGAAACCCCAGTCGCGCCTCGCGTCGATGTTGCCGAGCCGCAGCTCCTTCGCCTTTCCGAGCTTGATCCGCGCCACGGCGTCGGTGACCTTGCGCGTCACGAACTCGATGCCGCGCAGCGGAGACTCGTGGTTGAACAGGATGCCGCTCGAGGCGTGCAGCCCGAAGCTCTCGCGGTAGTTGACGGTCGACCAGTGCGCGAACAGCTTGGCGACGCCATAGGGGCTGCGCGGGTAGAAAGGCGTCTTCTCGTCCTGGCGCTCGGCCTGGATGAGCCCGAACATCTCGCTGGTCGACGCCTGGTAGAAACGGATCTTCGGATCGTGGATGCGGATCGCCTCGAGAACGTGCAGCGCGCCGACGCCGGTGACGTTGGCGGTGAGCAGCGGCTGGCGCCACGAGGTCGCGACGAAGCTCTGCGCTCCCAGGTTGTAGACCTCTTCGGCCCCGCTCGCCTCCAGCGCGCGCAGGATCGACGTCATGTCGATCAGGTCGCCGTCGATCAGGTTCACGTCCTTGACGATGCCGAGGTGCCCGAGCCGCCAGAGGGTGTCCGAGCTGCGCCGGGCGAGCATGCCCGACACGCGATAGCCCTTGCCGAGGAGGAGCTTCGCGAGATACGCACCGTCCTGCCCGGTGACGCCGGTGATCAATGCGGATTTGGACATCAGTGTTCCCCGCTTTCCCAGTACCGAAGCATCGCGGCCAGTGAATCATCGAGCGGCGTCGCCGCGCGCCAGCCGGTTGCCCGGCGAATCTTGCCCGGCTCGCCGCGCATCCGGCGCTGCTCGGCCTTGCGCATCCGCGCGGGCTCCTGCTCGATCGAGATGCTCACGGCGGCCAGCCCCGCAAGTCGCTCGATCAGCGACCGGATCGAATGGTCGCGGCCCGAGCACACGTTGTAGATCTGGCCGGTCACGCCCGAGCGCAGCAGCGCGAAATACGCCTGCACGACGTCGCCGACGTCGGTGAAATCACGCGTGACGTCGATGTCGCCGACGGCGACCACCGGCTTGCGCCGGCCGAGCCTGATGTCCGCCACCTGGCGCGCGAAATCCGACGCGACGAAGCGGTCGCTCTGCCCCGCCCCGATGTGGTTGAACGGCCGCGCCAGCACGATGTCGATGCCCTCGGTGACCGTCCACTGCCAGCACAGCGCTTCCGCGGCGAGCTTGCTGACCGCGTAGGGATTCCTGGGAGCGGGCAGCCGGGTCTCGGCCACCGGCAGCTCGTCCTCGGCCACGAGCCCGTAGACATCGCCGGTGCCGACGTAGACCATCCGGCCCCGGAACCCCGCGCCCTTCAACGCCTGGAGCAGGTGCAGCGTGCCCTGGACGTTGACGTTCAGCGTGGTCTCGGGATCGCGGAAAGCATCCGGCACGAAACTCTGCGCGGCGAGGTGCACGACCGCGTCGGGTGCGGCCGCCTCGACGATCGCCGAGGTGGCGACGGGATCGCGCAGGTCCCAGGTTTCCTGCGTCTCGATCAGCTGCCATTCGGCCAATGCCGGATCGGTCGCGATCGTGCGGGCGAGCACGCCGCCCACGAAACCGTGCCGACCTGTCACCAGCAAGCGCTTCGCGCGAATCCTCGACCCCCCCATTCCACGATGCGGCCGGCGCACGCTTGTACGCATCCCGCAAACCGAATTCGAGTATAGCCGAGGCCGGAGGCTCGTCGCTGTACCGGGATTCAGACGATCGCGCGATAGACGTCGAGCGTGCCGCGGGCGCAGCTTTCCCAGGTGAACAGGGCCGCCCTCTCGATTCCCCGGCGCGCGAGCAGCGCGCGCGCGTCCGAATCCTCGAGCAGGGCCTCGATCCTGCCGGCAGTCGCATCGGGGCGCGCCGGATCGAGCATCCAGGCAGCCTCACCCACGACCTCGGGCAGCGAGGCCCGGTCCGAGACGATGACCGGGACGCCGCTCGCCATCGCTTCCAGCGGGGGCAGCCCGAATCCCTCGTATTTCGATGCAAAGACGAAGGCTGCGGCGCCTGCGTACAGCGCCGGCAGGTCCGCGTCGGCCACGTGGCCCAGGAAGCGGACGCGCCCGCGTTCGGCGAGCAGGCGCAACTCCCTTTCCAGCCTTCCTGAGCGCCATCCGCGGGCGCCGGCGATGACCAGCGGGTAGCGGTCGCGAAGCGCAGCCGGCAGCCGCGCGTACGCCGCCAGCACGTGGGCGACGTTCTTCCGAGGCTCGATCGTCCCCACGGTCAGCAGGTATCCGCCGTGGTCCAGCGCGAGCGCCTGCAGGGTTTGACGGGTCTCCTGTACGCCGCGCGGCCGAAACGCCGGCGAGACTCCGAGGTGCACCGTGTGCACGCGCCCGGGAGCCACCCCCAGGCTCGAGAGCAGCTCCTGCCGGACGAACTCCGAATCGACGATGATCGCTGCCGCCTGCTCGACCACGCCGGGCATGCCGCGCTCGATCCACCTGACCCGATCGCGCGGATGCGTCTCGGGGTAGCGCAGCCACGACAGGTCGTGGAGCGTCACCACGACCGGAACGTCATAGCGCAGCGGAATGTAGTTCGGCTCGTGATAGACGTCTATCGCGTGGCGGCGCAGCCCGCGGCCGAAGGTCAGCTGCTGCTGGGCGTGGCGCAATCCGCGCTTGAAGGGAACGAGGGGCTTGACCAGGTCGCGCAGCCGGCGCGCCGCAGGTCCGCCGCGCGTTGCGGCGTGGACGGCCGGGGCCTCGTGGCGCCAGCGATGGCCGTAGAACGACCAGAGGTCGACCGCGCCCCCTGCCGCCAGGGCCGCGCCGAGCTCTACGATGTAGTTCCCGATGCCCGTCAGGGGCGCGAGCAACGGTGTCGCGTTGAAACCGACGCGTAGCGCCATCGAGCGGGGCCCGGACCGGAGATTCCAGCGGCCGATGGTAGCACCGCGGTCGAAGGCGCCGCGTACGCGTAGAATCGCGCGCAGGCAACCGGACGACTGGAGTCCACGCAATGCCGACCAGACGCCCGCATCGCAGGTCGCCTGCGCCGTGAGGGTCGCCATCGTCCACGACTGGCTCGACACCTGGCGCGGCGGCGAGTGCACGCTCGCAGAAATCTGCAGCACTTACGGCGATGCCCAGCTGTTCGCGCTGGTCGATTTCCTGTCGGACGCCGACCGCTCGAAACTGGGCGGCAGGCGGGCGGTGACGTCGTTTCTCCAGCGCCTGCCGTTCGCGCGCCGGGGTTTCCGCAACCTGCTGCCGCTGTTTCCGCGCGCAATCGAATCCCTCGATGTGTCGGCCTTCGACCTCGTGATCTCCAGCTCGCATGCCGTCGCCAAGGGCGTGCGCACGCACCGGAGACAGTTGCACGTCTGCTACTGCTATACGCCGATGCGCTACGCCTGGGACCTGCGCGAGCAGTACCTGCGGCAAACCGGCATGGACCGCGGCCCCCGCGGCTGGCTCGTCCGTCGCACGCTCGACAGGCTCCGGGCCTGGGACCGCGCGGCGAGTGAACGCGTCGACCACTTCATCGCGATCTCGCAGCACATCGCCGCACGCATCCGCCGCTGCTATGGCCGCGAGTCGACCGTCATCTACCCGCCGGTGGCGGCGGCAGCGGCGACCCCGGCAGCCACCGTTGCGGCGACGCCCGCGCCCGACCGGCCGCCTGCCCGCGGACCGGCCTACGTCACCGTTTCGCAGCTCGTTCCCTACAAGCGTGTCGACCTGATCGTCGAGGCCTTCCGACGCCTGCCAGAACGCGAGTTGGTGGTGATCGGCGACGGCCCCGAGCGCGCGAGGATCGAGGCGATCGCCGGCCCGAACGTGCGCCTGCTCGGCCGGGTGCCCGACCGCGAGCGCGACCGCTGGCTCGCCGGCGCGCGTGCGTTCGTGTTCGCGGCCGAGGAGGATTTCGGAATCGCGCCGCTGGAAGCGCAGTCCGCCGGCACGCCGGTCATCGCGCTGGCGCGCGGCGGCGCGCTCGAGACGATCCGCGGACTCGACGACGCGGCGCCGACGGGTGTGCTGTACGCCGACCAGACCGCGGATGCGATCGTCGACGCGCTGCACGCGTTCGAGGCCAACCAGGCGCGGATCCAGTCCCCGGCCTGCGTCGAGAATGTCCGGCGCTTCGATCCGCAGCGATTTCGCCGCGAGCTCGCGGGATTCGTCGATGCTCGCTGGACCGAATTCGCCGGTCGGAGGGCCCTGCAATGAGCCGCAGACTGCTGAAGGAGAAC
>JAJXTF010000250.1 GCA_021784125.1 Pseudomonadota bacterium | reverse complement strand
CCGACTACGATGCGCTGCTCCACGCGTTCTGCGACCAGGTCTGGCTGCAGGACGGCCTCGCCCCGACGTCGCTGGCGAGCTACCGTCGCGACCTGCGCGCGTGGGGTGCATGGCTTGCGCAGCGGGGAACGCCGATGCTCCGCGCGCAGCGCCTGGACGTCGAGCAGTGGCTCGCCGACCAGTTCCGCGCCAAGGCGAAAGCGACCTCGGTGGCGCGCCGCATTTCGTCGCTGCGGCGCTTCTATCGCTTGCAGCTCGACCGCGGCACGATGGCCGAGGATCCGACGCTGCGTGTGCGACCGCCGAAGAAGCCGCGCCGGCTGCCGAAGAACCTGAGCGAGCCGCAGGTCGAGACGCTGCTCGGAGCGCCGGACACGAAGACGCCACTCGGGCTGCGCGACCGGGCGATGCTGGAGACGCTCTATGCCACCGGCCTGCGTGTGTCCGAGCTGACGGGGCTGCGGCTCTCCCAGGTTGGGCTGGACGCCGGCGTGCTGCGCGTCGTCGGCAAGGGCAGCAAGGAGCGCCTGGTTCCGATCGGGGACGAGGCTGTCGCCTGGATCGCTCGATACCTGCGCGAGGTCCGGCCGGCCTTCGCGGCGGGCGCCACCCGCGACGAGGTGTTTCTGACCCAGCGGCACGGGCCGCTCACCCGCCAGGCTTTCTGGATGCTGGTCAAGCGCTACGCGCTGCGGGCAGGGATCGCCCCGGCGGCGCTGTCACCGCACGTGCTGCGGCACGCTTTCGCGACCCATCTCCTCAACCACGGTGCGGATCTGCGTGTCGTGCAGCTGCTGCTCGGCCACGCCGACATCACGACGACGACGATCTACACCCACGTCGCACGCGAGCGGTTGAAGCAGCTGCACGCGCAGCACCACCCGCGCGGCTAGGCGATGATGGCGACCGCAGCGCGACGCGCATTGATTCCCTCCGGGATCGAGGGCGAGGCGGTGCGCGGCGCATTTCTCGCCGACGAGCGCAGCACCCTCGTCGCACTGGCGGCGCAGCTCGCCCTGGATGACGCGCAGACGCGCGCGGTGGGCGAGCAGGCGCGGCACTGGGTCGAGGCTCTGCGCGCCGACCGCGAGGCGGGCGCCCGCATCGAATCGTTCCTCAGGGAATACGACCTGTCGACGCCGGAAGGCGTGCTGCTGATGTGCGTCGCCGAGGCGCTGCTGCGCATTCCGGACACCGCCACCGCCGACGCGCTGATTCGCGACAAGCTCGGCCGCGGCGACTGGGACCGCCACCTCGGCGAATCCGGCTCGCTGCTGGTCAACGCGTCGACCTGGGGATTGATGCTGAGCGGCAGGCTGACCCGCATCGACCCGCACGATGCCCGCGATCCGCGCTCGTGGTACGCGCGCTTCGCGGCACGCGCGGGCGAGCCGGTGGTCCGCCTCGCGCTGCGGCAGGCGATGAAGGTGATGGCCGAGCAGTTCGTCCTTGGACGCACGATCGGCGAAGCGCTCGCGAAGAGCCGCGCCGCGGACGGGTTCGCCTGGCGCCACTCCTACGACATGCTCGGCGAAGCGGCATTGACGATGGACGACGCCGCGCGCTACTTCGATGCCTACCGTGATGCGATCGATGCCATCGGCGCCGCGGCCGATCCGGCGGAACGCTCGGTCTTCGCGCGGCCCTCGATCTCGATCAAGCTGTCGGCGCTGCATCCCCGCTGCGAGTACGCGCAGCGCGAGCGCGTCTACGCCGAGCTGATTCCGGCCCTGGCCGCGCTCGCGAGCCGCGCCCGCATGCACCGGATCGGCGTGACGATCGACGCCGAGGAGACCGAGCGCCTCGAGCTTTCGCTGGAGGTCTTCTCGCGTTTGCGCCGTGACCCCGCGCTCGCCGACTGGGACGGCCTCGGGCTCGCGGTCCAGGCCTACCAGAAGCGCGCGCGGTCGGTGGTCGGCTACGTCGTCGCCCTTGCGCGCCACGCCCAGCACCGCATCCCGGTGCGCCTGGTCAAGGGCGCGTACTGGGACAGCGAGATCAAGCGGGCGCAGGTGCAGGGTCTGCCCGGATATCCGGTGTTCACGCGCAAGGCGCATACCGACGTGTCGTATCTCGCCTGCGCAAAGGCACTGCTCGAGGCGGACGACGCCGTCTATCCGATGTTCGCCACCCACAATGCCCATACGATCGCATGGGTATCGGCCTGTGCCGCGCGGCTCGGAACGCAATCCTTCGAGTTCCAGCGCCTGCACGGCATGGGCGAGTCCCTCTACCGGCAGGTGCTCGCCGACCCGACGGCGCTGCATCGGGCGTGCCGCGTCTATGCGCCCGTGGGCAGCCACCGGGACCTCCTGCCCTATCTCGTCCGGCGACTGCTCGAGAACGGCGCCAACACCTCGTTCGTCAATCGCATCGGCGATCCACGCATCCTGATCGACGACGTGGTCGCCGACCCGCTCGCGCGTGCCCGGTCCTGGGACTTCGCGCCCGCGGAACGATTGCGCGCACCGCCGGACATGTACGCGCCCGAGCGACGCAACTCCGCAGGCGTTTCGCTCGCCGACCAGGAGGCGATGCGGGAACTCGATGCCGCGGTCGCGACGGGGGCGGCCGCCGATTTCGCGGTGATGCCCGAATCCGGAAGCAGCACGTCGTCCGGCACGGCGCGCACCGCCTGCGAGCCTGCCGACCGCGGGCGGCGGATCGGCACCATCGTCGACGCCGACCTGGCCACCGTCGACCGCGCGCTGGCGAAGCTCGCCGAAGGCCAGCGCGCCTGGGACCTGCGCGGGGGCCCGGAACGCGCGGCCATCCTCGAGCGCGCAGCCGAGGGCATCGAGCGCGAGCGCGGAAGCTTCGTCGCGCTTCTCGCGCGCGAAGCAGGCAAGACTCGCGCCGCGGCGCTCGCGGAGATCCGCGAAGCCGTCGACTATTGCCGCTATTACGCAGCGCAGGCGCGCCACCGATTCGACGCCCCACTCGCGCTCCCGTCGCCGACCGGCGAGACGAACACGCTCGCATTGCACGGCCGCGGCGTATTCGCCTGCATCTCGCCGTGGAACTTCCCGCTGGCGATCTTCACCGGGCAGGTCGCCGCCGCACTGGCCGCCGGCAACGCTGTCGCCGCCAAGCCCGCCGAGCAGACGCCGATCGTCGCGTCGCAAGCCGTGCGTTGCCTGCACGAGGCCGGCGTCCCTGCCGATGCACTCGCGCTGCTCCCCGGTCCCGGTGCAGCGATCGGCGCAGCGCTCGTTGCCGACCCGCGCATCGCCGGCGTCGCGTTCACCGGCTCGACCGCAGTGGCAGCGTCGATCGCCAGGACGCTGGCTGCGCGCGTTCCGCTCGTGCCCCTGATTGCCGAGACGGGTGGGCAGAACGCGATGATCGTCGACAGCTCGGCGCTCGCCGAGCAGGTCGTCGTCGATGCACTGCAGTCCGCGTTCGACAGCGCAGGCCAGCGCTGCTCGGCGCTGCGCCTGCTGTGCCTGCAGCAGGAGATCGCGCCGCGCGTGCTGGAGCTGCTGCAGGGCACGATGGACGCTCTGGTGATCGGCGATCCGGCCGATGCCGCGACCGACGTCGGCCCGGTCATCGACGCCGACGCCCGCGACGGCCTCGAGGCCCACATCGCGAAGATGGCGGCGGCGGGACTCGTCCGGCATCGCGTCGCCCTGCCCGACGCCTGCGCGCGGGGAACGTTCGTCGCGCCGACGCTGATCGTCCTCGACCGGATCGACCGGCTGACCCACGAGGTGTTCGGCCCGATCCTGCACGTACTCACCTGGCGCGCCGCGGAGCTCGACGCGCTGGTCGACAGGGTGAACGGGCTCGGCTACGGCCTGACGCTCGGCATCCACAGCCGCGTCGACGCCACGATCGACCGGATCGTGGCCCGGGCGCACGTGGGCAACATCTACGTCAACCGCAACATGATCGGCGCGGTCGTCGGCACGCAGCCTTTCGGCGGCGAGGGACTCTCGGGCACCGGTCCGAAGGCGGGCGGGCCGAACTACCTGCCGCGCTTCGCCGTCGAGCGCACGCTGTCGGTGAACACGGCGGCGGCGGGCGGTAATGCCTCGCTGCTCGCGGAGGGCGAAGGCTAGGCGCGCGCGTCGTGCGTCGGTGCAGGTGGGAGGGTGCTGCAGGTGGGAGGGTGCTGCAGGTAGGGCAGGCCATGGGGGGCGGGCTTAGGTGACGCACCCTCGTCCTCGCGCGGGTCCCGGCTCGCGGCGGCCAGTCAACACACGACTGGCCGCGCACGAGCCACCCGCTTCGCGACGACTGCGTCACATGCGCCCGCCC
>JAJXTF010000033.1 GCA_021784125.1 Pseudomonadota bacterium | reverse complement strand
GCGGTGAGGAGAAGCGATGAGCGCCGCACTGCGCACCGTGGGCCTGTCCAAGCGCTGGGGTGCGTTCAGCGCCAACACCGACGTCTCGCTGTCCTTTCTCCCGGGCGCGCGTCACGCCCTGATCGGTCCCAACGGCGCAGGCAAGACGACGTTCATCAACCTGCTGACCGGCGTGTTCCCGCCGACCGCGGGCGAGGTCTTCCTCGGCGAGCAGAACATCACCTCGCTGCCGCAGCACGAGCGCGTCAAGCGCGGAATGACGCGCACCTTCCAGATCAACACGCTGTTTCCCGGATTGACGGTGCTGGAGTCGGTCGTGCTTGCGATCTGCGAGCGACAGGGTCGTGCCGCCGATTGGCGAAAGACCGTCGCTGCGCAACGCGAGGCGATCGACGAAGGCTGCGCGCTGCTCGAGACGCTCCAGCTCAGCGCCGAGCGCAACGAGCTGACGCACGACCTCGCCTACGGCAAGCAACGGCTGCTCGAAATCGCGCTGGCACTGGCCACCCGTCCGCGCATCCTGCTGCTCGACGAGCCGGCCGCGGGCATTCCCTCCGGCGAAAGCGCGGAGCTCTTCGGCGTCATCGCCGGCTTGCCGCGCGAGGTCACGATCGTGTTCATCGAGCACGACATGGACCTCGTGTTCCGCTTTGCCGAGCGGATCACGGTGCTCGTCGGCGGAAAGGTGCTGACCGAAGGTCCGCCGGGGGAAATCGCTGCCGATCCCCGCGTCAAGGAGGTCTACCTCGGCGAGGCGCAGCATGAGTGAGTTGCTGGCGCTCGACGGGGTCACGGCCGGCTACGGCGCATCGGTGGTGCTCGAGGATGTCGGCTTCACGCTGGAGGAGGGCGACAGCCTCGCGCTCCTCGGGCGCAACGGCGTAGGCAAGACGACGCTTCTGGTGACGCTGATGGGTCTGACCCGGGTTCATCACGGCAGCCTGCGCTGGCGCGGCGGCGACCTTGCCGCGCTGCCGACGCATCGGCGCGCAGCGGCCGGGCTGGGCTGGGTGCCGCAGGAGCGCTACATGTGGGCCTCGCTCACCATCGAGGAACACCTGACTGCGGTCGCGCGTCCGGGTCGCTGGACGCTGGAGCGGATCTATCAGATCTTTCCGCGCCTCGCGGAGCGCCGCGCCAACCGGGGCAACCAGCTTTCGGGGGGCGAACAGCAGATGCTCGCGATTGCCCGTGCGCTGATCGTCAACCCGAGCCTGCTGCTGCTCGACGAGCCGATGGAAGGGCTCGCGCCGATCATCGTCCAGGAACTGATGGGGGTGATACGCAGGCTCATGACCGACGGCGGCATGGCGGTCATCGTCGTCGAGCAGCACGCAAAGCTCGCGCTGTCGCTGACGCGCAACGCGCTGGTGCTGGACCGCGGGCGAATCGTCCATCGGGGTCCGAGCGAGGCCCTGCTGGACGACCCCGACACGCTGCATCGCCTGGTCGCCGTGTCGTGATTCAGTAGCGCTTGTCGATCGTTCCGGTCGACGGCGGCATCGCCGACGCAGGCGCGGCGGCTTTGCTCAGGTAGCGCGTCGCGAGCTTCCAGCCATCGCCTTCGCGCTTCCAGCAGTCGACGACGAACAGGTCCTGCGCCGCGCTCGCCGACGGCGCTGCTGCGGGAACCTGGCGGAAGCTCACGACCGCGACGCTGCCGAAATCGTGGACCGCCATCTGGTCGATCGAGCCCGCAGCGGAAGCCGACAAGGCCTGGCGCATCCAGTCGGCGCGGGGCACCGGCGTTCCCGGCATCGCGCCGGCCCGCAGCTCGAAATCCCGATCCAGCGTCCGGTCGATGGCCTTGGCATCGTGCGCGGCGAGATTGGCAGCGAGCCCGGTCTCGAGCTCGTAGAAGATCTTCACCAGCCGCGTCACCGTGGGAATGCGGCCGGGCGGCTGCACCGGCTGGGCCGCCGCCGGGTAGGCGATGCAGGCCGCGAGGGCGACCGCCCATGCGCCGGAAACGATGGTGAGAGTCCTCATTCCCGATTGGAACGCAAGGCCTTTGATGCGTTCGGCAAGCCGGACGAAGGTGCGAGCCCCCGCCCGGCCACTCCGGTCGATCCGATCATTACTTCATCGCGCAATAGCCGCCGGAGGCATTGACCCAGTTCTGCTGGATCAGGTAGTTCCGCGAGCCGAGGGTCACGTTGTACTTGGATCCGTTCGACGCCGTGGATTCGGTGCCGAAGGTCCACGCGCACTTGTCGGCGTTCTCGTAGCCGCGATTGTCGTACCAGGCATTGAGGTCGGGATCGGTCACCGCTTCCTCGAGCTCGTGGGCGATGATGCTCGCCATGCCGTCCGCCCCCGCGTTGCCGTTCGGGCCGGTGGTCTGGGCCGCGCAGGCGCTGGGGCAGCGGTCGGGATTGCCGACGAACGAATACTTGATGTCGGTGCCGCCGATCGTCCCGTGCGTGTGCCAGCCACAGTACTGCGTGCAGAAACCCGAGCTCGCCGTGACGTCGGACGAGGTCAGCACGAAATAGACGGCGTTCGGGTCCCTGGGCAGGACCTTGCTGGAAATCGCCGTCGACACCACGGCCTGGATCTGGGCGTCGGAGAGCGAGGTTCCCTGCGGATAGGCAACGGTAGTCGACCCGTTGAGGGTCACCGAATTCTTTACGTAGTTGTTGCTTCCGTCGTAATAGGTGGTGTTGATGTTGAAATACGGGGATCCTCCGATGTTGTACCCGAGATCGGAGAGGATCGCGACGGCCGAGTTGCCGCTCCAGTTGCCGTACCAGATGTAATAGACGTTCGTGGTGGCCCCATTGAGCACGGGCCCGCCGTGGTAGCCGATGCCATTCCCCGATTTGGTGGGGCGCGCCGCGCGCGCCTGCCCGGTCGCGCTGGCATTGTCGGTGCCGGGTGCCGGACGTTCGCCCCAGCCCTTGCCGGTCGGGACCAGGTCGTCGCCGGCCGCGGCCGGCCGGACCGCGCCTGCCCAGGCGCCGGTCGCGATGGCGGCGGCGAGACACGAGACTGCAAACGTCGAGAGTGTGGTGCGGCGCATGTCGTGATTTCCCCTGAGGTATCCGTGTAGTCGGCCGGCGGCATGGCCGCGGTGACGCAGTCGTTCTCGCCGTCCTGCGCTGCAGCGCAGGGCTTGCGCGAACATGCGTCGACTATGCGGGATGCACGTAGCCGAAGCAACTGCATCCGGCGAAAGGCGGGCATGCGATGGCCGCGCACGTTGCAGCCATGCGACGTCGACGGCGTGTCGAGGCGACGCCGCGGCAAATGCGCGAAATCAGTGCGTCTGGCGTTGGGTCGCCGCGATGCCTTGCGCCCGCAGCGCGTCGAGGCTCGCGCCCATCGTCAGGGCCTGCGGATCGATCTTCAGGTGGAGCAGCGCGGCGCGCCCGCAGGCGAGCGCGCGCTCGAAGGCTGGCGCGAATTCATCCGTCGCGCTGACGGTTTCGCCGTGTGCACCGTAGGCGCGCGCCAGTGCGGCGAAATCGGGATTCCGGAGTCCGGTGCCGGAAACGCGCGCCGGATAGTTGCGCTCCTGATGCATGCGGATTGTGCCGTACATGCCGTTGTCGACGACGACGAACACGACCTCGAGTCCGTACTGGACCGCGGTCGCGAGCTCCTGCCCGTTCATCAGGAAGCAGCCGTCGCCGTTCCACGAGACGACGATGCGTTCCGGATGCACGAGCTTCGCCGCGATGGCCGCGGGAACCCCGTAACCCATCGAGCCGGAGTAAGGCGCGAGCTGGCTGCGGAACCGGCGATAGCGGTAGACCCGATGCATCCAGGTGGCGAAATTGCCCGCGCCATTGGCGACGATCGCATCCTGGGGCAGGCGCTCGTCGAGCCAGCGCACGATCTGCCACAGGTCGACGGCACCCGGCACCGGGCGCGGCGCCCGCCAGGCTTCGTACTCGGCATGGGCGGCGGCAGGCGAGGCTTCCGCCGCGATCGTCGCCGGTCGCGCGGCGCCGGCATCGATCGCAGCGAGGAACGCAGCGGGAGTCGCCGCGATGGCGAGCTTCGGCTGGTAGACGCGGCCCAGCTCTTCCGCACCGGGGTGCACGTGGATCAGGGCCTGTCGCGGCGACGGAACGTCGAGCAGCGTGTAGCCGGAGGTGGTGGTTTCGCCCAGGCGCTCGCCGATCACCAGGAGCACGTCGGCGTCGCGCAGCCGTGCCGCCAGCTTCGGGTTGATGCCGATGCCCACGTCGCCCGCGTAGTTCGGGTGCCGGTTGTCGAAGAGGTCCTGGTGCCGGAAAGCGCAGGCGACGGTCAGGGCTGCGCCCTCGGCGAAGCGGGCCAGCGCGTCGCAGGCGGCGGCGTCCCAGCGGCTGCCGCCGACCAGCACCAGGGGGCGCCTGGCGGCGCGCAGCAGGTCCTGCGCAGCGGCGACGTCCGCAGGCGCGGGGGCCGCCGCCGTCGCGCCGATCCAGGGCGGGTCGGGAACCTCGGCGCGCGAGCTCAGCATGTCCTCGGGCAGGGCGAGCACGACCGGACCGGGCCGGCCCGACATCGCGATCCGGAACGCATGCGCGACGTATTCGGGGATGCGCTCGGCGCGATCGATCTGCGCCGCCCACTTGGCCACGCTCCCGTACATCCGCCGGTAGTCGATCTCCTGGAAAGCCTCGCGGTCCACCATGTCGCCGCCCACCTGTCCGACGAACACGATCATCGGGGACGAGTCCTGCGTCGCCGTGTGGATGCCGATTGCGGCGTTCGATGCGCCCGGCCCGCGCGTGACGAAGGCGATGCCGGGACGGCCGGTCAGCTTGCCGAAGGCTTCGGCCATGTACGCGGCCCCGCCTTCCTGGCGGCAGACGACGAAGCGCAGGCGGTCGGAGGCGTCGTGGAGGGCGTCGAGGACGGCTAGGTAGCTCTCGCCGGGAACGCCGAATGCGTGCGTCGCCCCCTGGGCGAGCAGGCTGGCGACCAGGATCTCGCCGCCGGAGCGTGTGGCCATCGCGGTCCTTCGGGAAACGAGGCGCAGATTCTACGCGAGGCGCCGATTCATGGCCCTATAATCGCGGCGTCCGATTGCCGCAGGTGTGCCCGATGCAGCTCGATCGCCTGGTTAACGACGCCCTGATGTTCGCGGCCGGCGCGCTCCTGCTCGTGCTGATCGCGCAGCTCTTCGGCACCTCGCGGCGCCGCGGCCTGCTGCCGATGCTGGTCGTCGTCGCGGTCGGCGTCGGCAGTCTCTGGCTGCTCGGTCGCTACTCCGGCCGGATCACCTCGGAGCTGCTGCCGACGATCCTTCGCGAGGCCGCGCTGGCACTCGTCGCCTTCGGCACGATCCAGATCGTCGTCCGCTTCGCCTTCCAGACGGTGATGGCGCGACGCGGCATCCCGCGGATCCTCGACGAGTTCGTCATCGCGCTGTCGTTGATCGGCTATGCGATCTTTCGGCTCAATGCCGTCGGCGTCAACCTCGCGGGCCTGATCACCACGTCGGCGGTCCTGACCGGCGCGCTGGCGTTCTCCGCGCAGGCGACGCTGGGCAACCTGTGGGGTGGAATTGCCCTGCAGCTCGAGAAGACCTGCCGGGTCGGCGACTGGGTGCGCATCGACGACCTGACCGGCCAGGTCGTCAGCATCCGGTGGCGCCACATGGCGATCGCGACACCGACGCACGAGACCATCGTCATTCCGAACGCGATGCTGATGAACAACAAGGTGACGGTCGTTGCGCGCCACGGCGAGGAGCGCACCGGCTGGGTTCGGGTGGTTCCGTTCCAGGTCGGGTTTTCGCATACGCCGGCGAGCGTCATCGACGTCGTCACCAAGGCGCTGGCGCAGGCCGACATGGAATTCGTGTCCAAGGACCCGGCGCCGCGAGTCGTATGCACCGGCTTCAAGGACAGCGGCATCGAGTACGCGGCCCGATACGACCTGACGGACGTCGGGTCCTACTTCCAGGGCGACTCGCAGATCCTGGTCCACGTCTACGCCGCGCTCAAGCGTGTCGGCTTCGACATCCCGTTCCCGCACCGGGTCGTCGAGATGCGGGCCGACGCGCGCGGCGAAGCCGCGGTGCAGGAGATCGCACATCGCGAGGCGGCGCTGGCGACCATGGATCTCTTCGCGCCGCTGACCGCCGACGAGCGAGCGTCGCTGGCGCACGAGCTCAGGACGTCGCTCTATGCGGGTGGGGATACCGTCTGCAGCCAGGGCGAGCCGGCCGAATCCCTCTACCTGCTGGCTCGCGGCCGCGTCGACATCCTGGGGACCGATGCGGCCGGCAAGCCCCATCGCTTCGCGACGCTGGATGCACCGGGCTATTTCGGCGAGATGGGATTGCTCCTCGGCCAGCCGCGGGCCGCCACCGTCGTTGCGATCGGTGAAGCGCTGTGCTATCGCCTCGACAAGCGCGGTTTCGACGGCATCATCCGCGCCCGGCCCGCACTTGCCGAAGTTCTCGCGCGAGTCCTCGCCGAACGCCAGGCCGCGAACGATGCAACGCTCCAGGCGCTCGACGCCGAGGCGCGCGCGCGGCATGGCGCCGGTCGCGCCAAGGACCTGGTCCGCAGGATCCAGCAGTTCTTCGGCATCGCCGGCTGAGCCCGGCGCGGGCGGCAGCCCGTTCGCGACGCAGAGGCTAGCGCCCCCTGACGACGTCCTCGCGCGTCAGCAGGAAAACGCTGTCGGTCGACGACGCGGTCTCGAGCCAGACGAAGGGCATCCGCGGATAGGCCTCCTCGACGGCCCCGCGGTTGTTCCCGATCTCGACGACCAGCAGCCCGCCGGGTTCGAGGAAGCGCGGAGCAGCGGCGAGAATCGTGCGCACCGCGTCCAGCCCATCCTCGCCTCCTGCCAGTGCCAGCGCCGGCTCGTGGCGATACTCGCGGGGCAGCGCTTCCATCGCCACCGCGGTGACGTAGGGCGGATTGCTGACGATCAGGTCGTAGGATTTCGCGGGCAGGTTGTCGAACAGGTCCGAGCGTATCAGGTTGATCCTGTCCGCGAGACCGTATTCGCTGACGTTGCGCTGGGCGACGGCCAGCGCGTCCGACGAGATGTCGGCGGCATCGACGTCCGCCGACGGGAACGCATGCGCGAGCAGGACGGCGAGGCAGCCCGACCCCGTGCACAGGTCGAGCGCCGAGCGGATCGCCTGCGGGTCCGGAACGAAAGGCGCGAGTCCGTCGGGAAGCAGCTCGGCGATGAACGAGCGCGGGATGATCACGCGGTCGTCGACGTAGAAACGGAACTCCCCGAGCCATGCCTCGTGCGTCAGGTAGGCGGCGGGGACGCGCTCGTCGATGCGGCGCGTCATCAGTGCGGCGATCTCGGCGCGCTCGGCCGCGGTGAGCCTGGCGTCGAGAAATGGGTCGATCTCGTCGAGCGGCAGGTGCAGGACGTGCAGCAGCAGGTAGGTGGCTTCGTCCCGGGCATCGGCGAAGCCGTGCCCGAAGGCGAGCTTCGCCTGGCCGAAACGGGATACGGCGAAACGCAGCCAGTCGCGCAGGGTCTCGAGCTCGGGTGGCGCGTTCATGACGAGGGCGAGAGCAGGCGCCCGAGCAGTGCGCGATAGATCGCCGCGAGCGATTCGAGGTCCGCGGCGAGCACGCGCTCGTTCAGCTTGTGGATCGTCGCGTTCACCGGACCGATCTCGACGACCTCCGGGCAGATCCGCGCGATGAAGCGGCCGTCGGAGGTGCCGCCGGAGCAGGACAGCGCGGGCTCGACGCCCGTGACTTCGCGTATGGTCTCGGACGCGAGGTCGACGAGCCTGCCGCGCGGCGTGAGGAAAGGTTCGCCGTGCCCGGTCCAGGCGACGTCGTAGTCGAGGCCGTGGCGGTCGAGCAGCGCAGTCAGGCGGGCGACGAGCGAGTCGCGCGTGCTCGCCGTCGAATAGCGGAAATTGAACATCGCCTCGAGCGTCCCCGGGATCACGTTGCCGGCGCCGGTGCCCGCGTGGAGGTTCGATACCTGGAACGACGTGGGGGGGAAATATTCGTTGCCGTCGTCCCAGTGCATCGCCGCCAGCTCCGCGAGCGCGGGCGCAGCGAGGTGGATGGGATTGCGCGCGAGTTGCGGATAGGCGATGTGGCCCTGGATCCCCCGGACGGTCAGGGTGCCGGACAGCGTCCCCCGGCGTCCGTTCTTGATCATGTCGCCCAGCCGCGCATCCGACGACGGTTCGCCGACGATGCAGTAGTCGATCGTCGTGCCGGCGCCGGCGAGGCGCTCGACGACGCGGACGGTGCCGTCGACCGACGGCCCTTCCTCATCGGAGGTGATCAGCAACGCAATCGAGCCTGCGGGTCGCGGGCAGTCGGCGAGGAAACCCTCGACGGCGACGACGAAGGCTGCGAGCGAGCCTTTCATGTCGGCGGCGCCGCGTCCGTACAGGTAGCCGTCGCGCAGGGCGGGCGTGAAAGGATCGCTCTGCCATCCGGTGAGCGGACCCGTCGGCACGACGTCGGTGTGGCCGGCAAGGCAGACCAGCGGCCGGGCATCGCCCAGGCGCGCCCACAGGTTGGTGACGCCGTTGTCGACCGAGCTCTCGCACCGAAACCCCAGCGGCGCGAGGCGTTGCGCAAGCAGCGCCTGGCAACCGGCGTCGTCGGGCGTGGCCGAGCGGCGCTCGATCAGTTCGCAGGCGAGGGCGAGTGTCGGCGTCGCGGCGATGTCCATCGGACGATGGTAGCAAATGCCCGCGGCCGCCGGCTGCGGGCCCGCGCATCGGGCGCGGGCCGCGCTAGTTCGAGCGCTCGAGCATGTCGGGATTGATGGTCATCCCGGCAAAATTGGCGCCGAAGTGACCGGGGTCGCTCGCGGGTGCGGCTTTCGCGGCCCCGGTCTCGACATTGCCGGTCGGCGTGCTCTGATTGATCAGCCACGCCAGGTTGGTCGGCGAGTCCGAGGCGACCATCGCTTCGTCGTAGCTGATGGTCTTGTCGAGATACAGCTTGCAAAGCGCCTGCTCGAAGGTCTGCGAGCCCGGGTAGAGCGACTGCTCCATCGCTTCCTTGATCTGCGTGAACTCGCCGGTCTTGATCAGCTCGGCGATGAGCGACGTATTGAGCAGGATCTCGACCGCCGGCTGCTGGCTGCCGTCGCTGGTGCGGACCAGGCGCTGCGACACGATCGCGCGCAGGCCGATCGACAGGTCGGACAGCACGGCCGAGCGCGCATCGTAGGGGAACATGTTGATGATCCGCGACAGCGCGTGGTAGCTGTTGTTGGCATGGATCGTCGACAGGCAGAGGTGCCCGGTCAGCGTGTGGAGCAGCGCCGACTGCATCGTCTCCTTGTCGCGGATTTCGCCGATCATGATCAGGTCGGGCGCCTCGCGCAGCGCATTCTGCAGCGCCATCTGGTAGTTGTGGGTGTCGACGCCGATCTCGCGCTGGTTGACGAGGCTCTGCCGGTGGTCGAACAGGTATTCGATCGGATCCTCGATCGTCAGGATGTGGCCGGTGCGATTGCTGTTGCGATGGTCGATCATCGCCGCCAGCGTCGTCGACTTGCCCGATCCGGTCGCGCCTGCGACGAGCACCAGCCCGCGCTTGGCCATCACCAGGTCCAGCAGCACCGGAGGCAGCTTCAGCGCCTCGAAGGGCGGAACGTGGCTGCGCACGTAGCGGATCACCAGCGAGATCGAGCCGCGCTGGCGGAAGATGTTGATCCGGAAATTGCCGACGGCCTTGTCGAGATGCGAGAGGTTCATCTCGCGCTCGTTCTCGAACTCGCGCGCCTGCTCCTTGCTCATCAGGTCATAGGCGATCCTGCGTACGGTCTCGACGTCCATCTTCTGCGTCGACACCGGCATGAGGACCCCGTTGACCTTGAGATTGATCGGCGCACCGCACGAGATGTAGAGGTCCGACGCCTGCTTGTCGGCCATCAGCTTGAACAGTCGGTCGAGGTACATCGCATCCTTTCCGGGCTAGAATCGCGCTTCGCACGGCGCCGCCGCGGCCGCAGCGCCTATGATGATGTCATGAGTCGCCGCGACTCGCCAGCCTGTCGTCGGCGGCCCCCGGGGTCCGAAGGCGTGATCGGCCCGGATCCCGGGGACAGTCGAGTCATCCTGTACGCTTCAATCAACCCGATCCATCGTTCAAGCAAGTTCCATGCTCGCCATCATAGGCGGTACCGGCCTGACCCGGCTGTCCACGCTGGCCGTCGCCCATCGCGAAGTGATCCGGACGCCCTACGGGGAGCCGTCGGCGGCGCTGGTCGTCGGCGAGCTCGCCGGCCGGCGCGCGATCTTCCTCGCGCGGCACGGCCACGGCCACACGATCCCCCCCCACCGCGTCAACTATCGGGCGAACCTCTGGGCGCTCAGGCAGCAGGGGGCGAGCGCCATCCTCGCCGTCGCATCGGTCGGCGCGATCCACGGCGCGGAGCCGGGCGATCTCGTCCTCCCGCATCAGTTGATCGACTACACCTGGGGTCGGACCCAGACGTTCTTCGACGGCAACGGCGCGCAGGTCGTGCACGCCGATTTCACCCGCCCGTATTCGGAGAAACTGCGGACGATCTGCCTTGCCGCGGCGGGCCCATCGGGAATTCCGCTGATCGACGGCGGCGTCTACGGCGCGGTCTCGGGGCCGCGGCTCGAAACCGCCGCCGAGATCGACCGGATGGACCGCGACGGCGCAACCCTGGTCGGCATGACCGGGATGCCCGAGGCGGGGCTGGCGCGCGAACTCGGGCTCGAGTACGCGTCGATCTGCGTCGTCGTCAACCACGCGGCGGGCCGCGGCGACAGCACGGCCCAGATCTCGCTCGAGCGCATCGCGCGCGTCCTGGAGACGGCGATGGACAAGGTCCGCACGCTGCTCGAGCACGTGATCGTGCGCCTTCCGGCCCATCCGTCCGGAACCGGACGCGATGCGGCTCCGGATCCGCCGGCGGTGCGCGCCCGGGAGGACGAACGATGATCCGCGACGTGTTGCGCATGGGGGATCCCCGGCTCTTTGCGCGCTCGCACGAGGTCGAGCGCGCGGATTCGCCCGAGATCGCGGCCCTGCTCGTCGACATGCTCGACACCATGCGCGCACAGAACGGCGCGGGGCTCGCAGCGCCGCAGATCGGCGCCGGCCTGCGCGTGGTCGTCTTCGGCGCCGAGCGCAATCCGCGCTATCCCGACGCCGAACCGGTGCCCTACACCGAGATCATCAATCCGGTGATCACCCCGCTCGGCGACGCGATGGAAGACGGCTGGGAAGGCTGCCTGTCGGTCCCCGGGCTGCGCGGCGTGGTCCCGCGCCATGCGCGCATCCACTATCGCGGGCTCGATCCGCAGGGACGGGTGATCGATCGCATCGCGGAGGGATTCCACGCGCGCGTCGTCCAGCACGAATGCGATCACCTCGACGGCATCCTCTATCCGATGCGCGTGCGCGACTTCACGCGCTTCGGTTTCACCGAGGAGCTGTTCCCGGGCGTCGACGTCGCCGACGAATAGGTGGCGCAGGCGCGCCGCTGCCGCGACTAGACGAACGCCGGGCCGCAGGCCCACCCGACCAGCGAATGTCTGACGCCCCGGGTCACCGGCGTCACTTCATGGATCGTGTACGAGGGGAAGAAGCTGATCGAGCCCAGGGCGCGGCTGAGGTTTGCCGTATCGATCAGCGAGTTGTAGAGGACCACATCCCCGCCTTCGTAGGTCTCCGGATCCGACAGCTGGATGGTGAAGGAGAGCTTCCTCACGGTCCCGCCGGGGAGCAGCGCGGTGTCCTTGTGCGACGAGTAGAAATCCGGGCGTGCGTCCTTGTTGCAGGCGTACTTCGTGAACTGCAATCCCTCGAACCCGATCAGGTCGTAGCGAAACCAGTCGGCATTGACGGCATTCGTGCACTCCCGGATCCGGTCGAACAGCCATGCGTATTCGCCGTCCGAATCGAGCCAGCCGATCTCCGATTTCCGCAGGTTCTCGTGCACGCCATGATCCTCGGTCCTCGCAACCTTCAGGCCGAGACGGCCTTCACCGCTGCCGACGAGCGTCCTGCATTCCTCCGGGGTGAGGAAATCGGCGAGGAATGTCGGTTGGCCCACCACATTGGACTTCAGAAGAAAGAACATGTTTCTCGACCCTCCGCTCAGACCCGAAGCTGCTCGTAGAGCGCCGTCTCCAGACGCAGCAGCGCCTGCTCGTCGTGGAGCTTCGCGCCGCCGATCAGGAACACGT
The DNA here is from genome assembly GCA_021784125.1 of Pseudomonadota bacterium. GTDB lineage: Bacteria > Pseudomonadota > Gammaproteobacteria > Burkholderiales > Casimicrobiaceae > VBCG01. Next base: position 6,572 of record JAJXTF010000033.1, on the reverse strand, counting down.
CCTCGGCGCGCTCGCCCAGCGTGTTGATCCGTGCGCTGACGACGTCGATGTTCGCTTGCGCCAGCGCGTAGGCGATTCGCGCCAGCAATCCCGGCCGGTCGCCGGCGACGATCTCGAGGATGAAGTGCGTGCCCTTGTCGTCGGGAAATATCTGGACCTGGGGTGTCAGCGGGAAGTGGCGCAGCTGGCGCGAGATGCGTCCTGCCTCGGGCGGCGTCAGCGGCCCGGGCGAGGCGAGCGCGCGCGCGAGCTCGTATTCGACGTACTGGATGGTGTCGCGGTACGACGCGTTCGGATTGGCAGGATCGTGGACCGCGAAGGTGTCGAGCGCGTAGCCGCCTCGCGTCGTGTGGACCTTGGCATCCAGGATCGACAGGCCGGCGCGACCGAAGAAGCCGCAGATGCGCGCGAACAGCGCCTTCTGGTCGGGCAGGTAGACCAGCGCCTGCAGCCCCGCGCCGTCGCGCGCCAACCGGACCTTGACGACGGGCTCGGTCCCGTCGACGCGCCAGTGGAGGTGGCGCGCGTGCCAGGCGATCTCGTCGGCGGTGTGCCGCTGGAAATAGGTGATGTCGAGCCCGCGCCAGAGCAGGTCCTCCGCGCCTTCGGGCACCGCGTAGAGGCGCAGCAGGCGCTGCGCCTCGCGCTGCCGCAGCTCGATGCTGTCGGCGATCGTCCGTTGCGCCGAGTCCCCGGCGAGCACGTTGCGCGCCGCCTTGTAGAGATCCTCCAGCAGCTTGCCTTTCCATGCATTCCAGACGCTGGGGCTCGTCCCGCGGATGTCAGCGACCGACAGCAGGTAGAGGGCGGACAGCGCACGCTCGCTGCCGACCCGCCTCGCGAAGGCCTCGACCACCTCGGGATCGGTGATGTCCTGCTTCTGCGCGGTGGAGGACATCATCAGGTGCTCGCCGACCAGCCACGCGACGAGCTCCGCATCCTCGCCCGGCATCGCGTGCTGGCGGCAGAACCGTCGCGCCTCGCGGGCGCCCAGGACCGAGTGGTCGCCGCCCCGGCCCTTGGCGATGTCGTGGAACAGCCCGGCGAGGTACAGGACCTCCTTGCGCTCGAAGTCGGCGATCAGGCGCGAGCACAGCGGATATTCGTGCGCATGCTGCGCCTCGGTGAACCGGCGCAGGTTGCGGATCACCATCAGGATGTGCTCGTCGACGGTGTACACGTGAAACAGGTCGTGCTGCATCTGGCCGACGATGCGGGCGAACGCGGGCAGGTACTGGCCGAGGACCCCGTAGAGGTTGAGCCGCCGCAGGGCGTGCGTCAGGCCGCGCGGCTCGCGGAACATCTGCAGGAACCGCTCGCGATGTGCCGGGTCGCGGCGAAACGCCGCATCGATGCCGTGCCGGTTGCGCCACAGCGCACGCAGCGTCCGGGCCGTCATGCCGCGCAGCTCGGGGTGGCGCTGGACGGTCAGCGTCGCGTCGAGCATCGCCGCAGGGCGCCGCTCGAACAGCGACTCGTCGCGAAGGTCGAGCAGCTCGTCGACGCGCTGGAAATCGGCGTCGATGGCGACCGGGGCCGTCGCCGCCGGGTACAGCCACGCGTGCAGGTTCTGCAGGAGCAGCGTGTTGACCTGGCGGACCACCTTGGTGGCTCGGTAGTAGCGTTGCATCAGCTGCTCGCTCGCGCGCCGCGCCGGCTTGTCGGCCAGTGCGAATTCGCGCGCCAGGGCCGCCTGCAGGTCGAAGACCAGGCGATCCTCGCGCCTGCCCGCGAGGTAGTGCAGGCGCGCCCGCAGCTCGCCGATCGTGCGTTCCTGGCGCGACACCGCACGCGCCTCGGCGGCGGTCATCAGCCCGTTGTTCGCAAGCTCGCGCCACGAGCGACCGAGGCCGGCGGCACGGGCGATCCAGATCACCGTCTGCAGGTCGCGCAGGCCTCCGGGACTCTCCTTGACGTTGGGCTCGAGGTTGTAGGCGGCGTCGTGATATTTCAGGTGGCGCTGCTGCTGCTCGAGGACCTTGGCGGCGTAGAAGGCCTTAAGGTCGAGGGATGCCGCGAACTCGCGCCGGAATTCGTCGTAGAGCCGGCGCGAACCGGCGAGTTGCCGGTGTTCGAGCAGGCTGGTGCGGATCGTCGTGTCGCCCGCCATCTCGGCGACGCATTCGGTCACCGTGCGTACCGCGTGCGAGAGCTCGACGCCGATGTCCCACAGCGAGGCGAGGAGGCCCTCGATCGATGCCGTCGCTTCGCCGTCGGCGGCGGCGGGGAGCAGGATCAGGACGTCGACGTCCGAGTGGGGGTAGAGCTGGCCGCGGCCGTAGCCTCCCACGGCGATCAGCGCGCACTGGCCGCGGCAGGCACTTTCGCCCCAGGCACCGGTGACGACCTCGTCGGTCAGGCGCGACAGGCCGCGCAGCAGCCGCAGCGTGTCGCCGCTCGCGAGAAACGCCTCGCGCAGCCGGGCGCGTCCGCCGGCCAGGATCTGGCGCCAGTGCCCGACCCGCGGCGCAGGCGACGACGGGCGGGAAACGGCGGCGGCGCTGGGCGCGAAGCTCATCCGCCGCGCTCCGTCAGTCGGAGATCGGAGGCGGCGGTGGCGTCCCCGCGGACTGGGTCAGCACCTCGTAGCCGGTCTCGGTGACGAGCACCGTGTGCTCCCATTGCGCGGACAGCGAATGGTCGGCCGTGACGATGGTCCACCCGTCGGCCAGCGACCGGATCGCTGCGCGTCCTGCGTTCATCATCGGCTCGACCGTGAAGATCATTCCCGCCTGCAGCTTGAGGCCGGTCCCGGGCCGCCCGTAGTGCAGCACCTGCGGGTCCTCGTGGAAGCGCGTGCCGATGCCGTGGCCGCAGAACTCGCGGACGACCGAGAAGCCGTGGCCCTCGGCAAAGCGCTGGATCGCCGACCCGATGTCGCCCAGGTGCGCGCCCGCCCTGACCGCGCGGATGCCACGCCACATCGCCTCGTAGGTGATCTCGACCAGCCGCCGCGCCTGGATCGACGGCTTGCCGATGCAGAACATCCGGCTGCTGTCTCCGTGGTAGCCGTCCTTGATCACCGTCACGTCGACGTTGATGATGTCGCCGTCCTTCAGCTTCTTCTCGCCCGGGATGCCGTGGCAGACGACGTGGTTGACCGACGTGCACAGCGATGCCGGGTACGGCGTGTGGCCGGGGGGCGCGTAGTTCAGCGTCGCCGGCGTCGTCTTCTGCACGTTGACCATGTAGTCGTGCGCGGCGCTGTCGATTTCGCGCGTCGTCACGCCGGTGACGATCAGGGGTGTGAGGAAATCGAGCAGCTCGGAGGCGAGCCGGCCGGCAACGCGCATGCCGGCGATGTCTTCTTCGGTCTTGAGGGTGACGGACATTGCGCGCCTACAGTCGCAGCAGCTCGTTGATGCCGGTCTTGGAACGCGTCTTCGCGTCGACCCGCTTGACGATCACCGCGCAGTACAGGCTGTGGCTTCCGTCGGCCGCGGGGAGGTTGCCCGCGACGACGACCGAGCCCGCCGGGATGCGCCCGTAGGTGATGCTGCCGGTCGCGCGATCGTAGATCCGCGTGCTCTGGCCGAGGAACACCCCCATGCCCAGCACCGAGTTCTCCTCGACGATCACGCCCTCGACCACCTCCGAGCGCGCACCGATGAAGCAGTTGTCCTCGATGATCGTCGGGTTCGCCTGCAACGGCTCGAGCACGCCTCCGATGCCGACGCCGCCGGACAGGTGGACGTTGCGCCCGATCTGCGCGCAGGAACCGACGGTGGCCCAGGTGTCGACCATCGTGCCTTCATCGACCCAGGCGCCGATGTTGACGTAGGAGGGCATCAGAACGACGCCGCGCGCGATGTACGCGCCCCTGCGTGCGACGGCCGGCGGCACCACGCGCACGCCCGCCTGCGCGAATGCCGCATCGTCGTACTGCGCGAACTTGGTCGCGACCTTGTCGTAGAAGCGGAACGGCACCTGCGGACCGGCCAGGCCGATCGGGGCGCTGTCGGTCAGGCGGAACGACAGCAGGACCGCCTTCTTGATCCACTGGTGGGTCGTCCAGGCGCCGTCGATCTTCTCGGCGACGCGCAGGCGTCCGGCATCGAGCTCGGCGATGACCTGCGCGACGGCATCGCGCACGTCGGCCGGGGCACCGGCGGGGGAAAGCTCGGCGCGTGTCTCCCACGCGGCGTCGATCGTCTGCTGCAGGCTCGTCATCGAATCGGCTGGCGAAAAGGGAATGATTTTACACGCGGCCGGCCTCGGCCTGCCCGCTGCCGGACGGCGGCGAGGAAACGACGCGGGGCAGGTACCGGCTGCGCTTCGATCCGCTACATCGACTTGAAGCGATGCGCGAAGCTACGCGAAACGGCGAGCTTCTCGGGACGTCCCTTGAGGGTCACCACCGGCTGGTCCCGCCAGTCGCGCTCGACGCCGGCAATCGCGTGCAGGTTGACGATCGTGGCGCGGTGGATCTGCCAGAAGGCCTCCTGGTCGAGTTCGTCGTAGAGGTCCTTGATCGGCTTGCGGATCAAGGCCGCCGACGTCGCGGTCACGACCTTCGTGTACTTGTCCTCGGCCTGGAAGTAGAGGACGTCCGCCACGGCGATCACCTGCATGACGTTGCCCAGCGAGGCGCGTATCCACTTCAGGTGCCCCGCGCCTTCGCCCTGCTCGGCCAGCCGCGCCAGCAGGGTGGCGAGGTCCAGCGGCGGCAGCGCCATGCGCGCCTTGACGCGCGCGACGACCTTGGCGATCCGCTCGGCGGCCACCGGCTTCAGCAGATAGTCGATCGCACCTTCGTCGAAGGCGGCGATCGCGTACTGGTCGTAGGCGGTGACGAACACGACGTGGCAGCGACCGTCGATGGCGCGTGCGACGTCGAGGCCCGACATCGCGGGCATCCGGATGTCGAGGAAGGCGACGTCGGGCCGCTCCTCTTCGAACAGCGCGAGCGCATGTTCGCCGTTCGCGGCCTCGTGGATCGGGTCGAGCTCGGGCCATGCCTCCCGCAGGCGCGACCGCAGCTGCTCGCGAAGCATCGGTTCGTCCTCGGCGATCAACGCGCTGGGCATCGCGTTCAGGCGCCGGTCGCGGGTTGGAAAGGCAGGGACAGCGTCGCGCGCGTTCCGCGCGGCGTCACCGCCTCGAGGGCGACGCGGCCGCGCGCGCCGTAGAGCGCGGCAAGGCGCTCGCGGACGTTGGCGAGCCCGACGCCCTGGCCGGTCGTTCGGGCGTTGGTCGAGAGCCCGCAGCCGGTGTCGGTGACCGTGACGACGGTCATGTCGTCGCTGCGGCGCGCGGCGACGGTGAGCGTCCCGCCGTCGGCGCAGGGCTCGATGCCGTGCTTGATCGCATTCTCGACCAGCGATATCAGCAGGTTCGGTGCGAACGGCTGGTCGCGCAACTCGGGCGGCACGTCGATCGTGAACGCCAGGCGCGCCCCGATGCGCATCTGCATCACGTTGAGGTAGGCCTCGGCGAGGGAAGCCTCGCGGCCCAGCGTCGAGGTGCTGGCGCGAAGCTGCGGCAGCGCTGCGCGAAGATAGGCGATCAGGTGCGAAAGCATCGCGCCGGCGCGCTTGGGGTCGGTCTCGGTCAGGTACTGGACCGAGGCGAGGGTGTTGAACAGGAAATGCGGCTCGACCTGCGCCTGCATCAGCTTGAGCTCGGCTTCGACGGCCTGCTTCGACAGCAGGTGACGTTCGGCCTCGGCCCGGTGCAGGGCCGCCGCAGCGCGGGTCTCGCGTCGCTTGACGTAGAACATCAGGCTGATCAGCAGGCCGTTGCCCCAGGCGGTCAGTGCGTTGTACAGGAGGAAGCCGATCTGGTCGCGCACGTAGCTGGCCGGATAGCCCTTGACCACGACCACCAGCACGACCCCGATCAGCGCCCCGATCGCCGAGGCGATCGCCAGGCGCCAGATCGGTGCGCTGTGGTCCCAGGGGGCCGCGGCATTCACGCAGTAGGCGATCGACAGCCCGTAGATCTGCACGGTGAGCAGCGGGTGCCAGAACGGCCGCGGGTCGCTGATCCAGAGCACCAGCCCGATGCCGGTGTTGATTGCCAGGATCAGCAGCAGCGTCGTCCAGCGGAACCGCAGTCCGGCGACCAGCGGGTTCGGTCGGGGCGAGTCGAGGATGGCGTCCATGCGGCGGATTCTAGCGGCGCCGGCGCCGGGTTCCCGCTTGCGCGACGAAGCGCATCGGGGAAGGACAGGCTGCGGCGGCAGCGGCCGGAACGGGCTTCGGCCGGTCGCCTGACCTGGTTGCTAGCCGCGCGCCGCGCAGGCGACGATGCGCTCGATGGCCTCCGCGCATTGCGCCCGCGGGGGAACGAGGGCGATGCGGATCCGGCCCGAGCCCGGATTGACGCCGCCGGCTTCGCGGGCGAAATAGCTTCCCGGCAGCACGACGACGTTCTCCTCGGCGAGCAGGCGGCGCGCGAAGGCGGCATCGTCGCCGGGCGTCTTTGCCCACAGGTAGAACCCGGCCTCGGGCACGATGCAGGGCAGGGCCGCAGCCAGCCGTGCGGTGACCTGCGCGAACTTGGCCGCGTACTCGGCGCGGTTCGCGACGACGTGGGCCTCGTCGTTCCACGCGGCGATGCTCGCCGCAAGA
>JAJXTF010000032.1 GCA_021784125.1 Pseudomonadota bacterium | reverse complement strand
CCCGCCCGGGCAGGCGGGGTGTCGCGGTACCTCGCGGCGATGGCGGCGCGGCTGCAGGCTGCACAGCGCCAGAGCGTCCCCTATTTCTGACCCCGGCAACCGGAGCGCACCATGCCCCTCGTGACCGTCACGTTGAACCAGGACCGCAGCACCGAGTTCAAGACCGCGGTGCTGACCGCCGTGCATCGCTCGCTCGTTGCGGCGGGCGTCCCGGAGACCGATCGCTTCCAGCGCGTCCTCGAGCTCGCACCCGGGGACTTCCGCTATGACCCCTCGTATCCCGACACCGCGACGCCGCGCGGCACGGACTTCACGCTGATCGAGATCCTCTGGTCGGTGGGGCGCAGCGTCAGGGTGAAGCGCAAGCTCGTCGCCGACATCGTGGCGGCGCTGGCGGAGGACCCCGGACTCGACCCCGAGCACGTGATGGTGGTCTTCCACGAGACCGCCTGGGAGAACTGGGCGTTCGCAGGCGGACGGCTGCTGCACGCCTCGTGAGCCGGATGCGCGCGCGGCGAATTCGGTTGCGCGCCTCGTGGCAGGCAGTCCCCGGGCCCTGCCCGGGGACTGCCTGCCAGCGCTACTTCCGGAAGGCGATTTGCCCGTTCTTCGCGATGACGTGCACGGTGTCGCCGACCGCGAAATGGCCGCCGAGGATCTCCTTCGCCAGCGGATTCTCGATCTGCTGCTGGATCGCGCGCTTCAGCGGCCGCGCCCCGTAGACCGGGTCGAAGCCCGCCTGCGACACCGCCTCGAGAGCGGCCTCGCTGACGTCGAGCCCGATCTCGAGCTTGGCCAGGCGCTGCTCAAGTCCGTGCAGCTGGATGCGCGCGATGCTCGTGATCTGCGTCTGCGCGAGAGGATGGAAGACGACGATCTCGTCGATCCGGTTGACGAACTCGGGCCGGAAATTCGCCTTGACCTCGGCCATCACTTCGATCTTGATCGCGCCCGGATCCCTGCCTTCGTTGGTCATCTCCTGGATCCGGTGCGACGCGAGGTTCGACGTCATCACGATCACCGTGTTGCGGAAGTCGACGGTGCGCCCCTGCCCATCGGTCAGGCGGCCGTCGTCGAGCACCTGCAGCAGCACGTTGAAGACATCGGGGTGGGCCTTCTCGATCTCGTCGAACAGGATCACCGCGTAGGGCTTGCGCCGCACCGCTTCGGTCAGGTATCCGCCTTCCTCGTAGCCGACGTACCCCGGCGGCGCGCCGATCAGCCGCGCGACCGAGTGCTTTTCCATGAACTCCGACATGTCGATGCGCACCATCGCCTGGTCGGTGTCGAACAGGAATTCGGCCAGGGCCTTGGTGAGCTCGGTCTTGCCCACGCCCGTAGGCCCCAGGAACAGGAACGAGCCGTAAGGCCGGTTCGGGTCGGACAGGCCCGAGCGCGAGCGGCGGATCGCGTCGGAGACGAGGCGCACCGCCTCGTTCTGGCCGATCACCCGCTGATGCAGACGGTCTTCCATCTTCAGCAGCTTGTCGCGCTCGCCCTGCATCATCTTCGACACCGGGATGCCGGTGGCGCGCGAGACGACTTCGGCGATCTCCTCGGCACCGACCTGGGTGCGCAGCAACTGCGGCTTCTTCGCTTCCTCGGCGTCGAGCGTCCTGTCGGCTTTCTTGAGCTGCGCCTCGAGTTGCGGCAGCTTGCCGTACTGCAGTTCGGACATCTGCTGCCAGTCGCCCTTGCGCCGGGCCTCGTCCATCTGCAGCTTGATCTTGTCGATCTCTTCCTTGATGTGCTGGCTGCCGGCGACCTGCGCCTTCTCCGCTTTCCACACCTCGTCGAGGTCCGCATATTCGCGCTCGAGGCGCGCGATCTCGTCCTCGATCGACGCGAGGCGCTTCTTCGAGGCTTCGTCCTTCTCCTTCTTCACCGCCTCGCGCTCGATCTTGAGCTGGATCATCCGGCGGTCGAGCCTGTCCATCGACTCGGGTTTGGAGTCGATCTCCATCCTGATCCGCGCGGCGGCTTCGTCGATCAGGTCGATCGCCTTGTCGGGCAGGAAGCGGTCGGTGATGTAGCGGTGCGAAAGCTCGGCCGCGGCCACGATCGCCGGGTCGGTGATGTCGACGCCATGGTGCAGCTCGTACTTCTCCTGCAGGCCGCGCAGGATCGCGATCGTCGATTCGACCGACGGCTCGTCGACCAGCACCTTCTGGAAGCGCCGCTCGAGTGCGGCATCCTTCTCGATGTACTTGCGGTATTCGTCCAGCGTCGTCGCGCCGACGCAATGCAGCTCGCCGCGCGCGAGCGCGGGCTTCAGCATGTTGCCGGCGTCGATCGCGCCTTCGGCCTTGCCGGCGCCGACCATCGTGTGCAGCTCGTCGATGAAGACGATCGTGCGCCCGGCATCGGCGGCGATGTCCTTCAGCACCGCTTTCAGGCGCTCCTCGAACTCGCCGCGGTACTTGGCGCCGGCGAGAAGCTGGGCCATGTCGAGGGACAGCACGCGCTTGCCTTTCAGCGTCTCCGGCACCTCGCCGTTGACGATGCGCTGCGCCAGACCCTCGACGATCGCGGTTTTGCCCACGCCGGGCTCGCCGATCAGGACCGGGTTGTTCTTGGTGCGCCGCTGCAGGATCTGGATCGTCCGGCGGATCTCGTCGTCGCGACCGATGACCGGATCGAGCTTGCCGTCGCGGGCGCGCTCGGTCAGGTCGATCGTGTATTTCTTGAGCGCCTCGCGCTGGCCTTCGGCCTCCTGGCTGTCGACGCCTGCGCCGCCGCGGACCGCGTCGATCGCGGATTCGAGCGCCTTGCGCGTCAGGCCCTGCTCCTTCAGCAGGCGGCCGACCGGGCCCTTGTCGTCGGCAAGGGCAAGCAGGAAGAGCTCGGAGGCGATGAACTGGTCGCCGCGCTTGGTCGCTTCCTTGTCGGTCAGGTTCAGCAGGTTGTTGAGATCGCGGGAGACCCCGATCTCCCCGCCGGTCCCCTCGACCTTGGGCAGGTTGTCGATCGCGGTCTTCAGGGCCGTCTGCAGCCGGGGCACGGCGACGCCGGCGCGGGCCAGCAGCGAGGCGGTTCCGCCGTCTTCCTGGGCGAGCAGCGCTGAAAGCAGGTGCTGCGGCTCGATGAAGCCGTTGTCGTTGCCCAGCGCGAGGCTCTGGGCGTCGGCCAGGGCCTGCTGGAACTTGGTCGTGAGCTTGTCGAAGCGCATGGTCGGGTTTTTGTGTAGTCTGGGCTCTGAACAAGCCAGAAATGAGGCAAATGCCGGCCTTTTCAAGGCTCCGCGCCAGTTTGCCGCCCCAGGCGACCCCTGACCCGGGCCCCGAACCCGAGACTGAACCGGAGGTAAATCCGATGGACGACAAGGACGCAGTACCGGCGAGTGTGACCGTCACGCGCAACGGCCCCTACCAGGTGTCGGGCAACCTGCCGCTGTCCAGGCAGGTCATCGGCAGCAACGCCGGCGGGGAGTCGATGCGCTGGGAGGCGGGTCGCGACTACCCGCACGCGACCCGCTACTCGCTATGTCGCTGCGGGCACAGCGCGAACAAGCCTTTCTGCGACGGCACGCACCAGCGGATTGCATTCGACGGCACCGAGACGGCGAGCCGCGAGCCCTACGCCGCACAGGCGAAGCTCATCCGCGGCCCGGCGATGTCGCTGACGGACGCCGAGGCGCTCTGTGCGTTCGGCCGCTTCTGCGACCCCAACGGGTCGGTCTGGAACCTCGTCGATGCATCCGACGCTGCCGCGGCCCGGGCGGCGTTCACCCGGCAGACCTGCGACTGCCCGTCGGGCCGGCTGGTCGCCTGGGACAACGCGACCGGAAAGCCGGTCGAGCCCGCGTACGCGCCCTCGATCGGCGTGATCGAGGACCCGGCCAAGGACTGTGGGGGCCCGCTGTGGCTGCGCGGTGGCGTGCAACTGGTCGGGGCCGACGGATTCAGATACGAAGTGCGCAACCGGATGACCCTTTGCCGCTGCGGCGCATCGCAGAACAAACCGTTCTGCGACGGCACCCATGCGGCGATCGGGTTTCGCGACGGCGGCTGAGGTCGGACGCCCAGGCCGGCGCGCAACGGCGCTACGGGGCGATCGCGGATTGCCGGAGCGCTCGGCTCAGCCGAACTCCTCGTAGAAACCGAGCTTGCGGTGCAGGGGCGCGTCGTCGACGACGAACACGAACGCGGGGCTCTTGGTCGACCCGTTGGCGAGGCGGATCTCGGCGTGCGTCGGCGCGGCGAAGGTGTCGGACTCGCCGAAGGCCATCGTCTGGCCGTCGACCGTCGCGGTCCCCGACCCTTCGACGACGTGGAACACGGACGACGCCGAGCGCCGGGTGAGGCGCAATTCCTCGCCGGGGCGCAGCATCAGTGCCGAGAAGCCCAGGGTCGCCATGCACTCGCGGCCGGTCTCGGGGTTGACGTAGGCCACGTGCACCGGCTGGTCCTTCGGCGTCACGCCGGCGAGCCCGGTCAGCGTCTGCCGCACCTCGCGCCAGGGAAAGCGCAGCAGCGGATAGTCGTCACGCCGGTTCGACAGCGACGCGTAGGGGACGATCCCGCCCTGGCGGAAACGCGTCGTCGACGCGTTGTGCGGATCGGTCACCGCCTGGAACTCGCCCTCGATCGCGTAGGAAGCCTCGAGAGCGTAGATCAGCGGCAGGTCGAGCGCATCGAGCCAGATCACGGGCTCGGTGCCTTCATGGCCGTGCTGGTGCCACAGCTTCGGCGGCGTCAGGATCAGGTCGCCCTTCTCCATCGGCAGCTTCTCGCCCTGCACGACCGTGTATCCCCCCTTCCCTTCGATGACGAAGCGCACGGCCATCGGCGTGTGCCGGTGGTTGGGCGCGGTCTCGCCGGGCAGGATCAGCTGCAGCCCGATGTAGATCGACGGCGTCGCCTGCATGTTCTCCAGGCCGAGCCCGGGGTTGCAAAGCACCAGCACGCGGCGCTCCGCCTTCTCGATCGGGGCGAGTTCGCCTGCGCGCAGCAGGTTCGGGCGGACGTCGGCATAGCGCCAGAGCGTCGGCCGCGTCCTGCGCGCCGGATTGCCGTAGGGAAGCACCGAGCGCAGCGACGGCCAGAGCGGCAGCAGGTTGCGGCTCACGAGCCCGTCGTAATAGTCGACGGGGAGGTCTGCGACGGTTCCGAGTGCGCTGCTCATGCTTGACGGGCCTGTCGACGGTCGGGGTTGAACGGGAAACGCGCGTTGGCGCGCGGGGTCGCCGCGCGCCGCCCCGGCATGGCGCTTACTGCTTGCCCGGATCCTTGAAGTCCGGGAACTTGTCGAACTCGACGTTCTGGAGCTTGCCGCCGACCTTCTCGACCTTGCGGATGTAGACGGTCTGGACGATGTCGCGCGTCGCCGGATCGATCGCGATCCTGCCGCGCGGGCTCATCCAGCTCATGCCCTTGGCCGCGTCGATGAACTTCTCGGCGTCGGTGCTGCCGCCGTTCTTGGTGACGACCGCGTCGATCAGGTGCATGCCGTCGTAGCCGGCCACCGACATGAAGTTCGGGCGATTCTTCGGATTGGCCTTCTCGAACGCGGCGACGTACGCCTTGTTCTCGGGCGAATTGTGGTCCTCGGAATAGTGGAACGCCGTGATGACGCCCAGCGCGGCATCGCCGTAGGCATCGAGGACGTTCTCGTCGGTGAGGTCACCCGTCGCGATGACCTTGATGCCCGCCTGGGCAAGACCGCGATTGGCGAAGTCCTTCATGAACGCGATCGTCCCGGCGCCCGGGGGTACGAACATGAAGACCGCGTCCGGCTTGACGTCCTTGATCTTCTGCAGGTACGGCGCGAAGTCGACGTTGGTCACCGGCACGCGCACGTCGCCGACGATCTGGCCGCCCCCGGCGGTAAAGGTCTTCTTGAACTGGGCCTCGGCGTCCTGTCCGGGACCGTAGTCCGCGACCAGCGTGTAGACCTTCTTGATGCCGTTGTGCAGCGCCCAGGTCGCCATCGGCGCGGTGTCCTGCGGCAGGGTGTGCGAGGTCCGGACGAAGTACGGCGAGCGCGTCGTGATGATCGACGTGGCAGCGTTCATGATCACGGCGGGAATCTTCGCCTGCGTGACGATCGGCGCGACCGCGAGCGCCTCGGGCGTCAGGCCGAAACCGGCGAGGATTTCGACCTTGTCCTTGACGATCATCTCCTGCGCGATGCGCTTGCTGACCTCGCCCGAGGTGCCCGGCGCGTCGTCGCGAAGCACGAGCTCGACCTTGCGGCCGGCCACGGTGCCGCCGTGCTGGGCGAGGTAGAGCTGGACGCCGCGCTCGATCTGCTTGCCGTAATCGGCGAACGGCCCGGTCACCGGCACCAGCAATCCGATCTTCAGGGGCTCGGCCGCGAGCGCCCCGGTTGAGATGCCGAGCGCGAGTGCCGCTGCGGCCAGAATCTTGAAGCGATGCATGCGTGTGTCTCCTTGGTGCTCCTCTGCGGAGCCTGTTGTCGAACCCGCGGGGCGACGCCGTCAGGCGGTGTCGCGCCCGTAGCCGTAGATCCAGTCGAGACTCCGGTAGAAATCCTGCGGTGTCCTTTCCCGGAAGAGGTCGTTGCGCACGAGGCGCTCGACGCCGTCTGCATGGTACAGCCGACCGAGCTCGCGTGACGAGAGCACCACCCGCGCCGTGCGGGCGATCCGCCGGTCCTGGTAGCGCTGGAATGCGCCCGGCAGGTCGTCGGGGGTCGCCTGCGCCTGCTTCATCAGCTCGACTGCATCCTCGATCGCCATGCACGCGCCTTGGGCGAAGTACTGCAGCATCGGGTGGGCGGCGTCGCCCAGCAGCGTCATGTTGCCGTCGGTCCAGTTCGCCACGGGTTCGCGGTCCCCGAGCACCCAGCGGCGCCATTCGCGGGATTTCTCGAGGACGCTCCGCGGTTTCGCCGGCAGGTGCTGGAAGTAGGACAGCAGTTCGTCGCGGTCCCCAGGCTCGTTGTGGCCCTCGGTCGTGCGCGTCGGATGATGGAAGGTGGCGACGATGTTGAACAGCTTCCAGCCGCGCAGCGGGTAATGAACCATGTGGCACTTGGGACCCGCCCAAAGGCAGGCGGCGTTCCAGCGCAGGTCCTCGGGCATCTCCTCGATCGGCAGCACCGCCCGGTAGGCGACGTGGCCGGAGATCCGCGGCAGGCCGTCGCCGACGATGCGCTCGCGCACTTTCGAGCGCACGCCGTCGGCGCCGATCAGCGCTTCGCCCTTGAACGACCTGCCGTTGGCCGTGTGCACCTCGACGCCGTCGCCGACCCGCTCGAAACCGGTGACCTCGTGGGCCGCATGCAGCGCGATGTTGGGATCGGACTCGCACAGCGCATGGAGCGGCGAGTGGAGATCGGCGCGATGGATCACCGCGTAGGGATTCCTGTAGTGCTCGCGAAACGGCTCGTCGACCGGGATCTCGGCGACCAGCTCGCCGCTGACCCCGTCCCTCATGACCAGCTTGTCGATGTAGACCGCTTTCGACAGCGTCTGTTCGGCGACGCCGAGGGTCTTCAGGGCGTGAAAGACGTTCGGGCCGAGCTGGATGCCCGCGCCGATCTCGCCGAAAGCCTGCGCCCGCTCGAGCACCGTGACGCGAAAGCCCGCGCGCGCAAGCCCGATCGCCGCCGCGACGCCGCCGATGCCGCCGCCGGCGACCACGACCGTCCTGCCTGCACCCGCCCCTGCCTGCATCTGATGCCTCCTTACCCGCAAACGACGCAGCCAATCAGTACGTACGCTGATCTTCTGTACGCTGATCTTCAGTTGACTGCCGATAACATCGAACAGTACACTGACGATTTGGTCGCTGTCAAGGGCCCCGCCGCCGGGGGATCGTTGCGCAAGCTTCGGCCCTGCGGCGGAAGCTAAGCGACGCGCAAGCAGGCGGGCGACGACACCGGATCGCGCGCCGGCGTCGCAACGTGAACGGAGAGGACGACGTGAACGGGGAGGATTACGTGAACGAGAAGAAAGCCGTTCCGGCAGCACCGGGGCCGGCGACCCGGCGCGGAGCCGCCGGCGCGCTGTACCGGCTGCCGGGTCACCTGATCCGCCGCTGCCATCAGATCTCGGTGGCGCTGTTCTTCGAGGAATGCGCCGCCTTCGACATCACGCCGCAGCAGTACGCCGTGCTGAGCGCGCTCGCCGCCAACGATGGCGTCGACCAGATCACCCTCGCCGGCCTCGCCGCGTTCAACCGGACGACCGCCGGTGAAATCGTCGAGCGGATGGAGGCGGCCGGCCTCCTCGCGCGTCGCAACAGCAGTCTCGACCGGCGGATGAAGAACATCTTCATCACCGGACCGGGGCGCAGGCTGCTCGCCGATGCCAACGTGGCCGTCGAGCGGGTGCAGGAGCGCCTGCTCGGGCCGCTCGATCGCGGCGAGCGCGAGCGCTTCATCGGGTACCTCGCGCGCATCGCAAGCGAGAACAACGAGCTGAGCCGCGCACCGCTGCGTCCCGTCGGCGAGGGCCGCGGCCGCAAGCGCGCGACCGACCCGGAATAGCGCGCGGGCGCGTACCCGGCGTCAGCCGCCGTGCGGCCCCCCGGCGAGCCACGCGCTGCCTCTCGCGTACAGGGCCTGCACGGCCGCGCCCTTGAGGCCGGGCATGTCGCGCTTGACCTTGAAGCCGATGCGCGTCTGCAGGTAGGCGAGGTGCCGATAGCCTTCGGGAAAGGCCTCGAGCAGGTCGCGGTCGAGTTTCGGCGTCGCAGCGGGGTCGACCGGATCGATCCGGTCCTTCTCGTAGATCGGCTGCCGCAGCACGACGCCCCAGCGCCCTGCGCGTTTCTCCAGGAAATCGTAGAATCTGCCGGTGCAGACGACGTCGCAAAGCACGCCGTCGACCGTCGCGCGTTGGGAGATCGTCACCTTGGTCTGGGCGATCGCACGATTGCCTGCCACGTCGATCGAGCTGCCGCCGAGGAAATGCAGGATGCTGACGCCCTTGTCCCAACCCTCGCGCGTCACGCGGATGAACGCGTCGGCGCTGCCCTGGAACCACGTCGCCATCATCCGGCCGTCGTCGTGCCACACGCTGCGAAAGCGCTCCCAGTCCCCCGCATCGCGCCACACCGCCCAGTTCTCGACCAGCTCGCGAATGGCCAGCCGTTCCTCGCTTCCTGCGTTCATTCCGATCTCCCCGCCGTGGTGGCGTCGACGCGATGATAAGGGGTCGTGCGCATCCGCGCGCAATGCGGCGCACGAAGCGGGGTGCTAACATCGAAGCGTCGATCCCGGCGCACTCCCGCACACTCCCGGCGCACGCATCCGTCCTCATGCCCGACGTCAATCCTCCGCCGCCTTCCGATCGCCCCGATTCCGGAACACCGGCCGCTCCGAAACCCGACGCATCGCTGCTGCAGGTGATCGGCGCGGTCTTCTGGAGTTTCCTCGGCGTGCGCAAGGGTAATGCGATGCGGCGCGACATGGTCACGATCAAGCCGCATCAGGTGATCATCGTGGGCGTCCTGATCGGGGTGCTGTTCGTCGCGACGCTCCTCGTCATCGTCCGCCTGATCATCGCCGGCTCGCACTGAGGCTCCCCTCCGGAGTCGCGAGCCGGGAGTTTCCGGGCGAATATTCGCCTTGCGCAGCGTCGTAATCGGACCCAAGCTCGCCCTCCCGGCCGCATCCGCGCGGCCGCGATTCGATCGACCTTGGAGGAACCCTAGATGAAGCAAAGCATCGCCGTTCGACCGGCAGCGCTGGCCATTGCTGCAGCCATCGCGATTGCCGCCTATCCGCTCACGAGCTCGGCAGACGGAGACAGTCAAAGCCAGATCCAACGCGGCTACCAGATCAATCCCGTCCCGCTCAATCTCGCGGGCAAGAACCGAGCGCTGGTCGGATTGGGGAGCTACATCGTCAATACCGGCGGCTGCAATGACTGCCATACGAGTCCGAGCTACGCGACGGGAGGCAATCCGTTCCTGGGCGAGCCCGAGCAGATCAACACGGCGGTGTTCCTCGCCGGGGGGCAGCGCTTCGGCCCGTTCGTGTCCGCCAACCTCACGCCCGACGCGCTCGGCCACCCCGCGGGCCTGACGTTCGACGAGTTCAAGACGCTGCTGCGCACCGGCCACGATCCCGACGCGGCGATCGGCACGCCACCGCTGCAGGTGATGCCCTGGCCCGCATTCGGCAAGAAGACCGACCGCGACCTGCGCGCCATCTACGAATACCTGAGCGCAATTCCTTCACTGCCGGATAATCCTCCCCCCCCGCCTGGTCCCTGATGGGTCGCGAGGCGGGCTCCACGGCCCGCCTCGTGCGAGAATCGCCGCATGGCGAAGGCACGCGCACGCGGCACGCAGGCCGACACGGCGGCCAGCGAGATGATGGACACGCGCGAGGTCGCGGCCTACCTGCGTCTCAAGCAACGCCGCATCTACGACCTCGTGAAGCGGCGCGCCATTCCCCACGTGCGTGCGACCGGCAAGCTGCTGTTTCCCCGCGCGCGGATCGATGCCTGGCTCGCCGACAAGGGCGAGGCCCCGACGCGGGTGGCGGCTCGCCCCCCGATCGTCGCCGGCAGCCATGATCCCCTGCTCGAATGGTCGGTGCGCGAATCGCGCTGCGGCCTGGCGATGCTTTCGATCGGCAGCCGCGCCGGCGTCGAGGCGCTCGCGCGGGGCGAGGCGACGGCGGCGGCAGCGCACTGGCTCGATCCCGCCACCGGCGAGTACAACGTTCCGCTGGTGCGGGAGCTTTTGTCCGGCGCCGAGATCGTCGTCATCGAATGGGCGCAGCGCACGCAGGGACTGCTGCTGCGCGAGGGCAACCCGCAGCGCATCCGCAAGGTCGCCGACCTCGCTAAGAAGCGCCTGCGTGTCGCCGGACGGCAGCCCGGCGCGGGGAGCCACCAGCTGTTCGCGCATCTCCTCGCCCAAGCCGGCCTGCGCAGCGAGGATCTCGACTGGCTTCCGCGCGTGGCGCATGCCGAGACCGAGCTCGCCGCGATGATCCGCGACGGCCACGCCGACGTCGGATTCGGGATCGAGGCTGCAGCGCGTGCCAGCGGCCTCGCGTTCATCCCGGTCGCGAACGAGCGCGTCGACCTCATCACATCGCGTCGCGATGCTTTCGAGCCGCCACTGCAGACCCTCCTCGCCTGGGCGCGCACGCCCGAGTTCGAGATGCAGGCGACGGCCCTGGGCGGCTACAACGTCGCGAACACCGGGCGCGTCGTGTTCAACGCCTGACGCCGTCCGCGTCGTCGGCAGGGACGCAGACGCGCCGCCCGGCTGCTTCGACCATCCGCACCGGCGTGTGGTAGAGCCGCTCGATGTTCTCGGCCGTCAGCGCATTCGCCACGGTGTCGAAGGCCAGCGGACGCCCGCCTTCGAGCAGCAGCGCCCGGTCGGCATGCATCAGCGCATGGTCGGGTTCGTGCGTCGAGAACACGACCGTCAGGCCCCGCCCCCGCAGCCGGTCGAGCACGCGCAGCACGCGCAGCCGGTTTCCGAAGTCCAGGCTCGCCGTGGGTTCGTCGAGCAGCACGGTGCCCGCCTGCTGCGCCAGCGCGCGGGCGATCAGCACCAGTTGCCGCTCGCCGCCGGAGAGCTCGGTCACCGGCCGCCGTGCCAGCGGGCCGATGCCCAGCGTCGCGAGCGATTGCAGCGCGATGTCCCGGTCGGCGCGGCCGGGCCGGGCGAACGCAGGCAGGTGCGATGCCCGTCCCATCAGCACGGTGTCGACGACGCTGAAGCCCCAGACAGGCAGCTGCGCCTGCGGCACGTAGGCGATGCGCATCGCGCGCTCGGTCGGGGAGAGCGTCGACAGGCAGGCGCCGTCGATCTCGACGCGGCCCGCGAGCGGAGGCAGCAGGCCGAGCAGCGTGCGCAGCAGCGTCGTCTTCCCTGCGCCATTGGCACCCAGGAGCGCAAGCGTCTCGCCACGTCCGAGCGCGAAAGACACCGCCTCACCGACGCGACGCGACGCGAAACCCCAGGCGAGGTCCTGCACCGCGAGCATCAGGATCGGCCCTCCGCCATGCCCGTCACCCTGCCCTCGTCCCGCAGCCGGGGAGAGAGTCGGCGTGACGAGGCGGCGCGCCCGCTCACGCGCTTCTGCGCGCCAGCAGCGCGACGAACAGCGGCGTGCCGATGAACGCCGTCAGGACGCCCGGCGGCAGCTCGGCCGCGGTCGCCGTGCGCGCGAGAGTGTCGATCGCGAGCATGAAGATCGCGCCGAACAGCGTCGCGACCGGCAGCAATCGCGCAAACCGCGGACCCGTGACCATCCGCGCCATGTGCGGCACGACGAGTCCCACCCAGCCGATGATCCCGCAGACGGCGACGCTCGCTGCGGTCGCGACGGTCGCCGCGACGACGACGACCGCGCGCAGGCGCGACGCCTGCACACCGAGCGCCCGCGCCTCGTCCTCGGGCAGCGCCAGCAGGTCGATGCGCCAAGACAGCGCGTTCAGCAGCAGGAAGGCGACGCCGATCGCGATTCCCGCCGCGGCGACCTGGCCCCAGGTCGCGGCAGCCAGGCTGCCCATCAGCCAGAACGTGATCGCAGGCAGCTGGTTGTAGGGATCGGCGACGAACTTCAGCAGCGACACGCCCGCGCCCAGCAGGCTTCCCATGACGACGCCGATCAGGACCAGCGTCAGCAGCCGGTCGGCCGTGTCGATCCTCGCCGCGAGCGCCATGACGAGCGCAACGGTCGCGAGTCCGCCGCCGAAAGCCGCGATGGCGGCCAGTCCCGCGCCGGCGCCGGCATAGATCGACGCGACGGCGCCCAATGCGGCGCCCGACGAGACGCCGAGCGTGTCGGGCGCGACCAGCGGATTGCGGAACAGATGCTGGAATCCCGCGCCTGCGGCGGAAAGGCCGGCGCCGACCAGGCAGGCCAGCGCGATGCGAGGCAGCCGGATCTGCCACAGCACCGACTCCGCGGTCGCTCCGCTGCGATCCGCCGCAAAGCCGTGGACGAGGCCCGCGACGATCTGCGACAGCGACAGCGGATAGTGCCCCGACGACGCCGCGACGATCGCCAGCGCGACGAGCAGCGCCATGCCTCCGCAGTAGGCGAGCGCGCTGCGGCGGGATCGTTCGATGTCGCCGCGGGCGGGCGCAGCGCTGCTGTCCGGAGGGATCGACATCCGGACAGCATAACTGCTTCGCGCCCGCGCTGCGCCCGCGCGGATTGCGACAGGGACCGGGTCAGGAGTCCGTGCCGGCGTTGGGGAAGAACAGCGGCTCGCCGTCGATCCTGTACTCGGCGATCACCGCCTGGCCGCGCGGCGACACCAGCCAGTCGATGAACTTCTGCCCCAGATCCTTCTTGACCGAGGGGTGCTTGTCGGGATTGACCAGCATCACGCCATATTGGTTGAACAGGCGCTTGTCGCCCTGGACGACGACGCCGAGGTTCCCGCGATTGTGGAAATTGAGCCAGGTCCCACGGTCGGAGAGGACATAGGCGTCCATGGCCGACGCGGTGTTGAGGGCCGGTCCCATGCCGGAACCCGTTTCGCGGTACCACGGTCCCTTCGTCGCCGCGATGTCGATGCCTGCTTCCTTCCACAGCCTGAGCTCGGCCTCGTAGGTGCCGCTCTTGTCGGCGCGCGAGACGAACGGCGCGCGTGCCGCGTTCACCGCGCGCAGCGCGACCGCGATGTCCGTGCCCCCGGCAACGCGTGCCGGATCGGACTTGGGACCGATCAGCACGAAATCGTTGTACATGACCGGGTACCGCTTGACGCCGTGGCCCTCCGCCAGGAACGCGAGCTCGGCGACCCGGTCGTGCACGAACACGACGTCGCAATCGCCGCGGCGCCCGATGTCCAGGGCCTGGCCGGTGCCGACGGCGACGACGCGCACGCTGATGCCGGTCTCCTTCTCGAAAGCGGGCAGCAGCTTCGGGAACAACCCCGACTGCTGCGTCGACGTCGTTGAGGCGACGACGATCGAGGGATTCTCGGCCATCGCCCCGAAGGCAAGGGTCGCGAGCACAAGGGCAAGTGCGTTTCTTGCAAGTCTTCCGATCACAGGCGTTCTCCCTCGAGAAATTGCCGTCCCTCTTCCGATGCAGGATGCCGGAAGAATTCGACGGCTTGGGTGTGCTCGGCCACGCGTCCGGCGGACAGCACCACCACGTCGTCCGCCAGGCGCCTGGCCTGGGCAAGCTGATGCGTCGTCATCACGATCGTCGTTCCGCGTGCGCCGATGTCGTGCACGATGCCCTCGACGGCGCGTGCCGCCGTCGGATCGAGGCTCGCGGTCGGCTCGTCGAGGAACAGCACCTCGGGCGCGAGCGCCCAGGCACGCGCAAGCGCCAGGCGCTGCTGCTCGCCCCCGGAAAGCACGCGCGCCGGCCGGTCGGCGATCGCCTCGATCCCGACCGAGGAAAGCGCCTCGGCGATGCGTCGCGTCGCTTCCTTCCCGCGCACGCCGGCAAGCGCCAGCGCATGGCGCAGGTTCGCCGCTGCGGACCGGCGCAGCAGCACCGGTCGCTGGAACACCATGGCCTGCCGGACAGGTCGCATCGCGCGTCCGCCCCAGGTGACGCTGCCGCGCGTGGGCGCAACGAGGCCGTGCAGGAGGCGCAGCAGCGTGCTCTTGCCCGCACCGTTGGGACCCAGGATGAACGTGCGACGATGCGCGACGATCCGCAGGTCGATCGCGGCGAGCACGCGCGTATCGCCAGCGACGACGTCCGTGCCGGAGACGACGATCGGCAGGCCATCGGGACCGGTCGCGTCAGCCATGGCGCAGCTTCGCCCAGTTGCGCAAGCCCTGCGCGCCCAGGTTGAGCGCCAGCACGATCGCGATCAGGATCGTGCCGAGCGCCAGTGCCAGCGGCAGGTCACCCTTGCTGGTCTCGAGCACGATCGCCGTCGTCATCACGCGCGTGACGCCGTCGATGTTGCCGCCGACGATGATGATCGCGCCGACCTCCGCGGCGGCGCGGCCGAAGCCCGACAGGAGCACCGTGGCAAGCGACCAGCGCGTGTCCCACAGGAGCGTCTGCGTCGACCGGAACCATCCCGAGCCGAGGCTGTGCAGGTACTCGCGGTATTCGACCCAGGCATCCTCGACCACCTGGCGCGTCAGCGCGGCGACGATCGGCGTGATCAGCACGGTCTGCGCGATCACCATCGCGGTCGGCGTGAACAGCAGGCCGAACCGGCCGAGCGGCCCCGCCCGCGACAGCAACAGGTAGACGACGAGGCCGACGACCACCGGCGGCAATCCCATCGCGGCGTTCAGCACCGCGATCAGCGCCGATCGGCCCCGGAAGCGCGACACCGCGATCGCGGCGCCCAGCGGCAGCCCGATCGCTGCCGAGCACAGCGTCGAGCTCAGGCTGACGGCCATCGACAGCGCGACGACGGCGACGATCTGCGGATCGACATTCGCGACCATCGTCAGCGCGAGCACGAAGCTCTCCGAAATCGTGTTCATGAATGCCGATTGTGCCGTAGGAGTGCATTTTGATGCAATTTTTACATCAGCGGACGCTACATCAACCTGCCGAGCCCGGCTTCGGATCTGCTACGGAAGCGGCGCAGGGAAACCCGGGTCAGCCGAGCTGACGCAGCACGGCGAGCGGCGGATCGCGCAGGGTCGACCGGGTGCCCAGCCAGCCGGCCAGGGTGACGGCGGCGGCGCCCCCGCCGATGCCCCAGGCCCAGATCAGCGGATCGGTGACGAAAGGAATGTTGAACACGCGATCCGAAAGGGCCCAGCCGATCGCGATGGCGCCCGCGGCCGCGAGCAGGCCCGCGAGCGCACCGAGGATCACGAATTCCGTGACCTGCGCGACCTGCAACTGCCGCTGCGACGCCCCCAGCGTGCGCAGCACGGCGGCGTCGTGCCTGCGCTCGTCCTGGGTCGACGCGATCGCGGCCTGCAGCACCAGCAGGCCCCCGGCGAGGGTGAACAGGAAGACGAATTCGACCGCCCGCGCGACGCGATCGACGATGCCCTGGACCTCGCGCAGGATTTCCGCGACGTCGATTGCGAGGATGTTCGGGAAGCGCTGCACCAGCGCGGACAGCCAGGCGCCGTTGCCGTCGGGTGCGCGGAAGGCCGCGATGTACGTGACCGGCAGGTCGGCGAGCGCGCCCGGCGCGAACAGCGCGAAGAAGTTCACGCGGAAGCTGTCCCAGTCGACCTTGCGCAGGCTGGTGATCCTCGCTGTCTCCCGCATGCCGCCCGAGTCGAACGTCAGGCGATCGCCGAGCTTGACCCCCAGCGTCTTCGCGATGCCGTCCTCGAGCGAGATCCCGGCATCGGAACCGCGGCCTTCCGGATCCCAGAACCTGCCGGCCACGATGCGATTCCCCAGCGGCAGCCGGTCGGTCCACGACAGGTTGAATTCGCGCTCGGCGAGCCTGCGTGCCCGCGGATCGTCGTAACGCGCGGCGTCGAGCGGCACGCCGTTGACTTCGACCAGCCTGCCCCGAACCATAGGCTTGAATTCCGGCGCCACCTCGGCCGACGAGGCCAGCAGCGCCCGCGCCGCGTCGACCTGGTCGGGCAGCACGTTGACCAGGAACTGGTTCGGCGCATCGGGCGGCAGGCTCGCTCGCCAGTTGGCGAGCAAGTCACCCCGGATCACCGTCAGCAGCAGCAGCGCCATCAGGCCCAGCGCGAGCGCACCGATCTGCAGGCTCGATGCCAGCGCGCGCCGGCGCAGGTTGGCGAGCCCGAAGCGCCACGACACCCCGCCCTGCGGGATGCGCCTCAGCAGCGCCAGCAGCAGCCATGCGACCGTGGCCGCCGCGACCAGCAGACCGGCGATGCCGCCGATCACGATGTACGCGGCCTGCGCCTCGCGCGCCTGCCACGCGATCAGCGCAGCGATGGAAAGTGCCCCGCCGGCGTAGGCCACGACGCCGCCTGCGCGCGGCCGCGGAAGATCCCGTCGCAGCACGGCGAGCGGTGGCACGCGTGAAAGCGCGACCAGCGGCGGCACCGCGAAACCGAGCAGCAGCAGCATGCCTGTCGCGAAGGCCGACAGCGCCGGCATCGACGACGGCCAGGGCAGCGCATCGGTGAACGCGCTGGAGACGAGCAGCACCAGCAGCTGCTGGCCGGCAGCGGCGAGCGCGATGCCCGCCAGGCTCGCGACGATCCCCAGCACCACGAACTGGATGACGAACAGCGCCAGCGTGCGCGCGACCGATGCACCGAAGCACCGGATCATCGCCGCCGCGTCGAGGTGCCTGCGCAGGTAGCGCGATGCGGCGAGCGCCACCGCGGCCGCCGCCAGCAGCACGGCGACCAGTGCGGCGAGACCGAGGAAACGCTCGGCGCGCTCGAGCGTCTGCTTCACCTCGGGCCGCAGGTCGCGGACGGTTTCGACGCGCTGTCCCGGCTGCAGTGCGCCAGCCAGCCACGTCCGGTAGCGCTCGAGCCCGTTGCCGTGCAGCTGCGCCACCAGGAGGCGCCACGTCGCGCGGTTGCCCGGCCGGAGGAGCCTGGTCGACGGTACGTCGCCGAGGTTCAGCAGAAGCTTCGGTCCCGGCGCGAAGGTGAGTCCCGCGACCTCGGGATCCTGCGCGACGATCGCCGTGACCCTGAGCGTCGCGTCGCCGACCGCGATCTCCGAGCCGACCCGCGCGTCGAGGCGGTCCGCGAGCTTGCGGTCGATCCAGGTCTGGCCGGGGGCGGGAATGCCGCGGGCAATGCGCCCCTGCGGCTGGCCCGGTTCGACCAGCGTGACCGCACCGCGCAGCGGATAGCCCGGCGAAACCGCCTTGACGTCGGTCAGCACCGCGTTGCCGGCGGCAGCGCCCTTGCGCTGGACCATGCTGTTGAAGCGTATCGCCGGCGACGTCTCGAGGCCCTGCCGTTGCGCCTCGCGCGCGAAGTCGGAGGACAGCGGCCGGTCGCCGGTGATCATCAGGTCGGCCCCGAGCAGGCGATTGGCCTGGTCGGCGAGCCCGCCTTGCACCCGGTCGGCGAAGAATCCCACCGTGCCGACGCTCGCGACGGCGAGCACGATCGCCGCAACCAGCACGCGCAATTCGCCGGCGCGAAAGTCGCGGCCGAGCAGCCGCAGCGCGAGTCGCAGCGTCGCCATCGCGCGCTACTTGGCGGGGATGCGCAGCGCGGCGGAAACGGCAGGCGCGGCGCCGGCAGGATCGACGGGCGTGCGCAGGTCGGCGACCAGCCGCCCGGAAGCGAGCGACAGGCGCCGCTCGCAGCGCGACGCGAGCGCGACGTCGTGGGTGACGAGCAGCAGCGTCGTGCCGTTTTCGCGATTCAGGCGGAACATCAGCTCGGCGACCTCGGCGCCGGTTGCGGCGTCGAGATTTCCGGTCGGCTCGTCGGCCATCAGGAGCTTGGGCTCGCCGGCGAAGGCGCGCGCAATGGCCACGCGCTGCTGCTCGCCGCCCGAGAGCTGGCGCGGATAGTGGGTCATGCGCGGCCCGAGGCCCACCCGCGAGAGCCAGCCGCGCGCGCGCGGCGCGGCATCCGGCACGCCCGCGAGTTCCAGCGGAAGCATGACGTTCTCCTGGGCCGTCAATGCCGGAAGGAGCTGGAAGGACTGGAACACGAAGCCGAGCACGCGGGCACGCAGCGCGGCGCAGCCGTCCTCGTCGAGCGTCGAAAGCGCGACGCCGTCGACCGTCACCTCGCCCGAGGTCGGCCGATCGAGCCCGGCGAGCAGCCCCAGCAGCGTCGTCTTGCCCGATCCGCTCGCGCCGACGATCGCGACGGTCGCGCCGGCGTCGATGTCGAAGCTGACCGCGTCGAGGATCGTCAGCGGCGCGTCGCCGCTTTGCACGATCTTGGTCAGCGCCGTGGCGCGGATGATGGGCGTGGGCATCGAAG
>JAJXTF010000249.1 GCA_021784125.1 Pseudomonadota bacterium | reverse complement strand
ACGCGCAGTTCGAGGACCCGGTCCGCCCGGCGTGGAAACCGGTGATCGACTACGTCGAAACCATTCCCGGTTGCCGACTTCCCGGCAAGTGACGCACGCGCGGCGCGCAGCCTGCGCGCCGCCGGCATCCGGCCGGCGCAGCACCGGCGCGCAAATGAGGACGTGGACGCGGCGGCTTCCGCTATAATCTCGCGGCGTTTTCGGTACCGGCGCGATGCTGCGCACGCACCGCGGCAGCGCATCGCGCAGCCGGGGCTGCCGTGCACCGGCCGCGACCCCCGGATCGTGCTGCCGATCGCTCGTTCACGTTCAACCAGGCCCCCAGTCCCTTGCGTCTCACGCAGATTAAGCTCTCCGGCTTCAAGTCCTTCGTCGATGCGACGACGATCGGCACGCCCGGGAAACTGGTCGGCATCGTCGGTCCCAACGGCTGCGGCAAGTCCAACGTCATCGATGCCGTCCGCTGGGTGCTGGGTGAATCCAAGGCATCGGCGCTCCGAGGCGAGTCGATGCAGGACGTCATCTTCAACGGCGCCGGCGATCGCAAGCCCGTCGGTCGCGCCACGGTCGAGCTGACCTTCGACAACAGTCAGGGGCGCATCGGCGGGCAGTGGGGCCAGTACGCCGAGCTGTCGATCAAGCGCATGCTGACGCGCGACGGCGATTCGACGTACTACATCAACGCCATTCCGGTCCGGCGCCGCGACATCCACGACCTGTTCCTGGGAACGGGCCTGGGTCCGCGCGCCTACGCGATCATCGAGCAGGGCATGATCTCGCGGGTCATCGAGGCGAAGCCCGAGGACCTGCGCGTGTTCCTCGAGGAGGCGGCCGGGGTCTCCAAGTACAAAGAGCGGCGGCGCGAGACCGAGGGCCGGCTGTCGGACTCGCGCGAGAACCTGGCGCGCGTCGAGGACATCCGCCAGGAGCTCGGCAACCAGCTCGCCAGGCTCGACGAGCAGGCGAAAGTCGCCGGACAGTATCGCGATCTCGAGCGGCGGCACCACGAGGCCCAGCATCTGCTGTGGCATGCGCGCGCGCAGGATGCGGCCCGTGCGCGCGAGCGCGCCGCGAGCGAGATCGCGACGCTGACCGTCGCACTGGAAGCCCTGCAGGCGGAGATGCGTCATGCCGAGACGCGCGTCACGACGCTGCGCGACGAGCATTTTTCGGCCGGCGACGCACTGCACGGGCGGCAGGCCGAGTTCTACGCGGCCAATGCCGAGGTGACACGGCTCGAGCAGCAACTCGCGTTCGCCCGGGAGAACGCGACGCGACTGACCGAGCAGGTCGGGCAGATCACGCAGGCCATCGCGACGCTGGCCGGCCAACAGGCCGTGCTCGATGCCGAGCAGGCAACGGCAGACGCCGCGCTTGCCGGCGCGCTGGAGGCACGCGAGCGCAGCGCGGAGGACGAGCGCAGCGCCCAGTCGGCGTTGCCTGCCTGCGAGGCCGCGCTTGCCGAGGCCGCGAAGGCCCTTGCGGACCTGCAGCAGCAGGTTGCCCTGACCGAGCAGGGCATCCGGGTCGCCGAGGCGCGCCGCGACAGCGTCGCGCAGTCGCTCGCCGGCATCGGTGCGCGGCGCGACAAGCTCGCTGCCGACCTCGCGGCCATCGCCCCGCCGGAAAGCGAAGCGATGCGCGTGGTCGAGGAGCAGCTGGCGCAGGAGACCGCGGATCTCACCGGACGCCAGCAGCAGCAGGCGCAGTTGCAGGCGACAGTCCAGTCGTTGCAGGAACGCCAGCGCGAGGCCGCCGATCAATGGCAGCGCGGTGCCAGGGAACTTGCCGACCTCGAGGCGCGGGCCGCGGCGCTCGCTGCGCTGCAGGCGAAGATCGGGCGCGGGGCCGACATCGACGCCTGGCTGCGCGGGCAGGGGCTCTTTGACGCCAGGCGGCTGTGGCAGGTGCTGGACATCGAACCGGGCTGGGAGGACGCGCTGGAGGCCCAGCTGCGCGAGCGTCTCAATGCGCTGCAGCTCGCGCGCCTCGACGATGCGCTCGCCTTCGTCGGCGACGCGAGGCCGCCGGGGCGGCTCGCCGTCTACGCGGACGCGCCTGCCGGCGAACTCCGCGCAGTCGCTGCCGACGCGCTGCTCGCCAAGGTGCGCACCGGGCAGCCGGCAGTCGCACGCTTTCTCGCCGACTGCCTGCACGGCGTGCGTTGCCGCGCCGATCTCGCTGCGGCGCTCGCCGATCGGGAAGCCCTCCTGCCCGGCGAAGCATTCGTCACGCCACAGGGGCACTGGGTCAGCGCGCAGGGCATTGCGTTCTTCGCCCCCGACAGCGAGTTGCACGGCGTCCTCGCGCGCCAGCGCGAACTGGCCGAGCTCGCCACGGGCATCGATGCCGCGCGGATCGCCGCGGGCGCTGCCCGTGCCGCCCTGGATGCCGTCGAGATCGAACTGAAGGCGCGGCAGGACGCATATCACCAGGAAAGCGTCGCGCTGGCCTCGCAACAGCGGCGCTGCCACGACCTCGAGCTCGAGGTGGTCCAGCTGCAGAAGGAAGCCGAGGCCGCCGCGCTGCGGCGCGCCCAGATCGGTCAGGAAGCCGACGATCTCGCGGTCCAGCACGCGCAGGCCTTTGCGCAGCATGGCGCGATCGCGGCCGGGATCGCCGACATGCAATCGCGTTTCCACGACGAAACGGCGCGGCGCGAAGCCGCGCGCCACGCAAGGAACGAGGCCGATGTCGAGCTCGCCCGTGCGCGCGAACGCCTGCGTGCGGCCGAACGCGCCGCGCAGGAGGCGGGATTCGCAGAGCGCAGCTGTCGCGAACGGCTGGTCGAGATCTCGCGCCGGCGCGAATCGCTGGCCGCGCAGCTCGCGCAGCAGCAAGGCCTGCTCGCCCAGCGGGCCAGCGAGCGACAGTCGATCGACTGGTCGCCGGTCGAGGAGGCGCTGCAGCGCCAGCTCGGCGAGCGGGCGGCGACGGAACAGGCGCTCGCTGCCGCACGCGATCGCCAGGAAACCCTGGCCGCGGACCTGCGCGCCGCCGATGAGGCGCGGCTCGCGGCCGAGCAGAAGCTGGAGCCGGCGCGCGCGAAGATCCAGGACATGCAGCTGAAGGAGCAGGCCGCGGCGCTGTCCGAGCAGCAGTACGTGGAGCAGCTCGCCGAAGCGCACGCGAATGTCGAGGCCCTGCCCGATGCGCTGAAGGCCTGGGGCAGCCCCCGGACGCTTCCCGCGGAGATCGAGCGTCTCGCCGCCGAGATCGCGGCGCTGGGACCGGTCAATCTCGCCGCCCTCGACGAGCTTGCACAGGCGACCGAGCGCAAGAGCTATCTCGATCGCCAGTCGGCGGACCTGACCGAGGCCCTGCAGACGCTGGAATCGGCGATCCGCCAGATCGACCGCGAGTCGCGCGAGCTCCTGCAGCAGACCTTCGACATCGTCAACGGAAACTTCTCGAAGCTCTTCCCCACCCTGTTCGGGGGCGGCCAGGCCAAGCTCCTGCTGACCGGCGAGGAGATCCTCGATTCCGGCGTCCAGGTGATCGCGCAGCCTCCGGGGAAGCGCAATGCGTCGATCCATCTTCTCTCCGGCGGCGAGAAGGCCCTGACGGCGACTGCACTGATCTTCGCCCTGTTCCAGATCAATCCCGCGCCGTTCTGCCTGCTCGACGAGGTCGATGCGCCGCTCGACGACTCGAACACCCACCGCTTCTGCGAGATGGTGAAGAGCATGTCCGGAGAAACCCAGTTCCTGTTCATCTCGCACAACAAGATCACGATGGAAATGGCGAACCAGCTCGTCGGCATCACGATGCCCGAGCCGGGCGTGTCCCGCGTGGTCGCCGTCGACATCAGCGAAGCGCTCGAGCTCGCCGAGACCGCGCCGGCGACCCTTGCGACCTGATCCGCTGCACTGCCGCCCGCCTTGCGCGCGCTATACTTCGCGACATGATGGCGCCCTTCGGTAACTCTCGCGCGGACCGGATGTTTTCGCCGCGCGCGCGTGGCGGATGAGCTCGCTGCAGATCGGCCTGATCGCCGCGGGCGTCCTGCTCGTCGTCGGCGTCCTGGTCTACAACGCGCTGCAGGAGCGACGGTTCCGGCACAGCGTCGAAAGCACCGACGCCGGCCGCCGGATGGTCGCCGAGCCGGATTCCGATGCCCGCGTCGAGCCGACGCTGTTCTCCGCGGACGCGGCGCGTGCGGCGGCGTCCGACGCCGCTGCGTCCTTGCACGCCGCCGACGGCCGCGACGCGACGCCGTTCGAGCTGCCCGTGGACGTCATCGAAGCGCCGGGCGCGCTCGCCGGCGCCGAGGCCGGACGGGCGTCACACGCGGGAGCAGGACCCGAAGCCGGCGCGGCACCCGCAGCGGCAACGGGGACCC
>JAJXTF010000248.1 GCA_021784125.1 Pseudomonadota bacterium | reverse complement strand
TGAGCTGGCGGCACGTTGTCAAGGTGACGAAATACCTGACGGACATGCGCGACATGGACGGCATGGTCGAGGTGCTGAAGGAATATTTCGGCGACTGGAAGCCCGCGAGCACGACGATCTGCATCAATTCGCTGTCGACTCCGGGTGCGCGGGTCGAGCTCGACATGATCGCCATCCGGCCGCGAGGCTAGGACCGGTGTCCGCTCCACGATGACGGGTGCCGATGCAAGGTCCGCGGAGCGCTCCGCGAAGGCGCCGCTGCTCGAACTGCGGCATGTCAGCAAGGCCTTTCCCGGCGTCCGTGCGCTGGACGACGTCAGCCTCGAGATCCGCGGCGGCGAAGTGCACATGCTCCTCGGCGAGAATGGCGCCGGGAAGTCGTCGCTGATCAAGGTCCTCTGCGGCGCCTACCGTCCCGACGGCGGCGAGTTCCTGCACCTCGGCCAGCATTTGGCGATCGCCTCCCCCGCGGACGCGCGCAGGCTCGGCATCGCCGTGATCTTCCAGGAATTCTCGCTGGTTCCTTTCCTCGACCTCGCGCAGAACATCTTCCTCGGACGCGAGCCGCGTCATCGCGGTTCGCCGCTGGTCGATCGCGGCCGGATGCATCGCGAGGCTGCCGGGATCCTCGCGTCGCTCGGCCTCGACTACGACACGCACGCGCTGGCCGTCGACCTGGGCGTCGCCCAGCAGCAGATGGTCGAGATCGCGAAGGCGCTGTCGCAGCAGGCGCGGATCCTGGTGATGGACGAGCCGACGGCCGCGCTTTCGGACCGCGAGACCGACGCCCTGTTCAAGGTGATCCGCCAGCTTCGCGCTTCGGGTGTGGCCATCGTCTACATCTCGCATCGGCTGAACGAGGTCTTCGAGCTGGGCGACCGGATCACGGTCCTGCGCGACGGCAGGCGCGTGGCCGGCATGGCGGTCGCCGATGCGACCCCCGAGCAGCTGATCGGCCTGATGGTCGGGCGCGCGGTCGGCACCGTCTATGCGCGCCGGCATTTCGCGACGCCGGGCGAGCCCGCGCTGGAAGTGCGCGGCCTGCGCACCGCCACCGGCGTCGACGGCGTGGATCTCACCGTGCGCCGCGGGGAGATCGTCGGGCTCTCGGGCCTGGTCGGTGCGGGGCGCACCGAGGTTGCGCGCGCGGTCTTCGGCGCGGACCCGATCGCCGGCGGCGAGGTGCGGGTCTTCGGCACCCGCGTCGACGGTGGCCCCGAGCGCATCGCCGCCCGCGGCGTGGCGCTGATCCCCGAGAATCGCAAGCACGAAGGCCTCGCGCTCAAGCGCTCGACGCAGGACAACCTCCTCGCGGCGAGCCTGTGGAAGCTCTTTCCCCGGGGCGGCTATCGAGCGCGGCGCGCCGTCGACCGGGCGCGCGAGCTGATTGCACGCCTGCGCATCACGCCGGCAGAGCCGCGCCGCCACGCCCGCGTGCTCTCGGGAGGCAACCAGCAGAAGGTCGTCATCGGCAAATGGCTCGCTGCAGGCTGCAGCCTGTACATCTTCGACGAGCCGACCCGCGGCATCGACGTCGGCGCCAAGAGCGAGATCTTCGCCTTGATCGAGGAGCTCGTGACCCAGGGTGCCGCCGTGCTGCTGATCAGCTCGGAGCTCGCCGAGATCGTGCACGTCTGCGACCGCGCCTACGTGATGCGCGGCGGCCGGGTCCGCGGCGAGCTCGCGCGCTCGGAACTGTCCGAGGAAGCGATCCTGCGCCTGGCGATGCACGGCACCTGAACCGATGCAGGCCGGCACCCTCGCCGTCGTTCGCCGCCCGCGCCCCTTGCCGGCGATCGTCCCCATCGGGCTCACGGTGGTCGTGCTCGCGATCCTGGGCGTGCACGGCTTTGCCAGCGCGCGCAACGTGACCAATCTCGGATTGCAGGGCGCGATCCTGCTGATGCTGTCGATGCCGATGACGCTGGTCATCATGAGCGAAGGCCTCGACCTGTCGGCCGGCGCGGTGCTGAGCCTCTGCAGCGTGGCGATGGCGCTCGCCCTCGCCGGCGGGCACGGATTGTCCGCCGCGCTGGCGCTGTCGATTGCCGTCGGCGCGGCGTTCGGGCTGGGCAACGGCATGCTGATCTCGCTGCTCGGCTTGCCGCCGTTCGTCGTCACCCTCGGCACGCTGGGCATTGCGCAAGGCATCGCACTGGTGCTGACCGACGGCAATGCGGTCTCCGGTCTCGGTCCGGCGGTGTCGGCGCTGTATTCCCGGTCGTTGCTGGGAGTGCCGTACCCGGTGCTGGCAGCGCTCGCGACCTGGTGGCTGACCCACGTGCTCCTCTACGGCACGCGTTTCGGCAACTACGTCTACGCCATCGGCGGCAACCGCGACGCGCTCGTGCTCGCCGGTGCGCGCGCCTGGGCATGGCATGTCGCCGTCTACGTCTACATGGGATGCGTCGTGGGGTTCGCGGCGCTGCTGCTGACCGGCAGGATGAACGCCGCGCATCCGACGGTGGCGATCGGCATGGAGTTCGATGCGATCGCAGCAGTCGTTCTCGGCGGAACGTCCTTCGAGCGCGGCGACGGCCGGCTGTTCGGCACCGCCATCGGGGTGGCGACGATCGCCGTGCTTCGCAATGCGCTCGACCTGCTCGGGGTGGAATCGTCGTTGCAGGTCGTCTCGATCGGCGTGCTGATCATGGTCGTCATCGTCATCGACAGCCTGCGCAAGGCGAGGAAATCCGCATGAGCGGCCTTCGCGAGCGCGCTCTGGCGGCGGAGGCGGCCCCGCGGGAGCGCTGGCGACATCGCGTCGGATCGGAGAACGTCGCGCTGGCGTTTCGCATCGGCCTGATCGCCGCGATCGGGATCGTGCTCGCGCTGTCGACGGATGCCTTCCTGTCGACGGCAAACCTGCTCAACGTGCTTCGCCAGGCGAGCCTGATGTTCCTGCTCGCCTCGGGATTGACGCTGGTGATCGTGGCCGGCGGCTTCGACCTGTCGATCGCCGCCAACCTCACGCTGTCGGCCTGCCTCGCCGCAGCCGCGATCAAGTCCGGATCGCCATGGCTGGGCGCGGCGATCGCGCTGGGCAGCAGCGTCGCGGTCGGCGTCCTGAACGGGTTCGCCGTCACGCTGCTTCGCCTGCCGCCCTTTCTCGCGACCTACGCGATGCTCTGGATCCTCCAGGGACTCGCCTTCCACTACATGGGGGGTCTCGAGATCTACGGCTTCCCGGCCGCGTTTCGCGCGCTGGGCACCGGTTTCCTGCTCGGGATTCCCGTGCCGGTCTACCTGATGGGCGTCGTGCTGCTTGCGGCCACGCTGTTCACCCGCGCGACGAACTTCGGCCAGGAGCTCTACACCATCGGCGCGAATCGCGATGCGGCGCGCCTGTCGGGCATTCCGGTCGGCAAACGGCTGCTGCTCGTCTACGTGGTCAGCGGCCTGATGGCGGGCATCGCCGCGCTGGTCTTCCTCGCGCGCGTCAATGCCGCCGATTCGGGCATGGGCGAGCCGCTGCTGCTGCCGGTGATCGCCGCCGTGCTGATCGGCGGCACGTCGCTGTTCGGCGGTGTCGGCAGTGTGCTCGGAACCGCGTTGGGTGCGACCATCCTCGCCATGGTGATCAACGGGATGAACCTGCTCGACATCAAGGCGCAGTGGCAGCCACTGGTCGTCGGCGTGGTGCTGCTCGCAGCGGTGCTGGCCGACCTGATGGGCCGCGGGCGCCGCGAGCGCATCGGCTAGCGGGGGCGCTCGCACGGTCGTGTTGCAGTTGCTTCCCCCTTACCTGCTGGCGCTGCGCCGCGACCGCTTTTTCCTGGGACTCGTCGCGGTCCTCGCGATCCTGACGCTGGTCGCGCCTTCGGGCGTCGCCGCCTACCCGTCGCGCGTCGACTGGCCGACGATCGCGACGCTGGCCGGCCTGCTGCTGCTGACCAAGGGGGTCGAGGCCAGCGGCGCGCTGCAGCGGCTTGGCCACTGGCTGATGGGGCGCGTCACGTCCGAGCGTTCCGCCGCGCTGGGATTGGTCGTCTCCGCGGCGCTGCTGTCGATGCTCCTGACCAACGACGTCGCACTGTTCGTCGTCGTTCCTCTGACGCTGGGGCTCGCGCGCATCGCCCACCTCCCCTCGACGCGGCTGATCGTGTTCGAGGCGCTCGCGGTCAACGTCGGGTCCACGCTGACGCCGATCGGCAATCCGCAGAACATCTTCCTGTGGCAGCAATGGGGAAATTCCTTCGGGGACTTCGTTCTCGCGATGCTGCCGCTGGTGGCGGTGCTCGTGCTGGCGCTCGTCGCCCTGACGGCATGGGCCTTTCCCGCGCATCGGATACGCGTGCGCGACGATGCCCGCCTGGCGCCCCTCGATCTGCCGCTGGTCACCGTGTCGCTGCTGCTCTACGCACCGT
>JAJXTF010000247.1 GCA_021784125.1 Pseudomonadota bacterium | reverse complement strand
GGCGTCGAAGCTGTAGATGTTGCCGTCGGGATCGGCGCGACCGCTCCATGCGAGCACGTAGGCATCGAACTGCCCCTTGTCGGCGAGGTCGAGCGAGGTCGCGAATTCGGTCGACTGGATCTTGACGTCGAATCCCGCTTCCTTGGCCATCGCCTGCACGACCTGGGCAACGCGCTGCGCGTCGGCCGTCGTCGGCGTCATCAGCGTGAAGCTCGGATTCGGGACGCCGGCTTCCTTCAGCAGCTCCTTGGCGCGGGCGATGTTGCGCGCGGGAATCGGGACGTTCTTCGCGTAGAAAGGATTGTTCGGCGCGACCCACTGGTTGCCCGGATCGGCTTCGCCGTCCATCGCGACCTGCACGATGCCGTTGCGGTCGAGGGAGAGTTCGAAAGCCTCGCGCACGCGGGGATCGCGGCCCAGCGGGTTCTTCTGCGCCTGGTCGCTCTTGCCGACATTGATCGTGATGCCCTGGTAGCCGATTTCGGTGATCTTGGAGACCTGCAGACGCGAGTCGCCCTTGATCTGGGGCAGGTCGGAGGCTGCGACGCGCTCGATGAAATCGAGCTGGCCGGAACGCAGGTTGGCGAGCCGCACCGTCGAATCGGGGATCGGCAGGTAGACGATCTTGTCGAAGTGGATCGCGGATTTGTTCCAGTAGTCCGGGAAGCGTTCGAGGACGATGCGGTCCTGCGCGACGCGCTCGACGAACTTGTAGGGGCCGGCGCAGACCGGCTTGCTGCCGAACTTGTCGCCTTCGGCCTGGGCGACCTTGGGCGCCACGATCATGCCGGCGCGGTCGGCGAGCTGGGCGAGCAGCGGCGCGAACGGCGCCGAGAGGTTGAGGCGAACGGTCGACGGATCGATGACGTCGACGCTCGAAACCGGCGCGAG
Source organism: Pseudomonadota bacterium (assembly GCA_021784125.1). Classification (GTDB taxonomy): domain Bacteria; phylum Pseudomonadota; class Gammaproteobacteria; order Burkholderiales; family Casimicrobiaceae; genus VBCG01. The sequence goes on along the minus strand of JAJXTF010000247.1, from coordinate 3,482 downwards.
CTCGCCGCGACGGTTCGATCCCGCCATGGTCTTGTGGCGCTCGATGCTGTACTTGACGGCGGCGGCGTCCATCGTCTCGCCGTCCTGGAACTTGACGCCGCTGCGCAGCTTGATCGTCAGCGCCTTGCCGTCGGCCGACCACTGGTAGCCGGTGGCGAGCTGCGGGATGATGTTGAGCTTGTCGTCGATGTCGAACAGCTTGTCGCACATCGCCGAGAACACGATGCGGCCGACGAAGGTCCGCGCCAGCGTCGGATCGAGGACGTCGGGGTCCTCGGCGAGCCCGATGCGCAGCGTCTGGGCCTGCGCGACGGCGGCGGCCGTCAGGAACAGCAGGGACGAAAGGAGAAGCCTGAAGCTTTGGGTGGTGGTACGCATGTTCCTTCCCGTGCAGTCGTTATGGAGCGCGGCCACGGCGAAGCCGTGACCGGCCGGTGGTGCCAACCGCCATTTTGGGGTAAAAGGCTATCCACATCCATTCGCCGCTTACCTTCGGATGCGGCATCAGAGAGGACGCCCACTTGGCCAAGCCCAATTTCGAGTTTCAGAAACGCCAGAAAGAGCTGGAAAAGAAGCGCAAGAAGGAAGAGAAGAAGCAGCGCAAACTCGATCGAGCGGCCGCACCGCCGACCGAGGGGTCCGGGTCGGAAGAGTCGCCGGCCACGCCGGCCGAACCCGGGCTCTGATCCGCGCTGCGCGCAGGCACCCTGCAGCGACCGCCGGCGGCGCCTCAGCCGCCTTCAGCGGATCCTGCGCGAGACCGTCGCGAGCCAGGGCTGCAACTCGCGCGGCAATCCCGCCGGGCGGTAATAGTGATCGACCAGCACCAGACCCGCCGCCTCGAGGTGGCGGAACCACGCTGCCGGGTCGTGATGGACGCCGTAGCGGCCGCGGTTCCAGCCTTCCTCGCCATGGCCGTGCGGGATCGAGGCGAACAGCACGCCGCGGGGCTTGAGCGCCGCCCGCAGTTCGGCGAGGACGCGCGGCAGCTCCGCGGACGGTACGTGCTGCAGCGTCGCGTTGGCGAAGATTCCATCGAAACGGGCGTCGGGCAGCGTCAGCGCCAGGAAGTCCTGCTGCCAGACCTCGCAGCCGCTGAATTCGCGCGCCATCGCCACGAACTTCGCAGTGCCGTCGAGGCCGATCGGGTGGTGACCGCGTACCCGGAACGCGCGCAGGTCACGCCCGGGACCGCAGCCGAAGTCCAGGATCGCGCAGGGGGGCGGCGCTTCGATGGCGCCGAGCAGCGCATCGAGGTTCTGGCTCACGTCGTGGTCGCGCGTGCCTTCCCAGAACAGCTGCGCGCGCGTCTGATAGTCCGCGAGGGTGCCCGCGACGATCGCGCCCGGGTCCTCGGGAGCATCGTCGCCGGCCGCGCCCATTGTCGGCTCAGGCATCGGCGTCGCCGGCGCACTGCGCCGCAGCCGGCCGCGCAGGCGCGCGGTCGCGGTTCCCATGGCGCGGCAGCGCGCGCTCGATGACGCGTATCGCGTGCAGCGCATCGACGCGGCCGCTTGTGCGCGTACCGTCGGCGACCTGGTGGCGGCAGCTGGTGCCGCCGGCCACGACCAGGGTGTCGGGGCCCGCCTCACGTATCGCCGGCAGCAGCGCGGCCTCGGCCATGCGCATCGATACGTCGTAATGCGCGCTGCCGTAGCCGAACGCGCCCGCCATGCCGCAGCAGCTCGATTCGATCGGCAGGACGTCGAGGCCGGGGATCAGCCGCAACGCGGCATGCGTCGCCGCGGCGGCATCGAAAGCCTTCTGGTGGCAATGGGTGTGGACCAGGGCTCGCTTTTCGGGCAGCGGGGTGAGCGCGAGATCGAGCCGGCCGGCTGCGTGCTCGCGGACCAGGAATTCCTCGACCAGCAGCGATTGCGCAGCGATGCGTCGGGCCGCCTCGGGGAGACCCATCACCAGGAACTCGTCGCGCAGCGACAGCAGGCACGACGGCTCGAGACCGACGACCGTCGCGCCGCGCTCCACCGGACCCGCCAGTGCGTCGACGACGCGCCTGGCTTCGCGCTTCGCCTCGTCGACCATCCCATGCGCCAGGAACGTGCGGCCGCAGCACAGAGGGCGCGCGGGCTCGGCATCGTTCGCCGACGGCATCGCGACGTCGACGCGACAGCCCGCCGCGCGCAGGACGGCGATTGCGGCACGGGCGTTCTCGGGTTCGAAGCGGTCGGTGAAGGTGTCGACGAACAGCACGACGTCGGCCGCAGTGCCCCGGGATTCCTTGCGCCAATCGCGCAGGAACGTGTCGCGCCGCCAGCGCGGCAGCGAGCGGTGACGCGAGATGCCGGTTATCCGCTCGGTCAGGCGCGGCAGGCCCGGGACCCGGTCGCGCAGATTGAGCAGCCCGGGGATGCGCGACGCCCACGGTGCCCAGCGCGGAAGGAAGGCGACCAGCCGGTCGCGCAGCGGCAGGCCGTGCCGCCGTTGCCAGTGGTGCAGGAACTCGACCTTCATCTTCGCCATGTCGACGCCGGTCGGGCACTCGCGGCGGCAGCCCTTGCAGCCCACGCACAGCTCCAGGGCTTCGCGGACTTCGGGCGATGCGAAGTCGTCGCCGAAGCGGCCGGCGAGGGCGAGCCGCAGCGTGTTCGCGCGCCCGCGCGTCAGGTGGATCTCGTCGCGGGTCGCGCGATAACTCGGGCACATCGTGCCGGCGTCGAACTTGCGGCAATGGCCGTTGTTGTTGCACATCTCGACGGCCTTGGCGAAACCCTGCGCGGGATCGCCGCCGGTGCCCGGCGCGCTGAGCGTCTCGGTCGCCGGATCGTTCTGGACGTTCCACGCCGACCAGTCGAGCGCGGTGTCGAGCGCGAGCGTCCGGTGACCGGGGGGAAAGCGGAACAGGCTCGTGTCGTCCATTCGCGACGAGCGCACGATCTTGCCCGGATTCATCATCCCGGCAGGGTCGAACAGGTCCTTGATGTCCTCGAACGCACGCGTCAGGCGCGGCCCGTACTGCCACGCGACCCATTCGCTGCGCACCAGACCGTCGCCGTGCTCGCCCGAGAATGCGCCCTTGTACTCGCGGACCATCGCCGCGGCTTCTTCTGCGATCGCGCGCATCTTCACCGCGCCGTCGCGACGCATGTCGAGGATCGGGCGCACGTGCAGGGTTCCCACCGACGCGTGCGCGTACCAGGTGCCGCGGGTCCCGTGGCGCGCGAAGATCGCGGTCAGCCGGTCGACGTAGGCGGCGAGATGCTCGAGCGGCACCGCGCAATCCTCGATGAACGACACCGGCTTGCCGTCGCCGCGCATGCTCATCATGATGTTGAGGCCCGCCTTGCGCACGTCCCACAGCGCCTTCTGCGCGGCGCCTTCGGTCATCGCGACCGCCCGGTTCGGGAGGCCCAGGTCGCCCATCAGCGCGGCGAGGTCGCGGAGCTTTTGCGAAGGGCCGCCCGCATCGTCGCCGATGAATTCGACCAGCAGGATCGCGGCGGGCTCGCCGATCAGCGCGCGCC
>JAJXTF010000246.1 GCA_021784125.1 Pseudomonadota bacterium | reverse complement strand
CTGCGGTTGTCGTCGGTGTGCCTGCGGCTGTCGTCTGCGCCGCTGCCGCGGTCGCGGCGAACGCGAGCGCCGCGATCACGGCGTGGGAAGGAATTCGAAACGGGGTCATCGGTGGGTACGCCTTCGCGTCCCGGACAGGGCGGGGACGACGGTTAGATTACTATAGTCAGAGCAGCACTCGCCGCCGCCTGCTGCCGCGATCGAATCGCCGGCGGAGGCCGCGATCCGGATCCGCCATGCCCGAACTTCCCGAAGTCGAAACCACCCGGCGAGGCATTGCGCCGCACGTGACCGGCCGCAGCGTGCGTCGCGTCGACGTGTACGACCGGCGCCTGCGCTGGCCGGTTCCCCCCGACCTCGAGCTGCGGATGCGCGGCGCGACGATCGATCGCGTCGACCGCCGCAGCAAGTACCTGCTGCTGCGCAGCGGAGCCTCGGCGCTGCTCGTCCATCTCGGCATGACCGGCTCGCTGCGCATCTGGCGCGACCCTCCTCCGAGGCGGGCGCACGACCACGTCGACATCGTCTTCGACGACGGAACGACGCTGCGCTATCGGGATCCGCGTCGCTTCGGGGCGATGCTGTGGGTCGCGGCGGACGTGGAAGCGCATCCGCTGCTCGCCTTTCTGGGACCCGAGCCTTTCGATGCGGCGTTCGATGCCGGCTATCTGGGGAAAACGCTGCGCACGCGCAGCAGCGCGATCAAGCTCGCACTGATGGACAACCACGTCGTCACCGGCGTCGGGAACATCTACGCCAACGAGGCGCTGTTTCGCGCGGGCATCCGTCCCGCGCTCGCCGCGAACCAGGTCTCGGGGCCGCGGCTCGCGCGACTGGTCACGCAGCTGCGCGAAGTCCTGACCGAGGCGATCGCCAAGGGTGGAAGCACGTTGCGGGACTACGTCGGCTCCGACGGCGCAGCCGGCTATTTCCAGCTCGAATATTTCGTGTACGGGCGCGCCGGGGAGCCCTGCCACCTGTGCGGAACGGCGATCCGCGCCACGCGGCTCGGCGGCCGATCGTCGTTCCACTGCCCGAGCTGCCAGCGGCGGTGACGGGGGATGGCTGCGGCGCCCGGCAGGCCGCGCGGACAGGCGGCCCCGCCGCCCCCGATGCGCCGCGCCGGCAGCTTGTGACGCGCGACGCGAGGGGCCTTCGGCCCCCGTGCGCAGGCGCGAGATGCACCCGCGCCCGCCTCCCCGGCGGCACGACTTGTGCTTACCTGCCGTTGATTGGTATGCCCAACCGACTCCAGAGCCCTGCGCGCAACCCGGAAGAACCGTCCGCATGACCCCCTCCCGCGACCTTGCGGCCCGCTTCGAGGCCTATGCCGACTGGCGGCGCCGCCTTTCGGCCGGAATCTCGTCGCTGCACGAATGGCTGCAGCAGCAGGATCTCGCCGACGCGCAGGTCGACATCAAGGTCCAGCAGCTCCTCGAACGCCTGCAACAGGACAAGCTCGTCGTCGCGTTCGTCGCCGAGTTCTCGCGCGGCAAATCGGAGCTGATCAATGCGATCTTCTTCGCCGACTTCGGCCAGCGCCTGCTCCCGTCCTCGGCCGGGCGCACGACGATGTGCCCGACCGAGCTGCTCTACGACCCATCGCGCCCGCCGTCGATCCGCCTGCTGCCGATCGAGACCCGGCTGAAGGAGGCGTCGGTCAGCGAATTCAAGGACTACGCCGACGAGTGGGTCAGCTTCCCCCTCGATCTCGGCGCTGCCGACCGGATGGCCGAGGCACTGGCACGGGTGTCGCAGGTCAAGCGCGTGCCGGTGGCGCTCGCGCGCAAGTACGGCCTCTACAGCGACCGCGACGACGACATCCTCGCCGCGCTGGAACGCGGTGACGAGGGCAGCGTCGACATCCCGGCGTGGCGCCACGCGATCATCAACTTCCCGCATCCGTTGCTGCAGCAGGGGCTGGTGATCCTCGACACTCCGGGCCTGAACGCGATCGGCACCGAGCCCGAGCTCACGCTGTCGCTGCTGCCCACCGCCCACGCGATCCTGTTCCTGCTCGCCGCCGACGCCGGCGTGACCAAGACCGACCTCGACGTCTGGAACGGCCACCTCGCCGGCGAGGACATGGCCACGCGCGCGACGCGGCTGGTCGTCCTCAACAAGATCGACGGGCTGTGGGACGACATGAAGGACGAGGTCGAGATCAACGCCGAGATCGACCGTCAGGTCGACCAGAGTGCGTCGATGCTGGGCATCGCGCCCACGCAGGTGTTCGCCGTGTCGGCGCAGAAAGCCCTGCTCGCCAAGGTCAACGGCGACGACGCGCTGCTCGCCCGGAGCCGCCTGCCGGTGCTCGAGCAGTCGCTGTCGCGCAAGCTGATCCCCGCCAAGCGCGACTTCGTCGGCGCGGCGACGCAGGGCGAGGTGCGCGCAATGACCTCGTCGATCCGCTCGATCCTCGATTCGCGCGCCAACAGCATCACCGAGCAGCTCGCCGAGCTCACCGCGCTGCGCGGCAAGAACCAGGACGTCGTCGTCCACATGATGTCGCGCGTGCAGGAGGAGAAGGAGGTCTTCGAGAAAGGCCTCGCGCGCTACACCGCGCTGCGCAACGTGTTCACGCAGCACACGAACGACCTGTTCGACGTCATCGGCCTCTCGGCGCTGCGCCACAACGCCGCGCGCACCCGCACGCGCATCGAGGAGAGCCCGTTCACCAAGGGTGTCCGCGAGGCGATGGGCGAGTTCTTCGCGCGGCTGCGCGCCGACTTCGACCAGGCGGGCCGGCAGGCCGCCGAGATCCACGACCTGATGCGCGCGATGTACGTGCGCTTCGCGCACGAGCACGGCCTCGAGACTTTCGTCCCGCCGCAGTTCTCCGTGCTCAAGTACCTGAAGGAAATCGAGCGGATGGAGCGCGCGTACAACACGCACTTCAACACGCTCTGGAACATGGTCAGCAAGGCCAAGTACCCGCTGATGCGGCAGTTCTTCGAGACGATCGCATCGCGTTCCAAGCACATCTACAAGGTCGCGAATCGCGACGTCGAGTCCTGGCTCAAGGCGGTGATGTCGCCGCTGGAGACGCAGGTGCGCGAGCACCACATCCAGCTGCGTCGCCGGCTGGACAGCATCCGCCGGATCCACCGCGCGAGCGACGAGCTCGAGAACCGCATCGTCGAGCTCGAGCAGGCGCGCGAGGCCGTCGGGGCCCAGCGTCAGGGACTGCGCAAGCAGGTCACCGCGGTCGACCTGATCATCGAGGCCCCGGAAGGCCTGCCGCTCGCGGCCAACGGCTGAGGCGGGCCGGCGCGCTCGCGCCTGCCGGTCGGCGCAACCCGGACGGCGCAACCCGGACGGCCGGATCTAGGCAGCCCGATCCTTGGCAGGCGCCGGCGCATCTGCCGGCGCCTTCGCCCGCATCAGCGCCTCGTACTTGCGCTGCAGGGCGTCGTGCGATTCGACGAAATCGGGATTGACGGGAATGCAGTCCACCGGGCAGACCTCGCGGCACTGCGGCTTGTCGAAATGGCCGACGCATTCGGTGCATTTCGCAGGGTCGATGACGTAGATCTCCGGACCCTGCGAGATCGCGTCGTTCGGGCACTCGGGCTCGCAGACGTCGCAGTTGATGCATTCGTCGGTGATCATCAGCGCCATGGCGGCTTGACCTGCGTTCGCGTCGGGGTTTGTGATCGCGGCTGGCGACTGCCGCGGCGTCAGAGCGTCGCGACCTTGCGCCGCAGGCCTTCGGAGACCAGCGGGTGCACGAACTTGGAGACGTCGCCGCCGAAGCGCGCGATCTCGCGCACGATCGTCGCGGAGACGAACATGTACTTCTCGTCGGGCGTCAGGAACAGCGTCTCGATTTCGGGATGCAGGTTGCGGTTCATTCCCGCCATCTGGAACTCGTACTCGAAGTCCGAGACCGCGCGCAGGCCACGGAGGATCACGCGCGCGCCCTGCGCGTGGACGAAATCCATCAGCAGCGACGAGAAGCTCAGGACCTCGACGTTCGGGTAGGGCCGCAGCACTTCGCGGGTCATCGCGAGGCGCTCGTCGACGCTGAAGAACGGCCGCTTGGCCTCGCTGTCGGCGATGCCGACGACGACGGATTCGAACAGGCGCGAGGCGCGGCGAACCAGATCCTCGTGCCCGCGGGTGAACGGGTCGAACGTTCCGGGGTAGACGACTTTCATCTTCGGGGGCTTCGCGGTGGCGGGTGACGGGCGGACACCGCGTCGCCTGGACGGTCAGGGCGCGGCCGCAGGGGCAAGCAGATGATAATGCACCTGCCCTGCCCTGGCATGGCGGAGGATCGACAGCCCCGGCGGCGGGCACAGCATCCTGCCGGCCTCCGCGTACAGCCGGCCCTCCGGCGCGAGCAGGCGGGCAACCTGGGCGAGCAGGGCGGGCCAGGGGTCCT
>JAJXTF010000245.1 GCA_021784125.1 Pseudomonadota bacterium | reverse complement strand
GGCGAAGGATCTAGTATCGCACCCCGGCGGGGTCAGCGGCGCGGTGGCCGCGATTCGCGCGAGCGGTCTGCGCGTCACGAGCTTCCAGCTGCTGCGCGACTACGAAGGCCTCGAAGCTCACCTGCACACCTACAAGATCGACATCGCGAAGTCGATGCTGGACCTGATGGATGCGATCGGCGCGCCGCTGCTGGTGGTCGCGTCGACGACCTCTCCCTACGCTTCGGCGGACATGGACCGGGTTGTCGCGGATCTCCGGGCGCTGGCGACGCTGGTGACGCCGCGGGGCGTCAGGGTCGCCTTCGGCGCTCCGGCCTGGGCCCGCTGGATCAATGAATACCCGGCCGTCTGGGAGGCGGTCAGGCGTGCCGACTGCCCCAATCTGGGCGTTTTGATCAACACGTTCCACCTGCTCGCGCGCGGGACGCCGCTCGACGCGCTGGACACGATTCCCGGCGACCGGATCTTCCTCGTGCAGCTCGCCGACTACCTCGGCGAGCTGCGCGACATCACCGAGACTGCCGACCACCGACGGTCGTTCCCGAACGAAAGCGCGCATCGCGAGACCATTGGCGAGATCATCCGCAAGGTCCACCGCGCCGGATATCGCGGCGACTATGTCTTCGAGGTGTTCAACGACGAGTATCTGCATCTCGCGCCGGCGTCGATTCTCGCGCGTGCGCGGAAAGCGGCCGAATGGCTGATGGCGGAAGCCGCGCGCGGGTCGCAATGAGGCGGGCCGGCTGCCGCAGGCGCAGCGGCGGCGGAAAATGCACGAGGCAGGCCGCGCAGGCCGCATGACGGATCGAACAGAGGGGAGAGTTTGATGGCGGAAGGAAGCAAATACGGCCTGGCCGGAGTCATGGGCTGGCCGGTCGGGCATTCGCGATCGCCGATGCTGCATGGCTACTGGCTGCAGAAGTACGGGCTTCCCGGCGCCTACGTGCTGCTGCCCGTGCAACCCGACCGGCTCCCTGCCGCGCTGAGGGGGCTGCCCGCGCTCGGCTTCGCCGGATGCAACGTCACCATTCCGCACAAGGTCGCCGCGATGGAGCTGGTCGACCGCGTCGACCCCGTCGCGCGCAGGATCGGCGCGATCAACACGATCGTCGTCGAGGCCGACGGCACGCTGAGCGGCTACAACAATGACGGCTTCGGCTACGTGCAGAGCCTGCGTGACGCGCAGGCCGACTGGCGTGCCGATGCCGGCCCGGTGCTGGTGCTGGGCGCCGGCGGTGCCGCGCGGGCGATCGTCGCAAGCCTCATCGACGCCGGAGCGCGCGATGTCCGCATCTGCAACCGGACGCCGGCGCGCGCCGAGGCGATTGCGAAGGCGATCGGCGGACCGATCACGGTCCTGCCCTGGGAGCAACGGCACCAGGCGATCGGCGACGTCGCGCTGCTGGTCAACACCACCAGCCAGGGCATGTCCGGGCAGCCGCCGCTGGACCTCGACCTCGCAGCGCTTGCGCCGGAGACGCTGGTGTCCGACGCGATCTACATCCCGCTAGCGACGCCGCTGCTCGCCGCGGCGCGCGCGCGCGGCAACCGGACGGTCAACGGCCTCGGCATGCTGCTGAACCAGGCGCGGCCTGCGTTCAAGGCGTGGTTCGGCGTCATGCCGGAGATCACGCCCGAGTTGCGGCGGATGCTCGAAGCGACGATCTGATGTCGATCGGCCACCGATCTGCGACCACGTCCGCGTCCGCGCGCCCCCCGCGATGACGCTGCCGCTCTTCTCCCTTGCCGGCCGCGTCGCGCTGGTCACCGGTTCGTCGCGCGGCCTCGGCCTCGGGATGGCCGAGGGTCTCGCCGAGGCCGGCGCAACGGTGGTGCTGAACGGCCGCGATCCGGCGACGCTCGAGGCGAGTGCGCAGGAACTGGCCGCACGAGGTCTTGCCGTGACGATTGCCCCGTTCGACGTCGTCGACGACGCCGCCGCCCGCGCGGGTGTCGACGCGGTCGTCGAGCGCCACGGCAGGCTCGACATTCTGATCGCCAATGCCGGGATCCATCACGCGCGTCCGCTGCCCGAATGGGAGATGGCCGACTGGCGCCGCGTGATGAGCGCCAACCTCGACGCCTGCTTCGTGCTCGCGCAGCGGGCCGCGCTGCCGATGATGCGCCAGCGGCACGGACGCATCCTGTTCACGACTTCGCTGACCGGCCTGCTCGGTCGCCCGACGATCCACGCCTATTCGGCGTCGAAGGCGGGGCTCGCCGGGCTCACACGCTCGCTCGCAGCCGAACTGGGCGAGCACGGCATCACCTGCAATGCCATCGCGCCGGGTTATTTCGAGACCGACCTGAGCGCGGGCTTGCGCAAGGACGCGGCATTCGTCGAGCGCATCAATGCGCGGGTGCCGCTGCGTCGCTGGGGCAAGCCCCGCGACCTCGCGGGCATCGCGGTGTTCCTCGCCTCGGACGCAGCCGCCTATGTCAGCGGCCAGCAGATCGTCGTGGACGGCGGCATGGGGAGCGCTCTGTGAAGCCGCAGCGCAGCGGCTCAGGTCGCGGGTTCGGCCGCGTAGCCACGGCTGGCGAGCGCGGCGATCGCCTGCAGCACCAGCGCCTCGTCTTCCTCGTCGGAAAGTGCGCTGACGGCGATGGCGCCGGCGACCTGCGCGCCGGCCCAGATCGGAACGCCGCCGCCGAAGCCCGTCAGCCGCGGATCGCCGTAGTAGCCCATCTCGATGCCCTTGGCACGCACGCCGGTACCGAGCACCCGCGTGGGCCGGCGCAACCGTGCCGCGGTCCAGGCCTTGTTGGTCGCGACGGCGATCGAGCTCAATGGCGCGCCGTCCGTGCGCAGCAGGGCCAGCAACTCGCCGTGCGCATCGGCCACCGCGATGACCGCCGACTTGCCGCGGCGCGCGAGCTCGGCGCGGATCGTCTCGACCGCGATCGCCGCATCTTCGTGTCCCAACACCGGCTGCATTCCCACGGCTTCTCCCGTTCCGATCTTGCGTCGCGCAATGATAACCGCGCGATGCCGCGCCGGCGGCGGCAGCCTTCAACCGATCACTCGCCGGGCGTTCGCGCCCGGCGCAGCGTGCAGTAGCAGTTCCCCCGTCAAACCCAGGAGGCAACAATGAAACGATTTGCAGGATGGATAGGCGCGATGATGCTCGGCGTCGCCGCAACGGCGGCCGCGCAGAACGGCCCGGTTCCGATCGTAGGGCTGGTCGAGCTGTCGGGACCGGGCGCGGTGTCCGGCACGAACTTCAACGACGGCGCCAGGATGGCGGTCGAGGAGATCAACGCCAAGGGCGGGATCCTCGGACGCAAGATCGATTACACCTTCAACGACACGCAATCCAACCCCGGCGTGGCGAAGGCGCTCGCCCAGAAGGCGGTCGACCAGAACGCCTACGTGGTGATGGGCCCGGTGTTCTCCGGCTCGATATTCGTCAGCATGGAAGTGACGCGGAAAGCGGAGATCACCAACTTCACCGGTGGCGAGGCGGCGAACATCACCCAGCAGGGCAATCCGTACATCTTCCGGACGTCGTTCACCCAGGCGAATGCGATGCCGCGGGTGGCGCGCTACATGAAGAATGCGCTGAAGCTGAAGACCGTCGACATGATCTGGGTCAACAACGACTTCGGCAAGGGTGGCCACGACGAGTTCATCAAGGCGATCAACGCCGAGGGGATCAAGCTCGGCGCCGACGTCTCGACGGACCAGGGGCAGGTCGATTTCTCGGGCGCCGTGCTGAAGGTCAAGCAGTCCGGTTCCGACGGCGTGTTCGTCTACGTGAACGAGGAGGAGGCGGCGCGCGCGCTGCGTGAGCTCGCCAAGCAGGGCTACAACAAGCCGCGCGTCGGCGAGACCACGCTCACCGGCCAGAAGGTGATCGAGCTCGCCGGGCCCGCGGCCAACGGCGCGATCGCCCATGTGGGCCTGAGCCCCGACGCCCCAATCCCGGCGGTCCGGGCCTTTGCCGAGAAGTTCCAGAAGGAGTTCAAGTACAAGCCCGACCACAACGGCATCAAGGGCTACACGGCAATGTACGTCGTCAAGGCGATGACCGAGAAGATCGGCAAGTTCGACAGCAAGGCGCTGGCTGCGGCCCTCCACGGCGCGACGGTCCTGGTCAAGGATCATCCTGGCGTGCTGATGAACGTGTCGTTCGACAAGAATGGCGACATCGACCGCGAGAGCTTCATGAGCAAGGTCGAGAACGGCAAGCAAGTCGTGTTCGAGACGCTGCCGCCGCTGCATCCGTTCTGATCGGGCCGCACCTTCGGCGCCTTGCGCGTAACGCGCGCGAGGCGCCGCGGTTGCGGAGGGCCCGCGCCCGGCGCGGGCCCATTCCGGAGGTCAATTCATGGTCGATCTGATCCAGCTCATCGTGTCGGGCACCGCGACCGGCGCCATCTACGCAC
>JAJXTF010000244.1 GCA_021784125.1 Pseudomonadota bacterium | reverse complement strand
GACGTCGGCGACATTCCGCGCGCCGAGCACCTCGCCAGATCCGCGCTCGCCGTCGAACCGGGCAAGCCGCCGCTGCGCGCGACGATCGTGCTGCTCGCCGGGCTGCTGCGCGAGCGCGGCGCGCTCGACGAGGCCGAGCCGCGGTACGAGCAGGCGATCGCAATGGCGCCCGGGGCCAGCGCCGGCGAATGGTTCAACCTCGGGCGCGTGCGCGCCGAACGCGACGAGATCGCCGGCGCCCGCGAGGCCTATCGCCGGTCCTTCGAGTCCGACCGCACGGACCTGCGCGGCGCGCTGGGCGCGCGCCTGTCGCTGCCGATGATCTATGCCGATGCCGCCGCATTGCAGGCCGAGCGCGAGGCCTACGCGCAGGGTCTCGACGCGTTGCGGATGGGCGTCGACCGCCTCGTCAGGGGTCTCACCGCCGACCAGGTCCTCGATGGCCTGCGCTGGTCGAATTTCTTCCTCGCCTACCAGGGCCGCGACGACCGGGACCTGCAGGAACGCTATGCGGCTTTCGTCGCGCGCGCCATCGAGATCGGCGCGCCGCAATGGCGCAGCCTGCAGACACCGGCGCGTCCGCCGTCGTCGAAGCTCAGGGTCGGATTCGCGTCGGCGTTCTTCCACGTGGGCACCGCCGGACGCTATTTCCGGAGCTGGATCACCGACCTGCCGCGCGAGCGTTTCGAGGTCCACGTCTATCACCTGCGTCCGGGTCTCGACGACATCGCCACCGAGATCAAGGCGCGCGCCGACCGGTTCACCGAGTTTGGCGGCAGTCGTGCGCGGCCCTCGGTCGTCGCGCCGGCGATCCGCGACGATGCCCTGGACGTGCTGGTCTATCCCGAGCTCGGGATGGACCAGACGTCCTTCGGGCTGGCTGCGCTGCGGCTGGCACCGCGCCAACTCGCGGGCTGGGGACATCCGGTGACCACCGGCCACGCTACGATCGACGGCTTCGTCAGCTGCACCGACATGGAGTCTCCCGATGCGGCTGCGCATTACACCGAGCCCCTGCTCACGCTGCCCGGGGTCGGCACCTGCTACCGGAGCCTCCCGCTGCCCGATCCGGGATCGCGGTCGAGCTTCGGCCTGCCGGAGGCGACACCGCTGTTCCTCTGCCCGCAGTCGCTGTTCAAGGTGCATCCTGACAACGACGACCTGTTCGCCGAGGTGCTCGCCGCGAATCCGGAGGCCATGCTCGTGATGTTCGACGGGCGGCATCCGCGGGTCACCGACGTCTTCGCGCAAAGGATGGCGCGCGCGCTCGATGCGCGGGGCGTGGCGCCGGCGCGGCTGCGCATCCTGGCGCCCGTGCCGCACGACGACTACCTGCGGGTCAACCTGCTGTGCGATGCGATGCTCGACACGCTGCACTGGTCGGGTGGCAACACCAGCCTCGACGCGATCGCCTGTGGCCTTCCGGTCGTGACGCTGCCCGGCGCATTCATGCGCGGAAGGCAGAGCGCCGCGATGCTTCGCATCGTCGGCGTGCCCGAGCTCGTCGCCGCGGATCGTGCCGGTTACGTCGGGCTGGCGACGCGGCTCGCCCGCGATCCGCAATGGCGCGATGTGCTGCGACGTCGGATGCGCGATGGCCGCGGCCTGCTGTTCGACACCAGGGCGCCGGTCGAGGCTTTCGCCCAATTGCTGCTCGACCCCTCACCCGCCTCGCGGTCGCTCGGCACCCGCTCCCCGTCGGGCGGGGAGCGGGCAGGGTGAGGGGCGGCGCTCAGCGCGCGAGCCTCGCCCGCAGCAGCTCGACCGCAGCCGCCCAGTCGCCGGTGGACGGCTGGCGGTACAGACGCGCCGTCGGATACCACGGCGTCGTCCCGCCTTGCGTGCCCCAGCGCCAGTCCGGGGCAAAAGGAAGCAGGATGTGGACAGGCTGCGCCAGCGCGCCGGCGAGGTGCGCGAGGCTGGTGTCGACGGTGACGATGGCGTCGAGCGCGTCGACCAGCGCCGCGGTGCCGTCGAAATCGTTGCGCGCTTCGAGGCGATGCAGCCGGGATGCCGCGGCCGGCAGTTGCGCGACCTGCGCTTCGTCCTCGCCTTTCTGCAGCGAGAACCACGCAATGCCGGGGATCTCGAGCAACGGCGCCAGCGCCGCCAGCGGCAGCGAGCGCCGCCGGTCGTTGGCGTTGTGCGGCGAACCGGACCACGCGACGCCGATCCGGCGCGATTCTCCCGCGATGCCGGCGATCTGCGCAGCGATGGCTGTGCGCCTTGCGGTGTCCGACTGCAGGTAAGGCACGCTGCAGCTCCTGTCGTCGGCAGTGACGCCGATGACACCGGGGATCGACAGCAGCGGAACCGAATGATCGCAGGCTGGCGCCGCCTCGCCCGCTGCGATCGTCGAGGCGATGCCGCGTGCGCTCGCCAGCAGCCTGCGCAGCGGCGCGGGTGCCTGCATGATCACGCGCGCGCCGCGCATCGCGACCGTCGAGGCGTAGCGAACGAACTGGATCGCATCGCCCAGGCCCTGCTCGGTCGTCACCAGCAGCGTCTTCCCGTCGATATCCTCGCCCTGCCAGCGCGGCGCGGGCTGCGGCGCCGCGCGCCCGCCGAGCTCGGGCAGTCGCAGCCGCCATTCGTATTCGCGCCAGCCTTCGGCATAGTCACCGTGGGCAAGCAGGGCGAGCGCGAGGTTCCAATGCGCCTGTGCGAAATCGGGGGCAGGACGCAGCGCATGGCGGAACGCGTCGATCGCGTCCGGCAGGCGGTTCGTCGCCTGGAGCACCAGCCCCAGGTTGTTCCACGCCGTCGCGTGTTCGGGCTTGATTGCAAGCGATCTCCGGTACGCGGCGATCGCCTCGTCGTTGCGATCGAGCGCGGCCAGCGCCAGCCCGAGATTGTTGTGGAACTCGGCCTCGCCGGGAACCAGTGCCGCCGCGCGCTCGAGCAGCGGAAGGGCTTCGGCAAGGCGCCCCCGCTGGTAGCGCGCGACACCGAGGTAATGCAGCGCCAGCGGCTGCGCGGGATCGGCGGCGAGCGCAGACTGGTACGCCCGCTCTGCGCCATCGATGTCGCCGCGGCGATGCGCATCGACTCCCTGCTGCGCCCGCGCCGCGCCTTGCGCGGTGCCTGATCCGGCACCCGTCGCAGGTTGCTGCGCGGCGCGTGGCTCGGGGGCGGCTGCCCCCAGCGCGCCGTGGCACTGCTTGTAGCGCTTGCCGCTGCCGCAGGGGCAGGGGTCGTTGCGACCGACCAGCGGCTCCTGCGCGAGTCCGGCCTCGGCACGCGCGAGCAGCGACTTCGCTTCGGCGTCGCCGGGCAGCACGTCGAGGCGCCGGCGCGCCAGCGCAGCGGCCGGCGCCCATTGCGCCAGCGCGATGCAGTTGCGCAGCAATTGGCCGAGCTGCGGTGATGCCGCGATCGCATCCGAGAACCGGGGCGCGAGTCCGGCCAACTCGTCGGGCGGCACGACGCGGCAGAAGTTGTAGAGCCCGTGGAATCCGAAAGGCAGCCCCGTCGGATATGCGGCCTCGAACGCGAAGCGGTCGGCGAGCGCCTCGTCCGCGAATCGAATGCCGTACTCGCGCTCGAGCAGCGGCCGGAAGGCGCGGCAGATCGTCACGTCCTCCGCTTCGACGAGGCCGATGCGCTCATCCTGCAGCGCCTCGAGCAACCGGCGCGAGCGCAGCGAGAAGCCGCCGTTGCCCACGCGCATCGCGTCGTCGTACCAGTACCACTTCGCGCCGACGTAGTCGACCGACAGGAACGCCGGGTCGAACGCCGCGGCATTGACGACGTAGCCGTCCCATTGCACGAGCAGGACATGCGAGGTGGCGACGTGGGGGAGCAGAGATTTCAGCACGAAACGCGAATAGTCGTCGCGCGAGGCGAGCCGGTCGATCGCGACGACGTCGATGCCCGGCGGTACGTCGATGTCGGCAGGAATCGCATCGGTCAGGAACAGCGTGCGCCCGAAGGCGAGGCCGCGGCGCGAGAGGTCGAGCGCGCGCAGTGCAAGCGCGTGATTGGCGGTGTCGATGCACGCCAGCGTGACGTCGCGCAGCTCGTGCACGACGCGTGTCAGGGGGTGACAGGCGCCACGGCGGGCGCAGGAGGTTCGAGGGTCGCCGGCACCGCATCCTGGCGGCGCGGGTTACGATGGCGTTCCATCCATTGCGACGCCAGCAACACGATCCAGACGGCGGCCAGCGGCGCGATGTGCAGCACGGCGCGATTGATCGTCGTCTGGTTGGCAACCCAGTCGCGCGCGTTGGTGAACGCGAACACGACGGCCAGGAACACGAAGCCGACCCCGATCGCGATGCCCAGCGGCAGCAGCCGCGGCGAACGCAGGTCGCGCCAGGCGACGATCGCGCAGGCGATCGCCGCGTACCAGAGCAGGTGCCAGTTGCCCAGCAGGAAGAAGCTGTCGACCAG
>JAJXTF010000243.1 GCA_021784125.1 Pseudomonadota bacterium | reverse complement strand
CGTCGTGACGACGATCCTGTTGTTCAACCGCGATCGCGCGGCGCTGATCGCGCGACAGTTCAACGACACCAAGCTCGTCCAGATGAAGGCGCTGCGCGCTTCGCTCGAAGGGGTCGACGGGCCGTTTCGCCGCGACAGCCTCGCCCGCCTCGGGCGCGAGTACGGCGTCCGGATCGTCGCCGAGCGCGAGCGCCCGACCATCGGCGTCGCACCCGTCGGCGCGACGCTGCGCGATCTCGAGGAGCGGCTGCGGGAAGGCCTGGGCAAAGGCACCGAGGTGCGTCTCGCGCCGCGCCTGCACGAGATCTTCGTGCGCCTGCAGGCAGGGGGCGAGGGCTACTGGATCGGATTTCCGCTGCCGCCGCCGCGGCAGGTCGATGTCCCGACCCGCGCGCTCGCGTGGGCAGTGACCATCGCGGCGTTGCTGCTCGCGGCCGCGTTCGTCTTCGCGCGCTACCTCGCCCGGCCTTTGCGCGAGCTCAAGCTCGCCGTGGACCGCGTCGGCCGCGGCGAAACGCCACCCCTGCTCCCGGAATCGGGCACCTCGGAGATCGCGGCCGTGAATCGCGGATTCAACGCCATGCTCGCCAGCCTGCGCCAGAGCGAGCGCGACCGCGCGCTGCTGCTCGCCGGCGTCTCCCACGACCTGCGCACACCGCTCGCGCGGCTGCGGCTCGGCATCGAGTTGCGCACCACCGACGAAAGGACACGCGAAGGGATGGTCGCCGACATCGAGGAGATGGACCGGATCGTCAACCAGTTCCTCGATTTCGCCCGGGACGAGACGGCGGCTGCCTGCGATCCGGTCGACGTCGCCGCAACGCTCGTCCTGTGCGTCGAGCGCTACCGGCGCGCGGGACATGACGTGACGCGGGTCGGCGACTGGACCCCCGTCGGCGCCGCAGCGGTGCACTCGCGGATCAGGCCCACGTCGCTGTCGAGGCTGGTCAACAACCTGATCGACAACGCGCTCGCGTACGGCGCGCCGCCGGTCGAGGTGTCGCTGCTCGCGCGCGTGGGATCGGTCGTCATCGAGATTGCCGACCGCGGGGCGGGGATCGCCGCCGCCGACGTCGAGCGCCTGAAGCAGCCGTTCACGCGGGCGAGCGCAGCGCGCACGCGCGAGGACGGCGCCGCGGGCGCGGGACTCGGGCTCGCGATCGTCGACCGGATCGCCCGCCTGCACGGCGGCAGCTTCGACCTCGCGCCGCGCGAAGGCGGCGGCACGATCGCGCGCGTGACGCTGAAGGCCTGCGCGCCCGCGTGACCGGTCAGGGCCCGGTGCCCTCCTCCATCGCGATCAGGATCACGCTCGCCATCGCCGCGATGCCTTCCTCGCGCCCGGCAAAGCCCAGCCGCTCGGTCGTCGTCGCTTTCACCGACACGCAATCGAGCTCGCAGCCCAGGTCGGAGGCGATGTTCGCCCGCATCGCGGCGACGTGGGGTGCGAGCCTCGGCGCCTGCGCGATCACCGTCGTGTCGACGTTGCCGATGCGATGACAGCGGTTCGCCGCGAGCGCGACGACCTCGCGCAGCAGGCGCCGGCTGTCCGCGCCTCTCCACTTCGGGTCGCTGTCGGGGAAATGCACGCCGATGTCGCCCAGCGCCAATGCGCCGAGCACGGCATCGGCGATGGCGTGCAGCAGGACGTCGGCGTCGGAATGGCCGAGCAGCCCGCGGTCGTGGGGAATGGTCACGCCGCCGATCACCAGCGCCCGCCCGGCGGCGAACGCGTGCACGTCGAATCCGGTACCGATGCGCATCGGGTTCATGCCTCGCCCTCGTCCTGTGATTCGAGAATTTTGGCGGCGAGCGCCAGGTCGCCGGGCCAGGTCACCTTGAGGTTCGCCGCGCTTCCGGGCACGAGCCGCGGCATCGCGCAGGCCCCGGTTGCAGCCAGCATCTCGACGGCCTGCGCCTCGTCGGTCGCCTCTCCCGCCGCGTCGAGGCGCAGCGCCTGCGCGAGGATCCCGTAGCGGAACATCTGCGGCGTCTGCGCGAGCCAAAGCGACCGCCGATCCTCGGTGCGCAGTACGCGCGGCGCGTCGGGCGATGCATCGGCCAGCTTCAGCGTGTCGCCGAGCGGCAGCGCGAGCAGCCCGCCCACCGGATCGTCCCCGACGACATCGACCAGGCGCCGCAGCGCGTCTCGGGGCACGCAGGGTCGGGCGGCGTCGTGGACGAGAACCCAGTCGCGCTCGCCGCAGCGCGGGACGAGCGCCGCAAGCGTGTTGCGCACGGTCGCCGCACGCGTCTCGCCCCCGCAGCGCAACGCCTCGACCCCGGGCTGCCTCGCAACCACGCGCTCGAACTCCGCGTCGTCGGGGGCGAGCGCGACGACGATCGGCGAGGAATCGAGCGCGGCGAGGCGCTCGAGGCTGCGCTGGAGCATCGGCGCGCCCGCGAGGTCCTCGTACTGCTTCGGTCGCCCCGAGCCGTAGCGCGAGCCGGCGCCCGCCGCAGGCACGACGATCCACATCCGCGACATCAGCGCACCGGCCCGCCGAGGTATTTCGCGAGGAATTTCTCCATCGCCTCGTAGAAGTCGAACTGGTTCTCCTCGTTGCGGAAGCCGTGACCTTCGTTGTCCTTGACGAGGTAGGGCACGTCGATGCCGCGCGCCTTCAGCGCCGCGACCATCTGGTCCGACTCGTCCTTGTTGACGCGCGGGTCGCGCGCCCCCTGCGCGATCAGCAGCGGCGCCTTGATCTTCTGCGCGTTGAGCGCGGGGGAGCCTGCGGTGAGCAGCGCCTTGTCCTTCTCCGGGTCGCCGACCATCTCGTGGAGCATCGCCAGGTACGGCTTCCAGTAAGGCGGAATCGTGTTCATGAACGTGAACAGGTTCGACACGCCGACGTAGTCGACGCCGCAGGCGTAGAGGTCGGGCGTCTGCGTCAGGCCGGCGAGCGTCGCATAGCCACCGTAGCTGCCGCCGTAGATGCAGATGCGCTTCGGGTCGGCGATGCCCTCCTTCACCAGCCAATGCACGCCATCGGTGATGTCGTCCTGCATCCTGAAGCCCCATTGCTTGAAGGAGGCCTCCCAGAATTTCCGCCCGTAGCCCGTCGACCCGCGGTAGTTCATCTGCAGCACCGCGTAGCCGCGGCTCGCGAGGAACTGCAGCTCGGGATTGAAACCCCAGCCGTCACGCGCCCACGGTCCGCCGTGCGGGTTGACGACGACCGGCAGCTTCTTCGGCGCGACGCCGTTGGGAAGCGTCAGGTAACCGTGGACGGTCAGTCCGTCGCGAGTCGTGTAGGTGACGGGGCGCATCGCCGCCATCTTCGCTTCGGGCAGCCAGGGCGCGACCTCGCCCAGGTCGGTCAGCCGGTCCGTCTTGCGGTCGTAGATGTAGCGTCGCCCCTGCGTGCGGTCGCTCACCGCCGCGACGATCATCGTCGACTCGTCGTCGGTCGTCGACTGGATGATGACCTCGTAGCCGGGGAGCTTCTTCTCCAGGCCGTCGAACAGCACCTTCGCATCGGGGTCGAGGTAATGGCGCTGCGCCTTCCAGGTCTGGTAGGCGACGTACGCGGCCCGCTTGCGCTCGCGCGACCAGACGATTCCGTCGACGTCGACGTCGTCGCGGGCATAGACGACCTGCCCCTCCTTCGCCGTCGCGGGGTCGACCAGAACGATCGCGACCTTGTCGCGGCCGATGTTCGATGCGACGTAGAGCTTGCGGTTGTCCGCCGTGAAGAACTGCGGGGCGAACTGGTCGCGGAAGCTCGTCGTCAGCACCGGCTTGAACTTCCCGCTGCCGGATTCCCGGTAGAGGTAGGTGTTGTTCACACCATCAGTCGCGATCGCGTAGCGGATCTGCCCGTCGTGATCGGCGCCCCAGGCCGTGATGTCGCCGGGATTCTCCGCGACCAGCGTCAGCTTGCCGGTGGAGAGCTCCAGGTCGTAGACGTCGAACACTTCCTTGACGCGCTTGTTGAGGCCGATCAGCAGGCGGTCGGGAAACTCGGGCAGCGCGTCGACGATCTGCGCCTTGACGCCGGGGTAGGGCGTCATGTCCTTCGGCGCGCCGCCGTGCCTGTCGACGACGACGACGTGGTCGTTCTCGTCGCCGCCGATGTCCTTCAGGTAGACGACGCGGTCGGGCCCCTTCCAGAAGTAGTCGCCGATGTCGCGATCCTTCTCCGCGGTGATGCGCAACGGCAAGGCGCTGCTGCCGACCGGCTGGACGTAGATGTTCATCCGCCGCTCCCAGGGCTGCATGAACGACAGCGTCCTGCCGTCTGCGGATATGCGGTAGTAGGCGCGATCGGGATGGCGGAAGAACTCGCGCATCGGGATGGACTCGCCGCCCTGCGCGAGCGCCGCAGGAATGGCCACGCCCAGCGAAAGGATGCCGGCAAAGGGTAACCAGGATTTCATCGATTTGTCCTCGGAGTGGGCCCTGGCGCAACGCGGGTGCGCCACG
>JAJXTF010000242.1 GCA_021784125.1 Pseudomonadota bacterium | reverse complement strand
GGGCCGCAAGGCGCGCCGGGAATGCCCGAGTGGGGCCAGCTCCCGATCCCGAAGAAGCTGCTCGCGCAGGGCGTGCGCGACATGGTCCGGATCTCGGATGCGCGGATGAGCGGCACGAGCTACGGCGCCTGCGTCCTGCACGTCGCGCCCGAGTCCTTCGTCGGCGGACCGCTGGCGCTGGTGCAGGACGGCGACATGATCACCCTCGACGTCGCGGCACGGCGGCTCGAGCTCGAGGTCGACAAAGCCGAGCTTGCCCGGCGCCGTACGGCATGGACGCGGCCCGCGCCGCATTTCGCGCGGGGCTTCGGCGCGCTGTACCAGGACCACATCACGCAGGCCGACCAGGGCTGCGATTTCGATTTCCTCGAAGGCACGGCGCCTACACCCGATCCCGAGATCCACTGAGATGAACGACGAGCCGTTCTTCCCCGGCTTCACGACGCACCGGATCGAAACGTCGGGCAGCGAGATCCGCTGTGTCGTCGGCGGCGACGGGCCGCCGGTGCTGCTGCTGCACGGCTACCCGCAGACCCACGTAATGTGGCACCGCGTCGCGCCGGCGCTGGCACGCCATTACACGGTCGTCTGCGCCGACCTGCGCGGCTATGGCGATTCGGGCAAGCCGGCATCCGACGATTCGCACGCCGCATATTCCAAGCGCGCGATGGCGGCCGACATGGTCGAGCTGATGCGCGACCTGGGGTATCCACGCTTCCGGCTCGCCGGCCACGATCGCGGCGGGCGCGTCGCACACCGGCTGTGCCTCGACCATCCCGACGCCGTGTCGCACGTGGCGGTGCTCGACATCTCACCCACGCGCACGATGTACGCGGCGACCGACATGGCTTTCGCGACCGCGTACTACCACTGGTTCTTCCTGATCCAGCCCTTCGACCTGCCCGAGCGCCTGATCGGCGCGGACCCCGCCTATTACCTGCGCCGCAAGCTCGGCGGCTGGGGCACCGGGCTGGACCACTTCGACCCGCGCGCGCTGGCCGAATACGAGCGCTGCTACGCCAATCCCGAGACG
Source organism: Pseudomonadota bacterium (assembly GCA_021784125.1). Lineage (GTDB taxonomy): Bacteria > Pseudomonadota > Gammaproteobacteria > Burkholderiales > Casimicrobiaceae > VBCG01. The sequence goes on along the minus strand of JAJXTF010000242.1, from coordinate 3,469 downwards.
ATCCACGCGACTTGCGAGGATTACCGCGCCGCGGCGTCGATCGACCTCGAACACGACCGCGAAAGCGAGGCGCAGAAGGTCGGCTGTCCGCTGCTGGTGTTGTGGGGCGAGCGCGGCGTGGTCCACCGTCTGTTCAAACCGCTCGAGGACTGGGCCGCCGTCGCGACCGACGTTCGCGGGCGGGCACTGCCCTGCGGCCATTACCTGGCCGAGGAAGCGCCCGAGCAGACGCTGGACGAATTCATGGCGTTCTTCCGGCAGTGATCGCCGGGCGCGCCGAACTCGACGACGAGATCGCAGCTGCCGATGGTCCGGTGAGGGCGAAGGTAGAATTCCGAGCGTGTCGATATCGCGCGAGTCCCCACACGATGCAATGCTGCGGCTGATTGCGGGATTTCGCGCCTCGCGGGTGATCCACGTCGCGGCCAGGCTGCGGCTGGCCGATGCGCTGCGCGACGGACCGCGGGACGTCCAGGCGCTCGCGGAAATCACAGCGACCCACGCCCCTTCGCTCGAGCGACTGCTCCATGCGCTCGCCAGTCTCGGCGTGCTCGCAGAGGATCGCGACGGGCGATTCGCGCTGACCGACCTCGGCGCCACGCTCGATGGCGACGCCCAGGGGTCGCTGCGTGCGTGGGCCGAGTTCGCACTCGGCGGCGAGCACTACGCGGCATGGGGCGAGCTCGAGCACGGCGTGAGGCACGGCGAGGTGGCCTTCGATCGCCTCTACGGCACGGATGTCTGGGAGTACCGGCGGCGACACGCGCAGCGCGGCGCGTTGTTCAACCAGGCAATGGCTGCGCTCGTGCGCAGGGTCGATCCCGCCCTCATCGCGAGCGAAGCATGGGCCGGCGTGCGCAGCATTGTCGATGTCGGCGGAGGCGACGGGAGCCTTCTGGTCGCCCTGCTTCGCGAGCATCCGACGATGCACGGCGTGCTTTTCGATCTGGCCGACGTCGTAGACGATGGGCGCGCCCGGATCGACGATGCCGGCCTTGCGGCGCGGTGCACCGCGGTCGCGGGCGACGCCTTCGAATCGCTGCCCGGCGGCGCGGACGGCTACGTCCTCTGCCAGGTCCTGCACGACTGGAGCGACGAGCGCGCCGGCGTCATCCTTCGGAACTGTCGCCGCGCCATCACTCCCGGCGGCAGGCTGTTCGTGATCGAGCGCCTGCTTCCGGAGCGTTTCGATGCATCGCCGGCCGCGCGGTCGGCGGCGATGGCGGACCTGACGATGATGGTCATGACCGGTGGCCGGGAGCGTACGGCGGAAGGATTCCGGGTCCTGCTCGCGTCCGCGGGATTTCGCATGGGGAGGGTCGAGCGCATCGCATCCGGCCCCGCCTTGATCGAAGGGCTGCCCGAGGCGTCGTGAGCGCGTCCATCCTGCTCGCCTCGACCGCGACGCACGCCCTCGCGCAGGCGCGAATGTCGCGCTGCCTCGCGATGGCCGGTTTCGAGGTCTCCGTGCTCGCGCCGAAGGGTTCGCTCGCCGAGAATAGCCGCTTCGTCAACAGGATCGGCCATCTTCCGGAGAGCGCAACTCAGGTGCAGTGGATCCACGCCTTCGCTGCGATGGTGAAGGCTACTGCACCCGCGCTGGTGCTGCCCTGCGACGACACCACTTTCCGGTTGATGCAGTCGCTCGTCTATGCTCCGCCGCGGAATCTGCAACCGGCGTTGCAGCGCGAACTCGCCCTGCGGGTCACTGCGTCGCTCGGTGCCCCCGCCTTCTATCGCACCAGCGTAGACAAGACGCTCCTCAGTTCCGCCGCGGCGGCGCTCGGCGTGCGGGTTCCGTCGCACGTTGTGGTCGAGAATCCGCACGAGGCCGAGGCGTTCGCCGCCGCGCACGGATATCCCGTCGTCGTGAAGCGCGGGCAGTCGACGGCCGGCGAGGGCGTCGCGATATGCTCGAGCGCGCCGGAACTGGCGCAGGCGTTCACGACGCTGAGGCGGCCCGATCCGACCGGACTGTCCGAGGCGTACGCGCGGCACCTAATCGTTCAGGCGCACATTCCCGGGCGCATCCAGTATTATGCCGGCGTCGCCTGGAAGGGCGCGCTGATCTCGGGGATGGCGGTGGAAAAGGTCGCCGGCGTGCCCAAGGGACCCTCCACGGTCTCGCGCTACTTCCGCTCCGACGTGCTTCGCGACTTCTCGGCCAGGCTCGCGCAGGGGTTCGGCATGACCGGCATCATCGCGCCGGAATTCGCGATCCACGAACGCACCGGCGAACCGTACATGCTCGAGTTGAACCGCCGCATGACGCACGGCACCCACCGCGGCGCGGCCATGAACGTCGACGGGTGCGCCGCGCTGTTTGCCGCCGTATCCGGCACGCCCGCGACGACGCGCCCCGACCTCGATGAGGGAGAGGAGCATCTGTGCGTTCACTTCCCGTCGGAGTGGCTGCGCGATCCGGAGAGCCGCTGGCTGCGCGAGCATCCCGTCGACGTGCCCTGGGACGAACCGGAATTGATGGAAGCCATGCTTGCGATGCGCAGGGTCGCATGACCCGGGACCGATTCCGGACGCGCCTCGGGGACTGGCGCGCGCTCGCGGCGCTAGCGGCGATCCTCCTTGGATGCGCGGCGTCCACTGCGCCGGCCGCGCAGGTGCAGCCCTATCCGAGCCGGCCCATCCGCATCGTCGTGCCGTTCTCCGGCGGCACCTGGGTCGACTCCGTCGCGCGCATCGTGGCCGACAAGCTCGCCGCGGACATCGGCCAGCCGGTCGTCGTCGACGACCGGCCGGGTGCGTCGGGGAGCATCGCCGCCGACTTCGTCGCGAAGTCCCGTCCCGACGGCTACACCTTGCTGGTGGGAGGCGTGTTCCTGACCACCCTGGTCGCAATCAACGCGCCGCATGCGGTCGATCCGCTCGGCGCATTCGTGCCGATCACGCGCTGGACCAACGCGCCGATGCTCATCGTCGTGAATCCTTCGCTCGGGGTCAGGACGCTGGGCGAACTCTTCGCGCTCGCACGCCGCGAGCCCGGACGCGTCGCCTACGCGACGTCCGGGGTCGGCACCACGCCCCACCTGGTCGCGGTCATGCTCACCCAGCGCGCCAGTGTGGACATGCTGCACGTGCCCTACGTCGACACCAACACCGAGGCCAAGGACGTGCTCGCCGGCGAGGTGCCGGTCATGTTCACGTTCACCGGGACCGTCGACACGCTGGTCCGGAGCGGGCGGCTCAGGGCGCTGGCGGTGACCACCCAGAATCGCAGTGCCGTATGGCCCGACGTTCCCACGGTGGCGGAGCAGGGCTTCCCCGGATTCGACGTGTCTACATGGAGCGGCGCGCTTGCCCCGATTGGGACCCCGCCGGGGATTGTCGACAAGCTGGATCGGGCATTCGCCCGCATCCTGCAGAAGCCCGACGTGCGCGCAAAGATCGCCACGCTCGGTCTGCAGATCGACGGTGCGCAGCATGCGCGCTTCGCGGCCGACACCAACGCGGA
>JAJXTF010000241.1 GCA_021784125.1 Pseudomonadota bacterium | reverse complement strand
GCGGTTTCAGCCTGTCGAGAGGAAGGCTCTGACGTGCGCCGCAAGGTGCGCGTGAAACCGTCCTCATTGAAGCAGGAAGTCAGCTTCGATCATGTTTGCGCATGATCGAGCAAGTCTGACGGAACGGTGAAGCTGCGGATATTCGACGGGTCGTCGACGTGTTCCGGCGCCAACTCGACGGCCTCCCGCTTGCTCTCCTGGGCTTCTCGTTCGGAGCCTTTGTGCAAGCCGATGTCGCCATGCGACTCCTCGCAGATGCAGCGCCCGCGACCCATGTTGTTCTCGCCGGGATGCCTGCGGGGATCGTCGAAGGCGGCCGAGCGTATGACACCGGCGACGTGCCAAAGGGGGCACTCGTCATCCACGGCGAGTTGGACCAACAGGTTCCGCTCGTCAATGTGCTCGAGTGGGCCAATCGGCACGCCCATGCTGTACTCGTGGTGCCTGGAGCCGATCACTTCTTCCGGGGACGACTCCCGATGCTCCGGGATGCGGTCGTGAAGCACTTGTGCATGGAAGGTGTTGCGCCCCGCCAAATACGGTCTTGAGAAATCACGAATTGTCAAAGCGCGCGAGGGCGCGCATTCTCCAACTATGAACAATCGCAACGTGCATGAACTGGAGCGCTGGATCGGGCGCAGCGAGGAGCAGGTGGACCGGATCGATGCGGGCAAATTGCGCGCGCTGTTCGCCACCCTCGACCAGGATCAATCCAGCGTCAACGACCGTGGCATCATCCCGCCACTCGCGGTCTGGACGTACTTCACGACCGCGGCGCCATGGCATGCGCTGGGGCCAGACGGTCATCCGGCGCGCGGGCTGTTTCTTCCGCCCGTGGCGTTGCCGCGGCGCATGTGGGCAGGCGGCAGCTTCACGTTTCACGGCGACCTTCGCGTTGGCGACCAGGCGCTGCGCCGCTCGACGATTATGCAGATCCACTTCAAAGAGGGCCGCAGCGGCCCTTTGGTGTTCGTAACCGTTGGGCACGACGTGTCGGTCGACCAGCGTGTCGTGATTCACGAGACCCAAGACATTGTCTACCGCGAGGCGCCAGCGCCCGGTGCACCGCTGTCGACCGCGCCGGCCGCTCCGACCGACGCCGCCTTCTCCCGCACCATCGTTCCGGACCCTGTGCTGTTGTTTCGCTACTCGGCACTGACCTTCAATGGCCATCGGATCCACTATGACCGAAGCTACGCAACCGGAGTCGAGGGATACCCTGGCCTAGTGGTGCACGGCCCGCTGATCGCCACCTTCCTCCTCGAACTGCTGCGCTCGGAACATCCCAAAGCCCGTGTGCGACGCTTCACCTTCAAATCTCTCGGGCCACTGTTCGACATCCACCCATTTCAGGTCGCTGGCCGACAGGAGGCTCCGGGCCGCTTTGCCCTGTGGGCCAGCGACGCAGACGGTCGCCTCGCCATGCAGGCCAGCGCGGAAATCGATTGATTCGCCGCTCAGGTTCGACGCCACACGCTCGCTGCACTCCCAATCATGACCACGCCCGATCCCTACCAAGACATTCGCGACGGCGTACGCGCACTATGCGCGCAGTTTCCCGATGAATACCACCGGGGCGTCGATCGCGACCGTGCCTACCCAGCGCTGTTCGTCGACGCACTGACCGAGGCCGGGTGGCTCGCGGCGATGATCCCGCAGGAATACGGCGGCTCCGGCCTTGGGCTCGCCGAGGCTTCCGTGATCATGGAGGAGATCAATCGAAGCGGCGGAAATGCCGGCGCGTGCCATGGCCAGATGTACAACATGGGCACGTTGGTGCGTCACGGTTCTACTGAGCAGAAGGCGTATTACCTGCCGAAGATCGCGAGCGGCGTGTGGCGTCTTCAATCCATGGGCGTGACCGAGCCAACAACGGGGACGGACACGACGAAAATCAAAACCACGGCGATCCGCAAGGGCGATCGTTATGTGATTAACGGGCAGAAGGTCTGGATCTCGCGCGTCCAGCATTCGGATTGGATGATCCTGCTGGCGCGCACGACACCGCTCGCCGACGTCAAGCGCAAGTCCGATGGCATGTCGATTTTCATGGTGGATTTGCGCCAGGCGGAGAAATCCGGGATGACGGTGAGGCCGATCCCGAACATGGTCAACCACGAAACGAACGAACTGTTCTTCGAGAACCTGGAAATTCCCGTGGAGAACCGAATCGGGGAAGAAGGGCAAGGCTTTCGCTACATTCTCGATGGCCTGAATGCCGAGCGCACGCTGATCGCCGCGGAGTGCATTGGCGACGGCTACTGGTTCGTGGACCGGGTCAGCCGCTATGTGAAGGACCGTGTGGTCTTTGGCCGCCCGATCGGGCAGAACCAGGGCGTGCAATTTCCGATTGCTGAAAGCTATATCGAAGTCGAGGCGGCGAACCTGATGCGCTGGAAGGCCTGCGAGCTGTTCGACTCAGGGCAACCCTGTGGCGCGCAGGCGAACATGGCCAAATACCTTGCTGCGAAAGCGAGCTGGGAGGCGGCCAACGCATGCTTGCAATTTCACGGGGGCTTCGGCTTCGCCGATGAATATGACGTAGAGCGCAAGTTCCGAGAGACACGGCTCTACCAGGTGGCACCTATTTCCACCAATCTGATTCTGTCTTACGTTGCCGAGCACCTGCTCGGGCTGCCGCGTTCGTTCTGAGGGAATACGATGCCGCGTCCATTGGATGGAGTGACCGTGGTCGCCTTGGAGCATGCCGTCGCCGCGCCCCTTGCGACGCGCCAGCTCGCCGACCTCGGCGCAAGGGTGATCAAGATCGAGAGGCCGGGCGCTGGTGACTTTGCCCGGGACTATGATCGACGCGCCCGCGGGGCTTCGTCGTATTTCGTGTGGCTCAACCGATCCAAGGAGAGTCTGACCCTGGACGTCAAGCAGCCGCAGACGCAGCATGTCCTTCGGCGCCTGCTCGCCAAGGCGGACGTGTTCATCCAGAATCTTGCGCCCGGGGCAGCCGATCGACTGGGGTTGGACGCGGCGTCTCTGCGTCGCGCCCATCCCAAGGTGATTACCTGTGGGATCTCCGGCTATGGAAGCTCCGGACCTTATCGCGACAAGAAGGCCTACGACCTTCTGATCCAGGCGGAGTCGGGGCTCCTGTCATTGACAGGGACCCCCGACGAGATCGCCCGCAGCGGGATCTCCGTTGTTGACATCGCCGCGGGCGTACATGCACACAGTGCCATTCTGGCCGCGCTCATTCAGCGGAGTCGTACCGGAGAGGGGAGCAGCATCGAGGTGTCGATGCTCGACGCAATCGCCGAGTGGATGGGCAACCCCCTGTACTACGCCATGGACGGTCAGCCTCAGGCGTCGCGCTCGGGCGCGAGCCATCCGAGTATCTATCCCTACGGCCCGTTTGCCACGGGCGGTGGCGGCACGATCTTTCTCGGGCTCCAGAATGAACGCGAGTGGGTGGTGTTCTGCGCGCAGGTGCTGGGCGACGCGGAACTTGCGCGGGATTCTCGCTTCGGCACAAATGTCAGGCGCAGCGAACGGCGCCAAGAGTTGCGCCAGCTGATCGAGGAGGTTTTTCGTTCCTTGACGCTGGATCAGGTCGTCGAGCGCCTCGACGGGGCACGTATCGGCAACGCGCGCGTCAACACGATGGCTGAGCTCTGGAATCATCCGCAGTTGAAGGAACGCGCGCGATGGGTCGAGATTGAGTCGCCAGTCGGGGGGCTGCCCGCACTGAAGCCCGCGGCGGAAAACAACTCGTTCGATCCCCGTATGGATGGCATTCCGGCGCTCGGCCAGCACACAGTGGACATTCTTCGCGAGTTGGGATTCGCCGACGACGAGATACAGAAGATGCAGGATGCCCAGTTTGTCTAGCCGGCCCGCCGAACACGGGCCCGGCCGCCGCCGCGCCAAGGGGCATGCCGCTATTCGCCAGGCCGAGGGCCGTGCCTTGCTCACGCTGCGAGAACCAGTTTCCGATGGTTTTATTTGCAGTGGAGTTAAAGGGTGAGCTTGCCTGCGGAAGACGTATCCCGACCCGCGCAGCGAGCATTGCCGGCCAGGCCGGGATCGCCACCCTCGAGACGGGCACGAGCAGTTTCTTCTCGCACCGCGATCCGGCCATCGTCAAGTGGATGAGCGAACGTCGGCTTGACGTTTAACGCCCGCAAAGGGGGCCATCATGGCCGCACCTTCCAAACGCAGCTAGGCGCTACCTGGCCCCAGATCTTGGCCATCAGTTTCGGCTGCATGGCCTTGAATTTCGGCTACACCTCGGCACTCGACAAAACCGACGCCTTCGGCCTGGTCCGCTCCGCCTTCGATCTCGGGATCATATTCTTCGACGCAGCCGAGGCGTACGGTCTGATGACATGGAAGGCAGTTGCGACAGGCGCCCCAGCCCTGACGCTCCGGTCTAGTGACGCGTGCTTTCTCAGTCGCGGTCTAATCAGGCTGGTCCGGAAGGAGCAGGAGGAGATCAGTGTCCCCGACGTCGATGTCAGCCTGCGTCAGGAGCGTCGTGACCTGGCCGCGGTGGTGGGTCTGATGGT
>JAJXTF010000240.1 GCA_021784125.1 Pseudomonadota bacterium | reverse complement strand
CTCGCAATCAGCATCGAATCATCCTCCCGCATTTCCGCCGCCTAAGGTCTCCCCTTATAATCGGCGTCGCGGCGCTCACCGGGCCCGCGCTCTTCAGGGAGGAACATCCATGTTGACCCGCATTGCGCTGGCCGCGCTCGCCGCTGCCTGCCTGCCCGCTTTCGCACAATCGGTTCCCGCGGGCTACCCCGCGGACTACGCGAAGACCGTTGCCGCCGCCGAAAAGGAAGGCAAGGTCGTCATGTACAGCACCACCGACAGCAAGGCGGCCCAGCCGCTGATCAAGGACTTCGAGGCGCTGTATCCGAACATCAAGGTCGAGTACAACGACCTCAACTCGACCGAGATGTACAACCGCTTCATCGCCGAAGTCGCCGCCGGCCAGGGCTCGGCCGACGTCATGTGGAGCTCGGCGATGGACCTCCAGGTCAAGCTCGTCGACGAGGGCCACGCGATGACCTATGCGTCGCCCGAAGCGCCGAAGCTTCCGCACTGGGCGGTCTACAGGAACCAGGCTTGGGGCACGACCTACGAGCCCTGCGTGTTCATCTACAACAAGCGTCTGGTCACCGGCAACGACATCCCGCAGGACCACGCATCCTTCGCACGGATCATCAACACCGAGTCGGCGAAATACCAGGGCAAGGTCACGACCTACGACATCGAGAAGAGCGGCCTGGGGTTCATGTTCTTCGTGCAGGACACCCAGCACTTCGCCGGCATGAAGGACCTGGAGCGCGGCTTCGGCAAGACCCACTACCGCGTCTACTCGGCGACCGGCAACATGCTGGAGAAGGTCTCGTCGGGTGAGCACCTGCTGGGTTACGACGTGCTGGGCGCCTACGCGCTGGTACGCGCCAAGAAGGACCCGAACCTCGGCGTCGTGCTTCCCAAGGATTACACGCTCGTGCTGTCGCGCGTCATGTTCATCAGCAAGACGGCGAAGCATCCCGACGCGGCGAAGGTCTGGTCCGACTACATCCTGTCGGCGCGCGGCCAGAAGGTGATCGGCGGTGCGGTCGAGCTGTTCGCGGTGCGCAACGACGTCGACGCCGAGTACACGGCGGCGAAGCTCGACAAGCAACTCGGCGGCAAAGTGAAGCCGATTCCCGTCAGCGCCGGAATCACCGCCTACCTCGAGCCGAAGAAGCGGCTCGAATTCCTCAGCGCCTGGAAGGGCGAGTTGGCCGCGGGCGCGAAGTAGCTCGCACCGGGTCGTACGCACGAGCGGCCGCCGCGTCTCGCCGCGGCGGCGCAACTGCGTTCGGGACTGCCGATGACCAGCGCAGCGAATGCCGCCCTGCCGGCGGGCGCCCGTTCCCGCGGCCTGCCGCTCACCCGCAGGCTCCCGCGGGCGCTGACCATCGCGCTGACGGCGGCGGCCGTGCTCGCGCCGCTGTCGCTGATCCTCTACCAGAGCCTGCTGTCGGCGCCGTTCTTCGATGCCGGAAAGACCGTCGGGCTCGGCGCTTACCGGTTCATCTTCGGCGATTCGGATTTCTGGAAGGCGCTCGTCAATTCGCTGCTGATTGCGAGCGGCATGACGCTGATCGCGGTCCCCATGGGCGGCGTCCTCGCCTTCGTGATGGAGCGCACGGATCTGCCGGGAAAGCGCGTCATCGAGCCGCTGATCCTGGTGCCGAGCTTCGTGTCGCCGATGGTACTGGCCTTCGGTTACGTCGTGTCCGCCGGACCGGTCGGGTTCTATTCGGTGCTCGCGACGAAGATCTTCGGCGGCGTTCCCTGGGGCCTCTACTCGGTCCCCGCGATGGCGGTGATCGCAGGGCTCACCCACGTCCCCAACGTCTACATCTACGCGTCGTCGGCGCTGAAGAACCTGGGCTCCGACGTCGAGGAGGCCGCGCGGATCGCGGGCGCCTCGCCGCTCACCGTCGCGACGTCGGTGAGCCTGCCGCTGATCATGCCGGCGCTGCTGTTCTCCGCGGTGCTGGTGTTCTTCCTCGGGCTCGAGCTCTTCGGACTGCCGCTGGTGCTGGGCGACCCCGAGGGGCATCTCGTGCTGTCGACCTACCTCTACGCGCTGACGAACAAGCTCGGCACGCCGTCGTACCACCTGATGGCGGCGGTGGCGATTTGCATCGTCGCGATGACGGTGCCGCTGGTGCTGCTGCAAAGGAGGCTGCTGCAGAACACGCGCCGCTACGCGACGATCCGGGGCAAGGCCGGTCGCCTGCGCGAGCTGCCGCTCGGACGCTGGAAGTGGCCGGCCGTCGCGCTCGCCTGCGCGTTCCTGCTCGTCACCGTCATCGTCCCTCTGTCGGGCATCGTGCTGCGCGCCTTCGTCACCAACTGGGGCCTCGGCGTCAGCGTGATCGACGCGCTCACGCTCGACAATTTCCGCGCGGTGTTCGACGAGCCGACGCACACGCGCGCGATCTGGAACACCGTGCTCCTCGGCACCGTCGGCGGCGCAGTCACCGTTGCCTGCTACACGGCGATCGGCTTCGCGACGCACCGGCGCAACGATGGCTGGTCGCGCTTCGTCGATTTCCTGGTGCTCGCGCCGCGTGCGGTGCCGGGGCTGCTGATCGGGCTGGCCTTCCTGTGGGTGTTCCTGTTCTTTCCCCCGCTGACGCCGCTGCGCACGACGATCTTCAGCATGTGGCTCGCCTACAGCGTCGTTTGGCTTGCCTACGGCATGCGGCTCATCTCGTCGTCGCTGCTGCAGGTCAGCCCCGAGCTCGAGGAGGCTGCGCGCACCGTCGGTGCGTCGCGCGGCAGGATCTCGCGCGAGATCACGCTGCCGCTGATCCGTGCCGGACTGCTCGGATCGTGGCTGCTGGTGTTCATGATCTTCGAGCGCGAATACTCGACCGGCGTCTACCTGCTCGCACCCGGCACCGAGGTCATCGGCGCGGAGCTGGTGTCGCTGTGGCAGGGCGGTGCGATCGACATCGTCGCGGCGCTGGCGCTGATCAACATCGTCCTGGTCCTCGCCGGGCTCGCGGTGGCGCTGCGCTCCGGCGTGCAGCTGCGCGACTGAGTCGCTGCCGAGACGCGACGGCGCCGCGACCGAGCCGCGCCCAACCTTGCCCCCGGAACGCGCCATGCCCGAGCTGACCGTCGACAACCTGCAGCTGCGCTACGGCGACAACCCGATCCTCAAGGGCGTCTCGCTGACGCTGAACCGGGGCGAGGTCGTCTCGCTGCTCGGACCCTCCGGCAGCGGCAAGACCACGTTGCTGCGCGCGGTTGCCGGGCTGGAAGTCCCGCACCAGGGCACGATCAGGATCAACGACCAGCCGGTGTTCGACGGCGCTTCGGGCATCGACGTCCCGGCCGAGGGCCGCAACCTGGGGCTGGTGTTCCAGTCCTACGCGCTCTGGCCGCACAAGACGGTGTTCGACAACGTCGCCTACGCGCTCAGGCTGCGCAGGATCGCGACCGCCGAGATCCGTGCACGCGTCGAGGCCGTCCTTTCGCAGCTGTCGCTCGACGGCCTTGCCGGGCGCTTCCCGCACCAGCTGTCGGGCGGGCAGCAGCAGCGGGTGGCGCTCGGACGTGCGCTGGTCTACAACCCGCCGGTGATCCTGCTCGACGAGCCGCTGTCGAACCTCGACGCCAAGCTGCGCGAGGAAGCGCGGGCGTGGCTGCGCGAGCTGATCGTGCGCATGCAGCTCTCGGCCCTGTGCGTCACGCACGATCAGGGCGAGGCGCTCGCGATCTCCGATCGCATCCTGCTGCTGAACGGCGGCAGGATCGAGCAGCAGGGAACGCCGCAGCAGATGTACAGCGAGCCGGAGACGCTGTTCGCCGCCGACTTCATGGGCAGCAACAATCGCCTCGCGGGGCGCATTCTCGAAATGCGCGACGGCGCGGCGCTGCTCGAAGGCGACGGCTGGCGCCTGTGGGGGACGGCGAGGCCGGGGGCGACCGCTGGCGGCGAAGGCACCGGCATGATCCGGCTCGAGCGCATCCGGATCGCCGACGGCCCGGGTGACGACCGGCTGCAGGCCGAGCTGTCGACCTCGATGTACCTCGGCGACAAGTGGGAACACCTGTTCGCGCTGGGAAACCTGCGACTGCGCGCCCACGGCGACCGCCCGCTGGCCGCGGGGCGGCACTGGCTCGACATTCCGCGTGCGGATTTCTGGGTCTTCTGAGGCGAGGCGTTCGAAGCGCCCGGCTAGATCTCGCGCATGCGCTGCACCGCCGGAACCCACGTTTCGCGAAGCGCGGCGATGACGGCAATCGCCACCGAGACCAGCGCTACGCCGACCAACGTGCCCAGGTACATCCACGGCACGCTGAGCCGGTCCGGCGGAGGATCGAAAGCGCCGGTCAGAAGCTTGACCAGCATCCATGCCAGTGCGAAGCCTGTCAGCGTCCCGATGGCGGTTCCGGTGGCAAACAGCAACAGCGCTTCGCTCCAGAGGAAGGCGCCCAGTTGCCTCGGCTTCGCCCCGAGGGCCGAAAGTATCGCGAAGCTGCGGCTCCGGTCGGCGATTCCGAGCGCGAGAATGAGCCCCGTTGCGCTTGCGACCATCAGCACGGCAAGACCCAG
>JAJXTF010000239.1 GCA_021784125.1 Pseudomonadota bacterium | reverse complement strand
TTCCGCCTGGTATCTCACTTTGGGGTCGGTGTCGGTCGATACGGTCAGCTCGCCCAAGTCCGAGGCGTTCTACTGGATCACGGTGATGTTCTCGCAGACACTGGGCACCGCGCTGGGCGACTGGACGGCGGACAGCATGGGAATGGGATACGCAGGCGGTGCGCTGGTCTTCGGCAGTCTGCTCGCGATTCTCGCCGTGGCCTACTACCGCACGCGGGTCTCGCGCACGGCGCTGTTCTGGGCCGCGTTCGTCCTGACCCGCCCGCTGGGCGCCGTCGTCGGCGATCTCCTCGACAAGCCGGTCCATGACGGCGGGATGGCCTTCAGCCGCTTCGCGGCCTCCGCGATTCTGCTCGCCGTGATCGCCGCGAGCGTGCATTTCGGCCGGCATCGCGCCGCCGAGCGGTCGCACTGACGATCCCAGGCCGGCAACGACGCCTCCCCGGACCCACGACAAGGCGATCCCGGAGCCAAGATGCGCATCCTGCTCGTCGAAGACGATCGAATGATCGGTGAAGCGCTCGAGAGCTCGCTGAGGGACGCCTCGTACGCCGTGGATTGGGTGCACGACGGCGATGCTGCGCTCGCCGCCGCCACGACCCAGCGCTACGACCTCGTGCTCCTCGACTTGGGACTGCCGGGCAAGGACGGCATGGACGTACTGAAGCAACTGCGTCGCCGTGACGATCCTGTTCCCGTGGTGATCATCACGGCGCGCGACGCCGTTGACAATCGCATCGAGGGGCTGGATGCCGGCGCCGACGACTACGTCCTCAAGCCTTTCCAGATGTCCGAGCTGCTGGCGCGAATGCGCGCCGTGGCGCGCCGCAGGACGGGAAATGCGTCCCCGATCCTTACCAACGGTTCGCTGACGCTGGACCCGGCCACCCACCTCGCCACGGCGCCGGATCGGCCGCCGGTCACCCTGTCGAATCGCGAGTTCGCGCTGTTGCGCGCGCTGATGGAACGACCGGGGGCCCTGCTCTCGCGCCGCGAGCTGGAGGATCGCGTGTACGGCTGGGGCGAGGAAGTCGAGAGCAATGCCGTCGAGTTCCTGATCCACGGCCTGCGCAGGAAGCTGGGTGCCGAAACCATCAAGAACGTGAGGGGAGCGGGATGGATGGTTTCAAGGTCCGGTTGAATGACTCGATCCGGCTGCGCCTGTCGTTCTGGCTGGCCGTGGCGATCGTGGTCGTCGCGTGCGGAGCGGCAGTGCTCTCCTACCTCGGTGCGCTGGCCGAGGCCAATGCGTTGCAGGACGACACGTTGCGTCAGGTGGGCGCGCTGATCGCCCAACGACCGGAGTCGATGCAGGCATTGACCACCGACGCCCAAGGCGCCGACCCAGAGAGCAGACTCGTCGTCCAGCAGCTCCCAGGCGGTGAGGCACGCGCAGGCGCTGCAACTCTGCGGCTTCCCGCCGATCTCGCCGACGGCCTGCAGTCGGTGCAAGCGCAAGGGAAGCGATACCGGGTGCTGGTCCGGGCGCTGCCGGGCGGCAGCCGGATCGTGATCGCGCAGCAGGCGGCAGTGCGCGACGAGATCGCGCGCGATAGCGCACTGCGGTCGCTGATTCCGTTGCTCATGCTCGCCCCGGCTTTGTTGCTGATCGTGGGACGGCTGGTGCGCCAGATGCTCGCGCCTGTGGTCCGACTGTCGCAGGAGGTCGACGCGCGCAGCCAACACGAACTCCATGCCCTGTCCACGGAAGGGGTTCCCGCGGAGGTTCGTCCCTTCATCTCTGCCGTCAATCGCTTGCTGAAACGCGTGGCCGAGGCCATGGAGTCGCAGCGCCGCTTCATCGCCGACGCGGCGCACGAGCTGAGGTCGCCGATGACGGCACTGTCCCTGCAGGCGGAACGCCTCGATGCCGCCGACATGCCAAACGAGGCCCGCGAGCGCTTGCGCACGTTGCGGCTCGGCATCGAGAGGGGTCGCCATCTTCTGGACCAATTGCTCGGTATGGCAAGGGCTCGGGGCGACCCGCGCGACCCGGTGTCGCCAGTGGCGATGGATCGAGTTTGCCGCCGCGTCGTCGAGGACCTGCTTCCGTTGGCGCAGGCCAAGGGAATCGACCTGGGCATGGTGGAAGGACCTGCGCTCGATGTGCGCGGTCACGAGTCGGACCTCGTCGCGATCGTGAGGAACCTGGTCGACAACGCGATTCGCTACACCCCCGCCGGTGGTCACGTCGACCTGGTGATCGCTCGCGAAGGCGACCGGGCCCGGGTTCGCGTCGAGGACAATGGTCCCGGGATTCCGCAGCACGAGCGCGCGCGGGTGTCCGATCCGTTCTACCGCATACCGGGCACCGGGCAGATTGGGTCCGGGCTCGGGTTATCGATCGTCAAGACCATCGTGGATCGCCTCGGTGGGGAGCTGGAACTGGGGGAGCCGCGGAGCTCCGGGCAGGGGTTGAGCGTCACGGTCACCCTGCCGTTGTGGAGACACGCTGGATGACGCCGCGCATGCCGCTGCCGGCGAGGGTGGTACGCGTCGATGCGCTGCTCGGGCAGGTCGGCGTGGCCGGCACCGGAACGCTCGGGCTGGGCGACCGGGGATCGGCAGTCATCCTTGCGGGGCTGCCCGTGCTTGCCCCCGCCTTCGGAGCGCTGTACGGCAAATGAAATCTTCATCCATTGCTCAAATGAAATCTTCATCCATTGCTCGTCTGGAAATGGACGTTCTGATGCACACCCCTGAGTCACTGCGATCGCGAACGGCCGCTTCGCTCCTGGTCGCCTCCTGCATGCTCGGTGCCATCGGCGCGCCAGCGATGGCCGCGGACGTGCATACGGCCAATGTCGCGACGGTGTACGCCCAGAACGTGGCCCGAACCTTGAGCGCCTACGGCCAGGTCGAGCCCACGGCAATTGTCCGGGTGCGCGCGGTCGATCCCGGAACACTGAGCGGCCCGCGCGTCGTGCCGGGCAGTGTCGTGACCGCGGGCGAAGTGCTGGCGCGGATTGGCGGGCCGCGCATGGAGACCCTCCTGATCGCTCGCGAGCAAACCCTGCACAGCGCGCAGGCGCGCGAGGAGGCCGCGCGGCGGGCACTGGAGATCGTCCGGAGCCAGTTCGCCGCTCAGCTGGCCACGCGACAGGGCATCGACGCCGCGCAAAGCGAGTTGGCCGCGGCGCGCGCGGCGGTGCAGACGGCCAAGGCGCGGCTTCGCGAGGTCCAGGATCTGCGGACCGTCCGCGCGCCGACGGCAGGCATCGTGATCGCCGTGCAAGCGGCGAATGGCGAACAGACGGCGGCCGGTGAAACCCTCCTGACCCTGCAGCCTGCCGGGAAGCTCTGGGTACGCGCAACGTACTACGGCACCGATGCCACGTTGTTACGCGTCGGGACGACCGGCCGCTTCCAGCCGTCCGGCGACGGCGATGCGATTCCGGTCGAGGTCGAGGCCGTCGCGTCGAGCGTCGCGCCCGACGGAGGCCGAAGCGTCGGCCTGGTCGCGACGGGGCCCGTGTCCCCCGCGTGGTGGGTGAATGGGCAATGGGGAACGGTCGACCTCGAAGGACCTTCGCGCCAGATGGTTGCAGTGCCGACGAGCGCGCTGATTCTGGACCGTGGTCACTGGTGGGTGCTGGTGCACACGGCCCAGCGAGACGAGCCTCGACAGGTGGTACCGGAGCTGAGTCGAGGGTGGCGGACCTGGATCGCCTCCGGTCTGCAGTCGGGAGAGCAGATCGTGGTGCAGAACGCCTTCCTCGAATACCACCGAGGCATCGCTCAGTCCTACCAACCACCCGATTGAGCCATGCCTACCGACATTTCCGTACCGCGCCTGCTGCGGCGCCGGGCGCTGTGGCTGCTCATGCTTGGCGCCGTGCTGCTGTGGTCCGTGTATGCCTTCGTGCACACGCCGGTCGAGGTACTCCCGCCGTTCGACTACCCGCAGATCAGCGTCACTGCGCACCTGCCGGGCACCACCGCGACCGAGCTCGAGCATTTGGTCGTCTATCCCCTCGAGGGCCAGATCCTGACTCTGACCGGCCTGCGCAGCGTGCGCTCGGTCATGGGCAACGGCACGGTCGAGATCGACGTCCGGTTCCGCCAGGGAAGTAACGCGCAGATCGATCTGCAGGCGGTCAATGGCGCGATCGATCGCGCCCGGGGGCAGTTGCCTGCGCAAACCCAGCCCATGGCACAGGTCATGGGCAACGCGATCAACGAGGTCGCCGATTACTCGGCGCAGATTCCGACGCAAGTCGCCCCCGCGCTCGTGCAGCGCGCGGTGCTCGCCAGCATCGCGCCGGCGCTGCGAGCGATTCCCGGCGTGCAGTTCGTCCATGTGTTCGGTGCCGGCGACGAAATCCTGTGGATTCAGCCGGATCTCGCCGCCATGCGGCGCTACGGCGTCGGGATCGAGACGATGGTACAGGCAGTCAGGTCGCAGACCCTCCTCGCGCCGGCCGGCTACGTGACCCTCGGCCACGACGATGTGCTGATCGAGGCGCGCAATCTGCCGGTACATATCGAACAGCTCGAGAAGGTTCCGGTGGCAACGCCGGACGGCCCTGTTCCGCTG
>JAJXTF010000238.1 GCA_021784125.1 Pseudomonadota bacterium | reverse complement strand
GATCAGCTCCTCGATCTTCTTGCCGGTGACCATCATCAGGTCGGCGAGCTCGTCGACGACGACCACGATCAGCGGCATCTCGTCCAGCGGCTCCGGCGCCTCCGGCGTCAGCGTGAAAGGGTTGGTCAGCGGCTTGCCGGCTTTCCTGGCGTCGGCGACCTTCTGGTTGTAGCCGGCGAGGTTGCGCACGCCCAGCTGCGACATCAGCTTGTAGCGCCGCTCCATCTCGCCTACGCACCAGTTGAGCGCGTTGGGCGCGAGCTTCATGTCGGTGACGACCGGCGCGAGCAGGTGCGGAATGCCATCGTAGACCGAGAGCTCGAGCATCTTGGGATCGATGAGGATCAGCCGCACCTCGCGCGGCTCGGCCTTGTAGAGCAGCGACAGGATCATCGCGTTGACGGCGACGGACTTGCCCGAGCCCGTCGTACCGGCGACCAGCAAGTGCGGCATGCGCGCGAGGTCGGTGATCACCGGCTTGCCGGCGATGTCCTTGCCCAGCGCCAGCGTCAGGCTGCCCGCGGCATCGTTGTAGGTCGTCGAGGACAGGATCTCGACCAGCTTGACGATCTGCCGGCGTGCGTTCGGCAGTTCCAGCGCCATGCACGACTTGCCGGGGATGGTCTCGACGACGCGGATCGACACCACCGACAGCGCGCGCGCCAGGTCCTTGATCAGGTTGACGATCTGCGAGCCCTTGACGCCGACGGCGGGTTCGATCTCGTAGCGCGTGATCACCGGACCCGGATAGGCGGCAAGCACCTTCACCGACACGCCGAAATCGGCGAGCTTTCGCTCGATCAGCCGCGACGTGAATTCGAGGGTCTCGGCACTGACCGTCTCGGTCGCCGGCGGCGCATCCTCGAGCAGCGACAGCGGCGGCAGCGGCGAATCCGGCATTTCGGTGAACAGCGGCCGCTGCTTCTCGCGCGCAGCGCGATCGGATTTCTGGACGGTCACGACCTGAGGCACGACGACGACCGGTTCGCGCAGCGCCGTGTCCTCGCGCAGGTGCTCGACCGCCGATTCGCGTTCCGCCGCGCGCTCGACGCCGATGCGACGATCGAGCGCGGCCTCGCGCCGCCTGCGCAGCGCGACGATCCCGTTCTCGACCGCGGCACCGATCTTCTCCATCACCTTGAGCCAACTCACCCCGAACAGCAGCGACGTGCCGACCGCGAAGAATGCGAGCAGCAGCAACGTCGCCCCGTTGAATCCGACACCACGCGCAAGCGCGCGGCCGATCAGGTCCCCCAGCGCGCCGCCGGGTGCAAGCGGCAGCGCGGCGGGCAGGCGCCAAAGCCGGATCGATTCGAGCGAAGCGCTGGCCAGCAGCACCAGGCCGAAACCCAGGCCGCCCAGCGCCAGCGGATGGTCGCTCGTGTGCTCGGGACTGACCACGCGCCGGTATCCCAGCACGACCAGAACGACGCCGCCGACGACCCACCACCACGCCGAGAATCCGAACAGGTAGAGCAGCAGGTCGGACAGCCAGGCACCGACGACCCCGCCGCGATTGCCGATCGGTGCCCCGGTGCCGGTGCGCGACCAGCACGGGTCCGTGGGCGTATAGCTGGCGAGGATCAACGCGAGATAGAGAAACGCCGCAACGACCAGCAGCCACCACGATTCGCGAACCAGCCGCGCAATGCGCGGCGACACCCCGGCCCCCGGATCGTTGGTTCGCCGCTTCTGGTTCGCGTTTCTCTTGAAAAACATGGGTTTGCCGCTATGACTTCATAAACGGCATTATAGCGAGTCCCGGCGCGTGCGGGGAAGGAAATCCCGCGTCGGGGGTTGGCCTTGCGGCGGGGAGCCGCATCCCCATTTCCGTTAAACTGACCCGTTTTGCATCGACGAGAATGCCATGCCCACCAAGCACGCCCGCCTTCTGATCCTCGGTTCCGGGCCCGCCGGATACACGGCGGCAGTATACGCCGCACGCGCGAATCTCCACCCCGTCCTGATCACCGGCCTCGCCCAGGGCGGACAGCTGATGACGACGACCGAAGTCGACAACTGGCCGGCCGACGTCGACGGCGTGATGGGACCGGAGCTGATGACGCGATTCCAGAAGCACGCCGAGCGCTTCGACGCCGGAATGATCTTCGACCACATCAACCGGGTCGCCCTCGGCGAGCGGCCGATCCGCCTGTGGGGCGACAACGGCGAATACAGCTGCGACGCGCTGATCGTCGCCACCGGTGCCTCCGCGCGCTACCTCGGCATTCCGTCGGAGCAGGCGCACATGGGCAAGGGCGTATCGGCCTGCGCGACCTGCGACGGATTCTTCTACAAGAACCAGGACGTGGTCGTCGTCGGCGGGGGAAACACCGCCGTCGAGGAAGCACTCTACCTGTCGAACATCGCGCGCAAGGTCACCGTCGTCCACCGCCGTGACCGCTTCCGCGCCGAGGCGATCCTGGTCGACCGGCTGCTCGCCAAGACCGGCGAAGGCGGGAACGTCCGCGTGATCTGGAACCACGTCGTCGACGAGGTGCTGGGCGACGCCTCGGGCGTGACCGGCGTGCGCATCGCCGACGTGAAGTCCGGGGCGAAGCAGGATCTCGCCGCGCACGGATTCTTCGTCGCCATCGGGCACACGCCCAACACCCAGATCTTCGAAGGCCAGCTCGACATGGTCGGCGGCTACATCCGCGTGCATGGCGGCAGCGACGGCAACGCGACGGGGACCAGCGTCCCCGGAGTGTTCGCGGCAGGCGATGTCGCCGACCACGTCTACCGGCAGGCGGTGACCTCGGCCGGGACCGGCTGCATGGCCGCGCTCGATGCCGAGGCCTGGCTGGAATCGCTCGCGACTGCGGCGGCACCGGCACCCGCCACCGCACATTGAACACCGAGCGCCGACACCCGGCCCCGGCCCGCGTCGCGGCGACCATGACGGACACCTCGCGCTGATGGCCAAGCTCGCCGACCTCAAGTCGCTGGTCGAGACCGCGCGCGCCCGTCACACCCCCGCCGGCGTGCGCCAGGACGCTGCGACCGAGCCGGCGGAACGGGCGCGAGCGACCCCGCCGGCTCCGCCGAAGCGGCGCGTGGCTGCGGCCAAGCACGCCGATGGCGACGTCGACATCGCAGCGGCGTTCGCCGACGTGACGCCGCTACCCCGGCGCAACGCCGTGGCCGGTACACGCGAGCGCCCGGCACCGATTCCGCGCCAGCGCATCGAAGACGAGCGCGACGCGCTGGAGCTTTCGAAATACGGCGCGGAGCCCTCGCCGCAGAGCTGGGACATCGGACAGGAACTCGAGGCCGCGCAGACTTTCCTGCGCACCGGCCTCGGCACCGACGTGCTCGCCAAGCTCCGGCGCGGCCATTGGGTCGTGCAGCGCGAGCTCGACCTGCACGGCCTCATCGCCGACGAAGCGCACGACGCGCTCGCCGATTTCCTCGTCGACGCGCGCAGCCGCCAGCTGCGCTGCGTCCGCGTGATCCACGGCAAGGGCCTCACCTCGCCCAACCGCGAACCGGTGCTCAAGGGCAAGGTGCGCCGCTGGCTGTCGCAGTGGGACGAAGTTCTCGCCTATTGCGAAGCCCCGCGCCATGCAGGCGGCAGCGGCGCCGTCGTCGTGCTGCTGCGCGGACGCTGAGCGTGCTGCCGCGAGGACGCTGAGCGTGCTGTTGCGAGGACGCTGAGCGTGCTGTTGCGCGGAGACTGAGCGCGCTGCCCGGCCCCGCCTGCTTGCGCGAGAGGGCCGCCGAGCGCAGGCGAGGCCGGCGAGCGAGCGGACCGCGCCGGCGTCAGCCGAGCCTGCGATGCGCCAGCGCAGGCAGCCGACTGCGCACGTCGGCGATGCGCGCCGGATCGACATCGCCGACGACGATGCCGGGGCCTGCGGGCAGGCTCGCGACGATCGTCCCCCAGGGATCGATCAGCATCGAGTGACCCCAGGTCCTGCGCCCGCCGGGATGCACCCCGACCTGTGCCGAGGCGAGCACGTAGCATTGGTTCTCGATCGCGCGTGCACGCAGCAACGTCTCCCAGTGCGCTTCGCCGGTCGGTGCAGTGAAGGCCGCGGGCACGACGATCAGCGACAGCTCGCCCAGCTGCCGATAGAGCTCGGGGAAACGCAGGTCGTAGCAGATCGAAAGTCCGACGCGACCGCAGGCTGCCATGAAGCTCGTCGGCACTGCGCCGGCCTCGATCGTCCTCGCCTCGTCGTAATCCTCGTTGCCTTGCGTGAATCGAAACAGGTGGATCTTGTCGTATCGGGCCACGCGACGGCCGTCGGGGCCATACACGAGCAGCGCCTGTCGCACGCGATCGGGGTCGTCGCTGCCGATCGGCACGCTGCCGCCGATCACATACTGGCCGTTGCGGGCCGCCACGCGCGCCAGGAACGCCTGCTGCACGCCGTCGGCGTCGGCCTCGCGGACCGCGAGCTTGTCCCGCGCCTGCGCCCCCATCAGGCCGAAATTCTCCGGCAGCAGAACGAGCCGGGCGCGATCGCGTGCCGCGGCATCGACCCACGCCTCGGCCTCGCGCAGGTTCTCTGCCACGTCGGCGCCCGAGGTCATTTGGACCGCCGCCA
>JAJXTF010000237.1 GCA_021784125.1 Pseudomonadota bacterium | reverse complement strand
ACGTAGCGTTCCGGCGCGACGATCCAGCCGAGCCGCCACCCGGTCATGTTGAAATACTTGGAGAAGCTGGAGATCACGAACGCGTCGTCGGCGAACTCGAGCACGCTGGCCGCGCGCTCGCCGTAGCTGAGGCCGAGGTAGATCTCGTCGACGATCAGCTGTCCGCCGCGCGCAGCGACGCGCCCCGCGATCCTGCGCATCTCGTCGCCCGGAACCGTGGTGCCGGTCGGGTTCGACGGCGTGGCGATCAGCACCCCCCGCGTCGCGGGGGTCCAATGCTGCTCGACGAGCTCGGCGGTGAGCTGGTAGCGCGATTGCGGCCCGACGGGAATCGCGACCGGCTCGCCCTCGAGCACGCGGACGAAATGCCGATTGCAGGGGTACCCGGGATCGGCGAGCAGGATCTGGTCGTCGCGGTCGACCAGCAGTGCCGTCACCAGCAGCAAGGCCGCCGACGAGCCCGCGGTGACGATCACCCGCGCCGGATCGACCTTCGCGCCGTAGTGGTCGGCATAGTGGCTCGCGATCGCCTCGCGCAATTCGGGCAGCCCCAGCGCCGACGTGTAGTAGATGCCGCCGTCGGCCAGCGCCCGCCGCGCGGCATCGAGCACCGGCTGCGGCGTCGGGAAATCGGGTTCGCCGATTTCCATGTGAATGACGCTGCGCCCCGCGGCCTCGAGCGCGCGGGCGGCCGTCTGGACCTCCATCACGTGGAACGGGGCGATGCCGGCGACGCGCGCTGCGAGACTGGGGCGGGACTCCATCGAAAGGCCTAGTGCGAACCCGGTGCGAAAGGCGCTATCGTACCGCCATGGTGTCCGCCGTCCTTCCCGCCGCCGTCCTTCCCGCCGCTGTCCGTCCCGCCGCTGCCCTTCCCGCTGCCGTTCCCGCCGCGGCTCGCACCCGCGGAACCCCACGGGTCATGACGTTCGCGATGCGGCCGGGACCGACGGGGCGCAGGAGCCTCGCGGCGCGCCTCGCAAGCTTGGTCGCGAGCGCGGCCATCCTCGCCGCCCCGTTGGTCGCCTCGGCGGGGCTCTACAAGTGCGCCCTCGACGGCGGGAACGTCACCTACCAGCAGGATCCCTGCCCTCCGGGGAAGGAGTTGCGCGATTTCGATCGCGATCCCGCCAACGTGTCGGTGGTGCCGTTCGCGCTTGCGCCGGGAGCGCTGCCCGGAACGAAATCCGGCAGGGCCGCGGCGTCGCGCGACGCGTCTGCGGCGCAGCGCAGAAGCGCCGAACGCAAGCCGCGCAAGCAGGCCGAGAGCAAGGGCAATGCCGCGGAGCGCAAGTTCCTGTTCCCCGGCATCGGCGAAGGCGAAGTCGTCGCGCGTGTCGGCCGACCCGACATGTCCACCGGCAGCGGTCGCAAGACCATGCGCTGGACCTACATGCCCGCGCCGGACGACCCTTCGACGATCACCACGCTGACCTTCCAGTTCGGACGCTTGATCGAGGTCGAACGCAAGGTCATCAACACCCGATGACCGATTTCACCGCGCAGCTGCGATGAGGGCGCTGGTCCAGCGCGTACGCGAAGCGAGCGTCAGCGTCGACGGCAAGGTCACCGGCGCCATCGCTGCGGGACTGCTCGTCCTCGCCGGCATCGGACACGACGACGCCGACGACGACCTCGAGTGGGTGGCGCGCAAGCTCGTGGACCTGAGGATCTTCGACGACGAGCGCGGGGTGATGAACCGGTCGGTGCGCGACGTCGGCGGCGCGATCCTCGCCGTGTCGCAGTTCACGCTCTACGGCTCGACCCACAAGGGCAACCGCCCGTCGTGGTCCGCTGCCGCCCCGCCGGAGATCGCCCGGCCGCGCTTCGATGCGTTCGTGGCGCGGCTCGCGGCACAGCTCGGCACCCCGGTACCCGCCGGTGTGTTCGGCGCGCAGATGCTCGTATCGCTGGTCAACGACGGGCCGGTGACCCTGTGGTTCGACTCGCACCGGCGCGAATGAGCGCGCGGGGCCCGGAACCCGACGACGCGCCGCAGCGCCCGCGCCCGCCTCCCGCCGGTCCTGACGTCCAGGGCCTGTTCACACTCCGTTCGCGAGTGCGAACGGACCCTAGAGTTTGTACGCTGCTTTCGCCAGGTCCCGCGCCAGCAGCGGTGCCAGCTCGAAAGCCTCGTCCTCGCCGAAGCGGTGCTCGACGACGCAGGTCGCGAGGAACCGGCAGGCCACGCGGCGCCAGACGTCGTGGCGCGCTGGAATCGACAGGAATGCCCGGGTGTCGTCGTTGAAGCCGACGGTGTTGTAGAAGCCGGCCGTCTCGATCGCCTGCTCGAGGAAGCGCAGCATGCCCTGGTAGCTGTCGTGGAACCACCACGGCGGCCCGAGGCGCAGCGCCGGGTAATGGCCGGCGAGGGGCGCCAGCTCGCGCGCATAGGTCGTCTCGTCGAGCGTGAACAGGATCAGCGTGAAATCGCGCTCGTTGCCGTACCGGTCGAGGAGCGGCTTCAATGCGCCGACGTAATCGGTGCGCATCGGGATGTCCGCGCCCTTGTCGCGGCCGAAGCGCGCATGCACCTGCGGATTGTGGTTGCGGAAGCTGCCCGGGTGGATCTGCATCACCAGTCCGTCGTCGAGGCTCATCCGCGCCATCTCGGTCAGCATCTGGGCGCGGAATGATTCGGCCTCCTCGGCCGTGACGCTCCCCCGCAGCGCGCGATCGAGCAGGCGCTGGCATTCGGCCGCGCCGAGGTCGAGTGTGCGCGCCGTCGGATGGCCGTGGTCGGTCGAGGTCGCGCCCATCGCGCGGAAGAACGCGCGCCGCGCGCGGTGCGCCGCGAGATAGCCGCCCCAGGTCGCCGTGTCCTCGCCGGTGAGCGCGCCCAGCTGCGCGACGTTACCGGCAAAGCCCTCGAACTGCGGATCGACGACGGGATCGGGACGATAGGCGGTGAGGACCCGGCCTTTCCAGCCACTTTCACGGATCCTGCGGTGATGCGAAAGCGGATCGAGCGGCGATTCGGTCGTCGCGATGACCTCGATGTTGAAGCGCTCGAACAGCGCGCGTGGCCTGAATGCCGGCTCCTGAAGGCAAGCCTCGATGCGATCGAAATACCGGTCGGCGCTCTCGGGAGTCAGGCGCTCGTCGATGCCGAACACCGTGTTGAACGCGTGGTCGAGCCACAGCCGCGTAGGCGTTCCCCGGAACAGGTGATAGCGGGTGGCGAACGTCCGCCAGATGGCCCGCGGATCATGCCGCCCGGCGCCGGAGGCGGAGACGGAGGCGTCGGGACGGGGCAGGACGCCGAGTTCGTCGAGCCCGACCCCCTGGCTGTAGAGCATCCTGAACACGTAGTGGTCCGGGACGATCAGCAGCGAAGACGAATCCGGAAACGGCGCATCGTCGGCGAACCACTGCGGGTCGGTGTGCCCGTGCGGGCTGACGATCGGCAGGTCCTGCACGGTCGCGTACAGCGAGCGCGCGAGGCTGCGCGTGGCCGGATCGGAAGGAAACAGGCGGTCGGGGTGGAGCTCGAGGGGAATCATCGGTCGAGAATCGTGTCCGGGAGAAATGCGACGTCGGTGCCCGGGCCGCGCCGGCCGGCGGCCGTCGGGTCGGTCGCGATGCGGCGGCGAATCACGGGCGGACTGCGCGGGCCACGGTGCTCGCGGCGCCGTCGGCAACGAGCATGGTCAACCAGCGGATCACCGGCGCGGTGAAGCGCGCATCCTGCGGCAGGTCGTCGCCGAAGATCGCGGACAGCGCAAGCAGCCCGCGCGCATAGGCGACCGGATCGCGACCCGACTCGGCGGCCACCGACGCGAAACGCGGTGCCAGCGGATCGGAGACGCGGATCGGCTGCCCGCGCTCGTCGTCACCCCGCACGTAGCGCATCCAGCCGGCGACGGCCAGTGCGGCGAGATCGACGGGATGACCTGCCGCGAGATTGGCGCGCACCGTCGCGAGGATACGTTGCGGAAGCTTCTGCGAACCGTCCATTGCGATCTGCTGCGTGCGATGCGGCAACGCCGGGTTCGCGAACCGCTGCACCAGCGCCTCCCGGTACGCCGAAAGGTCGACGCCGGCGGGCACCTCCACCGTCGGCGAGACTTCGTCGGTGGTGTAGCGGCGCATGAAGCTCACGAAATCGGGTTGCGCGGCAACCTGGTAGATGAATTCGTGCCCGGCGAGAAAGCCCAGGTAGGCGAATGCCGAATGGCTGGCGTTCAGCAGCCGGAGCTTCATCGACTCGAACGGCGCAACCTGGTCGGTGAACGTCGCACCCGCGAGCTCCCACGCCGGCCGCTCGGTCGCGAAGCGGTCCTCGATCACCCATTGCACGAAGGGTTCATGGACGACCGGCGCCAGGTCCGCACAGCCGAGCGCGGCGTCGTTCTGCGCGATGTCGTCGGCCGTCGTCGCCGGGACGATGCGATCGACCATCGTCGACGGGAACGCGATGCTGGACGCGATCCATTCGGCGAGCGCGGGATCGCGCGCGCGTGCGAAGGCGTCGACCAGTCCACGCAGCAGCGCGCCGTTGTGCGGGAGGTTGTCGCAGCAGACGACGGTCAGCGGCGTGCCGTGCGTGCTGCGCCGCCGCGCGAGCGTCCAGGCCAGCAGGCCCACG
>JAJXTF010000236.1 GCA_021784125.1 Pseudomonadota bacterium | reverse complement strand
TGCGCTGCCCACGCCCCGGCGCCGGTATTTCTTCAGGACGAAGAATTGATCCATCCAGAATTCATCGCCCGGGATGCGTACGCGCCTGTCGACGAGCGCGAAACCCGCGTATTGGCCGGCGACGCGGAAGACGTAGGGCCAGCAGTCCGAACGCTGCCAGTATCGGTCGAGGGCGTAGCCGTATTCGCCATGGAGATCCAGATCCTGATCCCAGATGTCCGAGAGGTCGTGCTGGTAGAGCTCGAGCATCCGGTAAACCGGCAAGCGCTCGTCGGGGTCGGCAACGCGGACTTCCAGGTCGGGGGACATGTGGGGGGACGATCAGCAGTGCGACGAATGAATTGCAGCCCGCCTTGCCTTGCTCAGCGATGCGAAGGCCCGTTGATGCGACCACTCGACCAATTCGGTCAGATAGGCGGCAGGAAAGCGGTGCACGTGGACGAT
The DNA here is from genome assembly GCA_021784125.1 of Pseudomonadota bacterium. Taxonomy (GTDB): domain Bacteria; phylum Pseudomonadota; class Gammaproteobacteria; order Burkholderiales; family Casimicrobiaceae; genus VBCG01. Next base: position 4,231 of record JAJXTF010000236.1, on the reverse strand, counting down.
GGTGACCCAATGGAAGCGTCCCCGGTATCGGGCGGGTTTGACTCCGGGAATGTCCGTCAGCTCGACGAAGCGGTCGGGCGTGACTTTCGTGCTGAAGCGCCATCGTTCCGGGTCGCTGGTCTTGAAATAGGCGAAAGTCTTGCCGCCTACCGAGTAGACGAGAAAATTGCTGGGCTCGCCGTACCACCTCTCACGGGCGCTAAGCAGACCGCCGCAGAATGCCTGGAGTTGCCTGACGTTCATGAGCGCAGTGCGCGATCGAGAGTCCGTGTCGCGCGCAGGTCTGCGAAAGTTTCCATCCGGTCACCGCAGCGGCGAGCACATCGCGACGCCCTGTGATCCGTAGCCTTCCGGAATGAAGCCCCGGACCCGCATGGCTTCGCGAACCGTCGGATCGGTCGTGTAGCGATGGTTGCTGTCCTTTCTTCCGTTCCAGAGCCGGTACACGGGCTCGGTCCGCGGGGGGCATTCGCCGGTAATGGTATCCGGCAAGTCGGCGGCGAACACGTCCGTCGATTCGAGCGCCCATGCATTGCCGAAGCGAGCCGTCACCGCTTCACATTCTCCCGAGTTGGCCGAGTAGAAGTGGGAATCCAGGCCCGCGCTCGGCAAGCCGTAGAACCGGCAGACAGGCTCCCCGTGGGGCAGGCCCTGCGGGCCCACGAGGAACGACTGGGTCGTTCGCACCCAGCCGGGATGCACGCCGTGGTCGAGATCGCCGATCTCGTTGGCATCGGCGGTCATGAAGTAGTGGTCGAGCGCGGCGTCGTAGTACTCGACGGCGCTCGCTTTCGGCGCGGCGTCCCATCCGGCCGTCCAGGTCGTCGACAACTCGCGTATGCCGACGATCCATGGCAATCCCGAGGCCGACCCCAGCGGTCCGGTGGAACCTATCATCAGCCCGTTGGCAGTGGGGTCGAACGTGCCGGGTCCGTTCGGCCAGCCGGCATAGCGCATGTCGCGCACGAAAGGCGGGGTGTGCACGACCCATGCGGAGCCGTCCCAACGTCGCACTTCGTACCGTACCCATTGGTCCGCCGTCGAGCGGACGCTCACCGCGTAGGCGGTCGTGACCGCTCCGGTGTCGGGCGACCAGCCGTCGGTCATGGGCGTTCCGCAGGTCCCGGTCTCGAGGGGGCCGGTGCTTGCCCAGTAGGGCGTGATCGCGGGCCCGAAGCCGGACCATTCCGACCAGCCTTCGATCCTGGTGTTGAAGGTGGAGTCCTGGCCGTCGGCGCAAGGGATTGCGCTGGTGTCGCCGAAATAGATCCCGTGCCCGTGCAGCGCGTTCTTGAACCAGGGAATCACGACGGTGTGCGCGGCCTGGGCCGCGTAGGCGTAGGTGAACAGCACGAACTCGACCGTCTGGCTGTAGGCGCCCGCTGGCCGGCTGTCGGGGTCGCATTTCGCGATGTTGCCGAACACGACTCCCTCGACGAAGGCAATGTTGAACGACTGCGGGAACGGGGCCGAAGTGCAGGGGCCGATCGCGCTATCGGGGTGCTCCGGGAGGTACGCGATCCTCGCCCCGAGCGCGGCCAGGGCAGCGAATTCCTGCGCTGTCACGTAATGCCTGTGCAGCGTCGAGTCGCCGGGGCCGGGGACTTCCAGGGCGTAGGCGCTTCCTGCACGGTCCCGGAGGAGATAGACCGGAGCACTGCCGGCGTACTGGGCGCGGAAATCGGTCGCGATCGCAGACGCGGCGCCAAGCCACGATGCGATGGCGAGGGCCAAGCCGGCCCACGCCATCGTCGTCCGGCTGCGGCAGCCTGCCGCTTCAGTGCGCATCGCGGTTCGACCAACGCAGCGCAGGGTCACCCGCGCACGAGAGGGACGAGGAATGTTTGAATGAGCGCCATCAGGAGCACGCCTCCCGCGACCGCCGCAATGCCGAGCGGCAGCGATGTCGACTGCATGGCGGTGAAGCCGCCCAGAAAGGCCGGGAGCGCGGCAAGTATTCCGACCCAATGGGCTGCAATCCGCTTGCCGCAGGACTGGCAGTTCAGGACCCGGCCGGGGCCCAGAGCGGACTTGCGCAGCAGGCTCATCGCGGGTTTGCCGCAGTGGGGGCATTTGACCATCTTCAGGGGGCAGGCACCTGATTGAACGTCTCTGCGACGATCTTGCGGTCCTGCTCGTCGCCGACAGCCGCGAGTGCCGCGACGGCTTGCCGGTACGAGTTCCGGTGCTCGGCCATGTCGCCGGCCGCGTGGGCGCAGTGCGCGTGAATGGCATGGGTGAATGCCAGTTCCCAATCCGGCGTGTCGCTGCGGGCGAGGAAGTAGTCGCGCATCTGCGTTGCCAGCGTCAATGCGGTGGGGCCGTGGCCGAGCAGGGCGTGGACTTCCGCCAGCAGCATGGTGGCACGCATGCGATTGAGCTCGGTACCGACCTGCGCCCAGTGGTAGGAAGAGGCGTGCGCCGCATCGAGCATTTCGCGGTCTTCCCCCGCACTGCGCGGCTGCACCGACAGCGCCCAGGCGCGGTTGTTGGACTGCATGGCAAACTGCTTGTGCCACGCCTGTGCTTCCGGGTGATCGGAGGGCTGGGTCATGGTGATCGCCGTGCGGGGTCGTCGTTTCGAGTCAGCGTCGGAGTCTCCGGTGCGCGAGGTCGTTGCCGAGCATTGTCGTTGCGAAGGGCGGCCAGGACAAGACGCCGATCCCGCGGGCCCTGCGCGGGAAGGGTGAGGATCCGGAACAGGTCGCGCAAGGCGATGGCTTCAGGGGCGGCCCTGCTGCGGCACGTCGAGCCAGTACCTGCACAGCTGCTCACCCCAGAACTTGGAGTAGGCGATGGACTCGAGCGTGCCACCCTGGCGCTCGATGACCGCGCGAGAGGCGGCATTGTCTGCCCCGGCGAGCAGGAGCACACGCTGCAGGCCGATGGCCCGTGCCTCGGCAAGGGCTGCACGCAGCGCCGCATGCCCATGGCCCAGCCCGCGGTGGCTCGGTGCGACGTCGTACCCGACGTGGCCGGCGCTCTCGGAGAGAAAGGGGGTGCCGATGTTGTGGCGCAGGCGGGTGACGCCGGCGATGGCCCCGTTCGGCGTGACGAGCCAACGATGCGTGCACGGAACCCAGCCTTCGCGCAGATTGAGACCGCGTTCCTCGTCGAGCAGGCTTTGAACGTAGGCCGGGAAGTCCGACCTTGCCGGCGCGTAGAACTCGGCGTTGGGAGCGTCATGCGCGTCGAAGTCGGCAAGCATGGCCCGGAATGCGTCTTGGTAGTCGACGCTGGGAGCGAGGGCGACGGCGAGCATGGCGGGGTCGGATTCTACTCAGGACTACGACTCCCGGATTTCGGCCTCGACCAGCCTTGCGAGCAGCGCCAGCGAATCCTGCCACCCGAGGTAGCAGAGCTCGACGGGTATGACTTCGGGGATTCCCTCCTGCACGACGCTGAGCTCGGTGCCGCAAGCTACCGCTTTCAGGGAAACGGTCGCCTTGATCACGCCGGGAAGATTCGGATCGTCGAATCTGTCCGTGTAGCAGATCCGCTCGTTCGGGACGATCTCGAGGTACTCCCCGCCAAAGGTGTGGCTTTGCCCCGTCGCGAAGTTGGTGAATGACATCCTGAACGTACCCCCGACCCTGGGCTCGAGGTGATGCACCTTGCCCGTGAACCCGTTGGGAGGCAGCCACTTCGCCATCGCCTCGGCATCGAGGAAAGCGCGGTAGACCCGCTCCGGCGGAGCGCGCAGTACGCGATGAAGACGAACGGTGCCGACAGTCATGTTTCGTTCCCTCCTTGTCGATGCAATTGAACCTGGGTTCAGGGCTCAGAGCCACCTGCGAACCCGATTCTTGTACGCGAGATAGTTTGCACCAAACGACGCAGAGAGCGCCCTTTCCTCCGGGACGATCTGGAATCGGTCGACGTATGCGGCAAACGCAAAGGGACCTGGCAGTGCCCACCACGACCACAAGTAGACGGCCCAACCGCAAAGGATCAATGCCAGACCCACGTACATGGGATTGCGCGTCAGCCGGTACACGCCGGAGGCGACCAGCGACGACGTCGATCGAGGTCGCATGGGATTCACGGTCGTCTTCGCGCGCCGAAACGCCACGAGGCCCGACAGGTCGAAAGCGGCACCGACGATCGCAAATGCGATCGCCAGCGACACGCGAACGAGCTCGGTCGGCAGTGGGTCGACGGACCTTCGGGACGCGCCCCACATCGCGACGGCGACGAGCAGCGCGACCACGGGTGGAGGAATCTTCAGTTC
>JAJXTF010000235.1 GCA_021784125.1 Pseudomonadota bacterium | reverse complement strand
TCAGGACGAGCAGGCCCTTGAGGTAGTCGCCTTCGGGAAAGTTCAGGGCCACCGGATGATCGGCTGCGGCGCCCATGCGGGCCACGATCGCCGCGTCGGCCCTGGCGTCGAGGGCCGCGCCGGCGACGATCTTCTGGAACAGCGCGGCGTCGATCCCGCCCGAGCACGAGTACGTCGCGAGCAGCCCGCCGGGTGCGAGCAACTTCAGGGCGAGCAGGTTGATGTCCTTGTAGGCGCGCGCCGCCCCCTGGGCGTGCGCCGCGGTGGGAGCGAATTTGGGGGGGTCGAGCACGATCAGGTCGAATTGCGCGCCGCGATTGCGCAGGTTGCGAAGTTCGGCGAAGACGTCGGCCTCGAGCCATTGGGCTTGCCCGGCAGGCAGCTTCGGATTGAGCGCGAGGTTGCCGCGCGCCAGCGCGAGCGCCTCGGCCGAGCTGTCGATCGACAGCACCGACGTTGCGCCGCCTGCCAGCGCAGCCAGCGTGAACCCGCCCGAGTAGCAGAAAGCATTGAGCGTGCGCCGACCCGCGGCGTGACGACGCAGGAGCGCGCGGTTTTCGCGCTGGTCGAGGTAGAAGCCGGTCTTCTGCCCGTGACGGACGTCGACCCGGTAGCGCAGTCCGCCTTCGATGATCTCGACGTCTTCGGGCAGCGCGCCGACGATCGGACCGTTGCGTGCGGGGAGGCCCTCGAGGCTGCGCACATCGGCGTCCGAGCGCTCGAACACGCAGGCGGCGCCCGTCGCGTGGCGCAGGGCCCCGGCGATCGTGTCGCGCCAGGCCTCGGCACCCGCGGAAAGGAGCTGGACGACGACTGCGTCGCCGTAGCGATCGGCGATCACGCCCGGCAGCCCGTCGGACTCCGCGTGTACCAGCCGGCAGGCCGTGTGATCGGCGTCGAGCATCGCGGCGCGTGCGGCCAGGGCGTGCTCGAAGGTCCGGACGAAGAAATCCGCGTCGACGGGGACCGCGGGATCGAAAGTCCAGACGCGGGCCCGGATCTGCGAGGCGGGCGAATACGCAGCGCGCGCCGTGATCGCACCGTCGGCGGTCACCACGTCGACGGTGGCGCCGGATCCCGGATTGCCCTCGACCCTGTCGATCGCACCGGAGAATATCCACGGATGCCGCAGCAGGAGCGATCGCTCGCGTCCGGACTTCAGCCTGAGGACGCCTTCCGACGCGAGCATGTCGCGGTCAGGACGGCGTGCGCGACCGGGCGGCGATCACCCGGCGGCGACGCCCAGCATGCGGCCGATGGCGAACGTGATGCCGCCGGCGACCGCGCCCAGCGCCAGCATCCTTGCGCCGGAGTAGACCGCATTGCGGCCGGTGAACAGCGACAGCGCGGCACCGACGCCGAACAGGCCGGTGGCGGTGATGCCGATCGTCCACGGCAGCGCGTGGGCGCCGCCGTCGAACAGGTAGGGGGCCAGTGGGGCGAACGCTCCGATGGCGAAGGACACCAGCGAGCTCGCTGCCGCGCCCAGCGGCGACCCGAGCTCGCCGGGATTGAGGCCGAGCTCCTCGCGGGCAAGGGTGTCGAGGGCGTGTTCCGGATCGGCGACCAGGCGCTTGGCGAGGCGATCGGCCTGCTTGGGGGGGAGTCCCTTGGCGGCATAGATCAGCGCGAGCTCCTGGGCCTCGGCTTCAGGATATTCCTTCAGCTCGTCGCGCTCCAGGCCGATCTGGTATTCGTAGAGTTCGCGCTGCGACTGCACCGAGACGTATTCGCCTGCGGCCATCGCGAATGCCCCCGCCGCCATGCCAGCGACGCCGGTGAGCACGACGACCTTGACGTCCGTGCTCGCGCCGGCCGCCCCGAGGATCAGGCTCGCGTTGGACACCAGTCCGTCATTCACGCCGAACACCGCCGCGCGCAGGTTGCCGCCGCTGCCGAGGCCGCGGTGACGGCGTTCGAACTGCGATCCGGCGGCCGGCGCCGCGTGACCGGGCTCGGAGGGGGGCGCGCCGCCGTAGACCGTCATGCCCCGCACCTTCATCGCGGCCAGGACGTTGCGCAGCCGGCGCGGTCCCAGCCATCGGACCAGGCGCGCGACCAGGCGCGTGCGCGCGTCGGGCACGAACGGTGCGGGCGCCGGGTGCCCTCGGGCGGTCAGCTGGGCGCGCCAGATCGCCGCCTGCGCTTCCGCCTCGCCGGCCAGGCGCCGGAACAGCTCGGCACGAACGGTTCCCGACTCGGCCTCGGCGCAGGCGCGATACAGGAATGCCGAGCGTTGCTCTTCGGTCCAGGATTCGAGCGGGTTCATTCGCGCGTCACGTCGGCGTGGGTCGGCAGGCTTCAATGCGGATCGGGCCCGATGGGATCCTGGCGGGATGAGCCGGCTTCAGGCCGCGACGATCGCCTCGATGCGACCCATGACCTCGGGCGTCAGCTTCGGAACGACCTCCAGGGCCTTCATGTTCTCGGTCACCTGCGCCGGACGGCTCGCGCCGGTGATCACCGTCGAGACGTTCGGGTTCCTGAGGCACCAAGCGAGGGACATCTGGGCGAGCGTGCATCCGAGTTCCTGCGCGACGGGCGCCAGCGATTTGACCTGCTGGATGCGGCGGGGTTCGAGGATGCGCTCGGCAAGCCATTCGAAGCCCTTGAGCGCAGCGCGCGAATCCGCCGGGACGCCCGCCGAGTACTTGCCGGTCAGGAGCCCCGAAGCCAGCGGGCTCCAGGTCGTCGTGCCGATGCCGTAGTCGCCATACAGCCTTGCGTATTCCTTTTCGACGCGATCGCGGTGGAACAGGTTGTACTGCGGCTGCTCCATCACCGGCTTGTGCAGGTGATGCCGCTCGGCGATCTCCCAGGCAGCGGCGATCTCCGCCGCGCTCCATTCCGAGGTGCCCCAGTACAGCGCCTTGCCCGCGACGATCATGTCGTGCATCGCGTGCACGGTTTCCTCGATCGGCGTTTCGGGATCGGCGCGGTGGCAGAACACCAGATCGACGCAGTCGAGGCGAAGGCGCGACAGCGAGCCGTCGATCGCCTGCATCAGGTACTTCCGGTTCAGCGTGTTCTTCTGGTTCGGGCCGTCGTAGAGCCCCCAGTAGAACTTGGTCGAGACGATGTAGGACTCGCGCCGCCACCCGAGCTTCTTCAGGGCGTCCCCCATGATGGTCTCGGAGTGTCCCTTGGCGTAGACCTCGGCGTTGTCGAAGAAATTGACGCCGGCGTCGTGCGCAGCGGCCATGCATTCGCGCGCGACGCTCTCGTCGAGCTGGTTGCCGTATGTCACCCACGACCCGAACGAGAGCTCGCTCAGCTTGAGGCCGGAACGTCCGAGCCGGCGGTAGTTCATTGCTGTCATTGTTCGATGAAAGTCCAGGCGGGCGGATGAATGATCGAAGCCGTCGATCGATCCGCGATGTCAGGGAATAGATGCTGGGCCCCGGGGCGCCCCGCAACCGGCCACCGCCGGTTGCCGCAGGATACCCGGGCTAGAATCGCGCCTTTCATTCTACTCCGACAGGAATCGCGCATGCCCAAGACGCCCCGGGTCCGTCCGCTCCGCAGCAAGCCCCCGCTCGACGCCGAAGCGCTGTGGGCGCTCAAGCGCATCGGGGCGCCGACGATCTCGCCGGACGGACGCCTCGCCTGCGCGCCGGTGACGTCCTTCGACATGGACACGAATCTCGGTTCGACCGAGCTCTGGCTGTTCCCGACAGGTCATGCGGCGGCTGCGTCGCGCGCAACGGCCAGGGTGCGCCGGCTGACGGCAGGCGACAAGGACAGCGATCCGCGCTGGTCGCCCGACGGGTCGCGCATCGCATTCACCGCGAAGCGCAAGGACGACGCCGAGGCGCAGGTTTACCTGATCGCGCCCGACGGCGGCGAGGCGACCCGACTCACCAACCTCGCGACCGGGGCGACGGCGATCAAGTGGTTTCCCGACGGCATGCGCATCGCATTCGTGTCGTGGGTGTGGCGCGATCTCGACGGTGATGCGGCGCAGGCGAAGCGGCTCAAGGCGCGCAAGGACGACAAGGTCAAGGCGCACGTCAGCGAGCGCGGCGAATACAGGTACTGGGACCACTGGCTGACCGACGGCCGCGAGCCGCACGTCTTCGTCTGCGACGTCGCGACGGGGCGCTGCCGCGACGTGCTGGCGGGGACCGGGCTCGCGCTGCAGCCCTGGGAGCCGACGCCGGACCATTACGACATCTCCCCCGACGGTCGCGAGCTGGCGCTGACCATCGATCCCTATCCCGAGCCGGCGATGATGAACCGCGCCGACATCGCGGTCGTCGACCTCGCGAGCGGACGCTGGAAGAACCTGACCGCCGACAGCGGCATGTCCGACGAGCATCCCTGCTATTCCCCGGACGGGGGTTACATCGCCTGGCACGCCTACGACACCGAGCGATCCTTCAACGACCAGGGCCACCTGCGCATCTTCGAGCGCAGGTCGGGCAAGGTGGCGGTGATCGCGCCGGGCTTCGACCGGGCGACGCAGCACCTGCAGTGGACCCCCGATTCCAAGGCGCTGCTGTCGCTGGTGGAGGACCGCGGCCGCGTGGGGATGTGGCGCCACCCGCTGTCGAACGAATTGCCGACGCAGCTCGTCCCGGGCGGGTCGATCTCGGGATTCGCGCGCTCCGCCGACGGCAGTGTGCTGGTCTATGCGCGCGACAGCGCGATGCATCCGGCCGCGCTGTTCGCGGCACGGG
>JAJXTF010000234.1 GCA_021784125.1 Pseudomonadota bacterium | reverse complement strand
CAGCGCACCGGCGAGATTCGCCTGGTCAATGTCTGGCCTGACGAATCCACCGGCATCGCACCGCGCGAACTGAAATTCCGCTTCGCCTGGACCTACCCGATCGTCTTCTCGCCGCACGACAGCAACATCCTCTACGCTGCCGGCAACCACGTCTTCCGCACCCGCGATGAGGGGCAGAGCTGGGAGATGATATCCCCCGATCTCAGTCGCAACGACAAGTCGCGGCAGGGGCATTCCGGCGGCGAGGTGACCCGCGAGAGCGCGGGAGCGGAGGTGCACGCGACCTGCGCCTCGGTGGTCGAGAGCCGGCATCGCCGCGGCGAGATCTGGGCTTCCACCGACGACGGCCTGGTCCAGGTCACGCGCGACGACGGCAAGAGCTGGACCAACGTGACACCGAAGGCGATGCCCGAGCTCGCCTATGTCGGCTGCGTGGAGATTTCCGCGCACGAGCCCGGCACGGTCTATGTCGCTGCCACGTGCTACAAGCTTTCGGACTACAAGCCTTATTTGTTCCGTACCCGTGACGGCGGCAAGAGCTGGGAGTCGATCAACGGTGACTTCCCGCAGGACGAGATCACGCGCGTCGTGCGCGCCGATCCCGTGCGCAGGGGGTTGCTGTTCGCCGGCACGGAGACGGGCGTGTTCCTGTCGCTCGACGATGGCGCACACTGGCAGCGTATGGGCGGCGGCTTGCCGGTTGTTCCCGTCTATGACCTCAAGATCCGCGATACCGACCTGATAGCGGGGACGCATGGACGGTCGTTCTGGATTCTTGACGATCTCTCGCCGCTGCGCACGCTTGCGGGTATTGGCACGCAGTTGCTGCCGCCGCGCAGCACGATCCGTACGCGGCTGCATTTCCGGGCCCTCGGCGGTGTGCGCAAGCCAGTCTCGTTCGGCCTCGCCTTTGGTATCTCTGGCGGCATCTGCAGTACCGACCGGCCGGATGGGACCGAAAAGCGCGAATATCTCGATGTCGGCGAGAACCCGCCCTACGGCGCGATCCTGCACTACTGGCTCGACGAGAAAGCGGAGGGCCCGGTGGTGCTTGCGGTGCGCGATGCCGCAGGCACCGAGGTCATCCGTTTCGCGAGCGATGACAAGGAGCTGGCGGCGGCGAAGCGACCGGGGACCAGGCCGGGGCTCAACCGTTTCGTCTGGGACCTCAAGTACAAAGGGCCGGTCAAGCTCGATGGCTCGCTTGCGGTGAGTCCGACCAAGGTGCTCGCGACCGACAAGGACTCGACATCGGGACCGACCGCGGTGCCGGGCAGCTACGTGGTTGCGTTGACGGTCGGCGGGAAGACGTGCACCGCGCCGCTCATGATCGTGAAGGACCCGCGCTATGCGACGGGCCCCGAGGATTACGCGGCGCAGTTCGATCTGCTGGCCCGCGTCACCGAGTGCCTGTCGCGGCTCAACGACGCGGTGAACCGCATCCGCCGGATGAAGCGGCAACTCGCGGCGCTGGGCGAGCGGGCCGGCGGCGCGATCGCCACGGAGGCTGCGGAGATCGCCGCCAGGCTGCTCGCCATCGAGGGCGCGCTGGTCGACGTCGAACGGGCAACGCCGCGCGACCATCTGCGCCATCCCGCCGGTCTCAACGATACGCTGGGCAAGCTCATCGACACGATCGCGGTCGCGGACGCACGGCCGACGACTCAGGCGGCGCAAGTGGCGGGCGAGGTGATGGGCCGCGTCGAGAAGCAGCTCCAGGCCCTCAAGGCGACCATCGCCGGCCCGATCGCGGCACTGAATGCGAAAGCCGCCGGTGTGGCTCAGATCGCCGTGTGAGCAGAGAGGCGGGCGGCAGGCTTCGGGTCCTGCCGTCTGCCCGGCCTGCCTGCGGCCTGGGGCGTCAGCCGCGCAGGTGGCAGGCGACCCAGTGGCCAGGTGATGATTCGCGCAACGCCGGCGCTTCCTGGCGGCAATGTTTCTCCGCGATCGGGCAGCGCGTATGGAAGTGGCAGCCGCTCGGCGGGTTGATCGGGTTCGGGACGTCGCCCTGCAGCATGATGCGCTGCCGCTTCACCCTGGGGTCGGGGATCGGCACGGCGGAAAGCAGCGCCTCGGTGTAGGGGTGGCGGGGGTTGTCGTAGAGCCCGCGCGACGGCGCGATCTCCACCACCCGGCCGAGATACATCACCGCGACGCGGGTGCTGATGTGCTCGACGACCGAGAGATCATGGGCGATGAACAGGTAGGTAAGGTTGAAGCGGTCCTGCAGGTCCTCGAGCAGGTTGATCACCTGAGCCTGGATCGACACGTCGAGCGCCGAGACCGGCTCGTCGCACACGATCAGGCGCGGTTCGACCGCGAGCGCACGGGCGATGCCGATGCGCTGGCGCTGCCCGCCCGAGAATTCGTGGGGAAACCGGCGCATGTGGTCGGGACGCAGGCCCACGGTTTCGAGCAGCTCGACGATACGCGCCTCGCGTTCCGCACGGGTCCGGGCGAGGCGGTGAATGTCGATTGCTTCGCCGATGATGCCGCCAACCGTATGGCGCGGATTGAGCGAGGCGAACGGATCCTGGAAGATGATCTGCATATCGCGCCGTAGGGCGCGCAGGGCGGTGCGATCCAGCTGCCGGACATTCTGGCCGCGGAACAGGATCTCGCCGCCGCTCGGCTCGATCAGACGCAGGATGCAGCGGCCGGTGGTGGATTTACCGCAACCCGATTCGCCCACCAGGCCGAGGGTTTCGCCTTCCGCGATATCGAAACTGACGCCGTCCACCGCATGCACGCGAGCGACTTCGCGGGCCAGCACGCCGCCGGAGATCGGGAAGTGCTTGCGCAACTCGCGAACGCGGAGGAGGGGAGTGTCGCTCACAGCACGCACGCCACTTTGTGGGCTGGCCCGACATCGCGCAACGCGGGCTCGGCGGCCGTGCAGCGCTCGGTCGCGAAGCTGCAGCGCGGCGCGAAGCGGCAGCCGTGCGGCGGGCGGAGCAGGTTCGGCACCGTGCCGGGAATCTGCTCGAGCCGCTTCTGCTTGTGCCGGTCCGCATCCATGCGCGGGATCGAGCGGATCAGGCCCTGCGTGTAGGGATGGCGCGGGTTGGCGAACAGCTCCTCGACCGGCGCTTCCTCGACCACCTTGCCCGCATACATCACCACGACGCGCTGCGCCTGTTCGGCAACGACGCCCATGGCGTGGGTGATGAGCATGATCGCCATGCCGAAGCGGGACTTCATGTCGGCGAGCAGTTCCAGGATCTGCGCCTGGATGGTGACGTCGAGCGCCGTGGTCGGTTCGTCCGCGATCAGCAGCTTGGGATGGCAGGCGAGTGCCATCGCGATCATCACGCGCTGGCGCATGCCGCCCGAGAATTGGTGCGGGTAGTCGTGCAGCCGCCGGCCGGGGTTCGGGATCTGCACCAGGCCCAGCATCTCCTCCGCGCGCCGCAGCGCCGCGGCGCGACCCAGTTTCTCGTGGGTGCGCAGCGATTCCGCGATCTGCTCGCCGACGGAATAGACCGGGTTCAGCGAGGTCATCGGTTCCTGGAAGACCATCGCGATGTCCCTGGCGCGCACACCGTCCATCTCGTCCTCGGAGAGCGGGATGAGATCGCGGCCACGCCAGAGAATCTGTCCACCTTCGAAGCGACCTGGCGGCATGTCGAGCAGGTGCAGCACGCTCTTGGCGGTCACCGACTTGCCGCAGCCGGACTCGCCCACCACAGCCAGTGTCTCGCCGGCGTCGATGCGCATGCTGACGCCATCGACGGCGCGGACCATGCCCTCATCGGTCTTGAACCAGGTCCGCAGCTCACGGATGTCGAGGATCGTCTCGGCCATGTCGCCTCAGAGAACCCGTCGTGGGTCGAACGCGTCGCGCAGACCGTCGCCCACGAAGCTGATGGCAAGCACGGTGAGGAAGATCGCCATGCCGGGGAACATCGCCCATTGCGGCGCGAGGTCGAGATAGTTCTGGCCGTCGTACAGGAGGCGCCCCCAGGTCGGGATATCGGGTGGAAAGCCGAGGCCCAGGAAGGAGAGCGTCGACTCCGCGATGATCGCGTTGGCCACCTCGATCGTGGCGGCGACGATGATGGGACCGAGCGTGTTGGGCAGGATGTGGCGTGTGACCTCGCGCAGCCGCGAGGCACCCAGCGCGCGCGCGGCCTCGACGAATTCCTTCTCGCGCAGGGAGAAGATCTGCGCGCGCACGAGGCGCGCGATCGACATCCAGCGCAGCGCGCCGATGACCACGACGACGATGAGAAAGATCCCTCCCTGTTCACCGAGGAGGCGCTGCAGCGTGTCGCGGAACAAGTAGATGATCAGCAGCAGCAGCGGCAGCTGCGGCAGGGCAAGGAACAGATCCGTCACCCACATCAGGAGGGCGTCGGTCCGCCCGCCCGCGGAGCCGGACACGGCGCCCACCAGCACACCGAAGCCGACGGCGATCAGCATGGCGGTGAGGCCGACGGCCAGCGAAATGCGACCACCGAAGATCATCCGTGCCAGCAGATCGTGGCCGAGATCGTCGGTGCCGAAGGGGTGGGCGAGCGAAGGGGGCGAGAGGGAGGCCGCGTAATCGATCGCACTCATCGGGATGGGCCAGAGGAAGCTCCCCAGCACCACGACGGAAACGATGACGGCGAGCACCACCAGGCCAACCACGGCGAGGCGATGCCGGCGAAAACGCCGCCAGGCGTCCTGGCCGAGGGTGGTCGGCCGGGCCATG
>JAJXTF010000233.1 GCA_021784125.1 Pseudomonadota bacterium | reverse complement strand
CCGGCATCGGCGGCGTCGTCCAGCGCCGCGCACGTCCGCGACCGAAGGACTGTACCTTGCCGGCGGCCGCAAGTGCGTCGAGCGCCCGCTGCGCACTGCGCTGGCTGGCGCCCAGCGCCAGCGCCAAGGCGGAGCTCGACCACGACTCGCCGTCGGCGAGGAAGGCAAGCACGTCCGCATGCCGCTCCTCGACGGGTCGCGCCAGCACGACGACCTCGCGCGCGGGCAGCGGCACCAGCGCAAATCCCCGCCGGGTCGCGGTGACACTCGCCAGCGGCCGCAGCACGCTGCGCAGCCGCCCGATCTCGACGCGCAGCCGCGCCCGGTGCGATTCATCGCCGTGCCTCGTGTGGAATGCCCGCGCGATCAGCGCCTCCCTCGTCACGTCGTCGGGCCACGCTTCGCCCAGCGTGCGTACGAGCGCGAACAGCACCGGACGGGTCGCGAGCGGCACCACTGTGCCTGCAGCGCGCACGGCATGGCGGCACGCATCGACCACCAGCGCGTTGGAAGCCAGCAGCGTCTCGACCTCGTCGAGCAGCAGCGGCCGCTCCGCGCCGCGTGCCATCAGGCGTGCCGCGGGAGTGTCGAGGACGGCGCAAGTGCTCTCCACTTCCGCCATCAGCGCGGGGATGCCCGCGTCGTGCGCCGCGCGCGCGGCCCGGGCAAGCGCTGCGCGCACAGTCTTCGTCCGCATACGTCGCATTGCGATCCCCGCGACGACCAGCTCGTGGGCGGCCCGGAACGCGGGCGGGAGGAGCGCGGGGTCGAGCGCGGCGAGCCTGCGCTCGGCCTCGTCGAGGCGCCCGATCAGCAGCAGGCGCCGGATCTCGAGATAGCGCGCATGCGCGGCGTTGACCCGGTCGCCGTGCGCATCGAGTGTCGATCGCGCAGCGTCGAGCGCCTTCTCGGGCCAGCCCAGGTCGCGCGAGGCGAGCGCAACTTCGGCCTCGGCGACCACGCAACGCGCGCGGGCCACCGCCTCGCGCGGACCGAAGGCGCGGCCGGCACTGCGCAGGAGCGCCTTCGCTCGATCGAAGTCGCCGAGCTGCGCCATCGCAATGCCTCGGAGCGCCAGCGCCGGCGCGTCGTCACGCAGGGCGATGCGCTTCAACGCGCCGAGCGGATCACCCGCCGCGAGCGCGCGCCCCGCGGCCGTGATCAGCGAGTCCACTGGAATCCCGCCACACTTGTAACTCCCCTCGTCTCCACATCCCGCGCTAAGTTTAGTCCGTCATCAACGAACGACGAGGAAAAGACGAATGGACACGCGAACGAAAAAAACAGAAGCGACGACGACGCACGCGACCGGAACGCGCGAGGAATGGCTCGCGGCGCGCCTCGCGCTGCTCGTCGCCGAGAAGGATCTCACGCGGCGCAGCGACGAGCTGGCGCGGCAGCGGCAGGCGCTGCCGTGGGTCCGCATCGACAAGGCATATCGGTTCGACACCGACGAAGGGAGCGCCTCGCTGGCAGACCTCTTCCATGGGCGCTCGCAGCTTCTCGTCTACCACTACATGTTCGGGCCCGACTACAAGGCGGGCTGCGCCACCTGCTCGACGATCGCCGACGGGTTCGACGGCTTCGCCGTCCACCTGGCCCACCACGACGTCACGCTCGGCGCCGTGTCGCGGGCTCCGCTCGCCAAGCTGCAGGCCTACAAGCGGCGCATGGGGTGGACGTTTCCCTGGGCGTCGTCGTTCGGCAGCGACTTCAACGCCGACTTCAACGTCTCGTTCACCGAGGCGCAGCAGCAGCGGGAAGGAGGCATCGAATACAACTACCGGCGCGAGCCGGCTTGGGCAGTGCGCAGCGACGGAGGGATGGCGAACCGCATGCCGGGAACGCCCGTCGGCGACAACGCGGCCACGGCCGGAACCGACCCCGCGACGTACATACGCGAGCGGCCGGGCATGAGTGCATTCGTGCTCGAGGACGATGTGGTCTACCACACCTATTCGACCTTCGCGCGCGGACTGGACGCCCTCTGGGGCATGTACCCGTGGCTCGACCGCGCCCCCAAGGGGCGCAACGAGACCGGCATGTGGTGGCGCCGCCACGACGAGTACGGCAAGCGCTGAGGCAAGCCGTGGATGCAATCGGCGCAATGGACGCGATGCCGATGCCCGGCGGCGGTACGATGTCGACGGTGTGGATGCCGATGCCCGGGCAGACGTGGCCCGGCGCCGCGGCGTCGTTCCTCGGCATGTGGGTACTGATGATGGCGGCGATGATGCTGCCATCGCTCGTCCCGATGCTGCGGCGCTACCGGCAGGCCGTCGCCGGGGCGAGCGAGCTGCGCCTGGGTCTCCTTACTGCGCTGGCAGCGACGGGGTACTTCTTCGTGTGGACCGTGCTTGGGATGATCGCCTTCCCGCTGGGCGCGGTGCTGGCGACAGTCGGGATGCAATCGCCTTCGTTTGCGAGAGCCGCGCCGATCGCCGTCGCCGTCGTCGTCCTGATCGCGGGCGCGCTCCAGTTCACTGCGTGGAAGGCGCATCACCTCGCCTGCTGCCGCGAAGCGCCCGGGAGTAACCTTGCGCTGCCGGCGGATGCCGCCACGGCATGGCGCCACGGCCTGCGCCTCGGCCGCCACTGCGCCGCGTGCTGCGCCGGCCTGATGGCGATCCTCCTGGTCGTCGGGGTCATGGACCTGCGCGCGATGGTCGCCGTCGCGGCAGCCATCACCGCCGAACGTCTCGCGCCGGGCGGCGAGCGGGTCGCGCGCGCCATCGGCGGCGCCGCTGTCGGCGCGGGGTTATTGCTGATCGCGCGGGCGGGGGTGCTCGGATGAACGATCGCTGGCTGCTGGCGAACGTCAGAACCAGAGGTCCTTGATGCACCTGCCGTCGCGCGGCAGGTCTTCCCACGTTTCCAGTCCGTCGAAGCGATCGATCGGGAGGTCGGCGATGGGCCCCGGCTCGGTCAGCCGCAGGTTGACGGCAATGCGCCGGCGACCTTGTTCGTTCGGCTCCAGCGAGCGCCAGTACGCCATGCTGCCGCACTTCGGGCAGAAGTGGAAGGCAAGCGCATCTCCCCGCACGTAGCCTTTGGTGATGCCCGACACGTCGATGCCTTCGCCTTCGTATCCGTAGGCCCAGAGGACGCCATAGCGCCGGCATGCCGTGCAGCTGCAGGCCGTCGCCGACTCCGGAAGTCCATCGAAACGCCAGCGCACGGATCCACAGAGACACGAACCCTCGAGCATCGCTCTCTCCCAAGTGGGGGCCAACGCGTGCGGGCAGCTACGCCCGCCTGCGGAACCGCCGGAACAATACGGTGAGCCAAGCCGCCAGCGCAAGGAAGAAGACGACCAGCGCCGAGACGATCCCGGCGGTCGAGAGCACGGGCGGCCGAAGCTCGTTGGCGCGAACGACCAGCCAGTGGACATAGGTCAGGAAAAGCGCAACGGCCGCGGCGAACCACTGGCCACCTGCCCGAATGAAGGCCGTGGTGGCCTTCCTGCGTTCCGGCGCCAGCCAATATTCGCAATTGGGGATGTTGAGGCCCTTTGCCCCCTTGCCAGCGGCTGCGGCAGGGACGAGCGCGAGCAGCAGCGGTGCACCGACGACGAGAAAAACCACGAGCGCGGTGTATGCGCCGCGTGGCATGAAGCCGTTCGCCGCTCCGCTTGCCGCGAAGTGGGAAGCGACAATCGGCGGCAGCGTCTGCGACGTGCGCCAGACGAATGCGGCAAGCACGACCAGCAGCAGGAGAAAGGCGATGGTGCTGAAACGCAGCTTCATCGTGCGCCTGGCGTCGGTGGCAGTTCACTCGAGCGAAGGGTCAGCCCGCAGTTTGACTTGAAACCATAATGCAACCCTAATGCAACCTTCCATGAGGTGCAGCAATGCCAACTACCCTGACCTTGAAGAACATTCCGGACGAGGTGTATGAGCGGCTCAAAGCTTCCGCCGCGACCCACCGGCGAAGTCTGAACAACGAGGCCATCGTGTGCTTGGAATCGGTATTGATTCCAGGGCGCGTGACGGTGAGCGAGCGACTGGCCAGAGCTCGGGCCTTGCGCGCTGCGCTGCCGAAGGCGAAGTTCCGAACCAAGGACATCGACGCCTACAAGCGCGAGGGGCGGCAGTGATCGTTGTGGACAGCAACATCGTTGCGTACCTGTATTTGCCGGGCGACTACACCGAAAACGCAGAGGCTCTGCTCGAGCAAGACCCTGACTGGGCTGCGCCGCTGCTGTGGCGCAGTGAGTTTCCCAACATTCTGGCTGGGTACATGCGTCGCAAGACGCTCGCATTCGAGGCACCGCGTGACCTGCAGTTGGAGGCGGAGAGCCTGCTGGGCGGAGCGGAGCACGAGGTGGACTCGCGTTCGGTTCTGGAGCTTGTGCGCGACAGTGAATGCTCCGCCTATGACTGCGAGTTCGTAGCGCTGGCCATGACGCTCGGCGTGAAGCTCGTGACGATGGACGCCAAGCTTCTGAAGGCCTTCCCCAAGTACGTAGTGGCGCTATCTGCAGGCTGACGTTTGAGTTCACCTGTGGGCGGAAGCAGGCGAATCCTGCTGGGGGAGAT
This sequence comes from Pseudomonadota bacterium, assembly GCA_021784125.1. Lineage (GTDB taxonomy): Bacteria > Pseudomonadota > Gammaproteobacteria > Burkholderiales > Casimicrobiaceae > VBCG01. The sequence goes on along the minus strand of JAJXTF010000233.1, from coordinate 162 downwards.
CCCCTCGATGAAAGGGTTAGACGGCTGTCTTGTCGAAGCGGGGCTCATAGACCAGTTCGAGTTTGATTCCGTCTGGATCGGCGAAGAACACGGCGTAGTAGCCCGACGTGTAATCGTATTCGGCCGGTGCGTCGAGGACTGCAATGCCCTCGCTGCGCAGGA
>JAJXTF010000232.1 GCA_021784125.1 Pseudomonadota bacterium | reverse complement strand
GACTTCATCCGCGCGGCGATCGAGCGCGAGCGGCACGTGCAGGCGCCTCGCGATCCGATCCACGACGCGGCGCCAATCGTCGAGCAGCTCCGTGTAGCGCAGGTGCACGACGCCGGCCCCGATACTGTCGACGAAGGCCTCGACCCGCTGCATGTACGTGAGCCACAGGGCGAGGCCGTCGGCCGTGGGCATGTCGCCCTGCGCCTCCAGCGAACGCGCGACTTCGAGGGGATTGCGCACCGGCACCACATAGACCGGACGATAGCCGTTCTGCTTCAGTGCACGGTGCCACAGCGGCGCCAGGACGCAGATTCGCGGGTCCTTGATCAGGATGAAAGGCGCGTCGCCGTACTCGGTCGCCAGCAGGCGGCCCGCATCCGCGAGGAATTCGTCGACGATCGGGCCTTCCTGCGGCAGAACGAAGTCGACGCGCTTCCAGTCGGCGCCCAGGTGGAGGAGCAGCCGCGCATCGAGGTGATTGACGGCTTCCGTCTCCCAGAAACCCTTGGGATTGATGCCCAGCCTCGGCGCAAGGACGCGCTCGGGCAGGAATGCGCCACACAGGTTGAGCGCGCGCGACAGCGCCGACGTGCCGCTGCGATAGACGCCGAGCACGACCAGCGCGGTCCTGTCCGCCGCACCCGGCGCGGATGCGTCGCGCTTGCGCGGCTGTGCGGCGTTCGCGCGATCGCGCCAGGTCGCCGCCAGCGACCTGAGCGTCGGGACCGGGATGCGGTCGCCGCGCCCGGCGCGCAGCTCCGCGCGCAGCAGCAGGTCGCGATTGCCGGCGAATTGCGGGCAGAACTCGTTGGCCACCGGAGCCTCGCGGGTCAGCGCGCTTGCGATGAGCGCCGCCGCCATGCGGTCGGCCGAGGCCGGGCCGGTCTGACCCGGCGCCGGGCTGCGTTCCCGTTCGCCGAGGAAATAGAGCCGCTGATCGACGGCGACAGGCTCGACCGCCTCGGCGGCGCGCACGCAAAGATCCCAGCCGCGGAATTGCGCGCGGTCGCCGTAGCCGCCGAGGTCGAGAAAGAGTTTCCTGTCGATGAAGAGGTTGCCGCTCGACCCCGCTACGTCCTGCGTCAGCAGCGTGAAGCTGGCCGGCTCGTGGCCGAGGAAATCGCGGGGTCGCGCGGCCGCATCGCGGTGTGGCTCGCGGCCTCCGGAGCCGCCGCCATCGTCGACTGCGTACGCGACGCGCGAAAAGCCCCAAAGCGGCGTCGCGCGGGCGATTTCGGCGACCATGCGCTCGATGCGGTCGGGGGCGTAGCGATCCCTCGCGCCGAGGAATGCAAGGTAGCGTCCTGCCGCCTGCGTCGCCCCCGCGTTCGCCGCCGGTCCCGCGCCCCGGTGCTCGCGCCGCACGAGCTTCGCGGGGAAAGCAAGGCCGGACAGGCACTGCGCGACCACGGTCGCAGTGTCGTCGGTCGAGCCGTCGTCGACGACGACGAGCTCGATGTCGCCGTAGGTCTGCGCGGCGACCGATGCGATCGCGCGTGCGACCAGGCGCGCATCGTTGTATACGGGAAGCACGACGCTGACCCGTGCCGCGACCGGCGCAGCCCCCTTGAGTGCGCGGGCGCGGGCGGTGTATCCGGCGACCAGAACCTCCTGACGTGCATTCGCTTGCGGGCCCAGGAAGGTGGCGAGCGCGAGCCCCAGGTTCTTGCGGATCGCCGGCTCCGCCCATCCCGTGCGCTCCGCGGCCTCCCACAGGAGGTCCAGCGCTTCACCGAAGCGCATCCTCTCGAATTGCAGGACGCCCAGCATGTGCCGCGACTCGACGTGGTCGGGGCGCTCGTCGATCGCCCGACGGTAGAGCGCCTCGGCACGCTCGAGCGAGCCCGAGCGATGGGCCGTCAGCGCTTCCGCGTGCGGAGCGCCGGGTCCCGCCGAGTCGATCCGGCCGTGACAGTGCTTGTAGCGCCTGCCGCTGCCGCAGGGGCAGGGATCGTTGCGGTTCATCGGCGGCGTGCCGGCCGCGCGACGGTGCTATCGCTCAGCGCATCGGTCGCGGCGCCCACGGCCGGGCGAGTGTCGACGGTCGCTGCGGCCGGCGCAAGGGGTGTCCGAAGGTGGTCTGCGATCAAGCTGAAGTTTCCCCGTCACGGGGCCGGCGGTCGGGCCTGCCGCCGATCCTGCCGGACGCTGGCGGATGCCGGGTCGGAAGTCCCCGGCGCCCCGCGATGGTAGCGCAGTCAGAACGTGCTGCACTGGAAGAAGCCGCGGTGCCCGATGCAATTCGAAAAGACGGGCTCGCGGCGCGAGCGCTCGAGGCTGTCCCTGGTCGCCAGCCGCAGCACGCAGTCGCGCCACGGATCCGAATCGGCCTTGTACCCCAGCTTCTCGCAGGCCGGACCGTAGACCTTGATCATGTCGTCGACCTCGCTCTGCATGGCCGCCGCACGCTCGGCCTGCGTCGCGCAGCCGGACAGCAGCAGGACCAGGGCCGATACCGCGAATGCACGCATGTTCTGCTCCCAGGGGTGATGGCTGCGCCGCCCGGCGACACGTCGATGCGCTGCGCGCTCGCGCGGCGACGCGCGAGGCTTCAACGCTGCGCGGCTGCCGCAGGTTGACCCGCGAATATGGGCGGAGCCGGCAGCGTTTGAGCCGGGGCCAGGCGCCGGGGTTCCCAATGCGCCGCCGCATGGGCCCAGAACTCGGCGACGGAGCCGGGCGCATCGGCAGGCGCCGCCTGCCCGAGAAAGCGCCAGGCGGCGAGCAGGGCAGGAAGCGGATCGCCGGACAGGGCGGGGGCGCGTGTCTGCTTGGACAGCTTGTCGCCCCTGGCGTCGATCGCGACGGGAACGTGCAGGTAGCGCGGCGCCGGGTACCCGAGCAAGCGCTGCAGGCAGACCTGGCGCGCCGTGGACGCGAGGAGGTCGGCACCGCGCACCACGTCGGTGATGCCCTGCGCTGCGTCGTCGACGACGACGGCGAGCTGATAGGCGTAGAGGCCGTCGCTGCGGCGCAGGACGAAATCACCGACCTCGACGGCGAGGTCCTGCGACTGCGGGCCGTAGTGGCGATCCACGAAACCCGCCGGCGTCGCGGGAACGCGCAGGCGCCAGGCGACGCGCGACGCCGAGGCGATGCCGGCGGCAGGCCGCAGCGCCCGATCGCGACAGGTTCCGGGGTAGATGCGCTCGCCGATCGAGCTCAGCGGCGCGCCGGCAAGCTCGCGACGCGTGCAGGCGCAGGCGTAGACGAGTCCCAGCGCATCGAGGCGGGAGAGCGCCTCGGCGTAGGCCTCGCCGCGCAGCGACTGCCGCCATACCGGGCCATCCCAGCCGAAGCCGAAGCGCTCGAGCGTCGCGAGGATGGCGTCGCTCGCCCCGGCCCGCGCGCGTGCGACGTCGACGTCCTCGATGCGCAGCAGCCATTGGCCGCCTGCCGATCGGGCGTCGGCATGACTCGCGACCGCGGCGACCAGCGATCCGAAGTGCAGCGGACCGGTGGGGGAGGGTGCGAAGCGGCCCCTGTAACCCGACGTACCCGCCGCAGTCGTGGTGGCCAATCCGGGGTCGGCCGCTTCCGGAGCGGTCAGGTCGGGGGTGGTCGGCAGGGGGGGGCGCGGGTCCGGGGCGCGCGGGTCCGGGGCGCGTCAGTTCGCCGGATCGGACGCGGGACCGGTCGAGGGATTGGCCAACGGATCGGCCAACGGATTGGCGAATGCGGTGGCCGCAGCCGTGTGCACTGCCGCAACCGTCGCCGCGGGCTTGTAGAGGTTCTCCGCCGCGATCACCGCCGCTGGGTAGTCGCGCTGTCCGAGGCTGCCGTTGTAGCGTCCCAGCGCGCGGAAGAGGTCGCCTTTCTCGGCGTCGAGGTAGTAGCGCAGGATCGTGCAGCCGTAGCGCAGGTTGGTCCGCAGCTGGAACAGGTTCTGGTCGGGCGTTCCGATCAGCCGCAACCAGAAAGGCATCACCTGCATGTAGCCGCGTGCACCTGCGCTCGAGACCGCATATTTGCGGAAGTTGCTCTCGTGGTGCATCAGCCCGAGAACCAGCTGCCGGTCGAGCCCGGCGCGTTGCGCTTCGTAGCTGACCGCCGCCAGCAGGTCGCGACGCTCGCCCGGATCCGGAATGCGCCTGGCGAGGCGAGGCGACATGTCGGTGATCCAGGCTCGAACCTCCGGTTCATTCTCGTAATGCCGCGTCGGCGGGTTGTCGGCGATCGAGCGCTGCAATCCCGCGACGACCGACGCGGCGAGTTGCTCCTCGACCTGGGCGCCCGCGTGCGCCGGCAGCGGCGACGCCAGCGCGGCAGCCACGACGAGCGCCAGGGCGGCGCGTCTCGCGTGGCTTCCGGGGGTTGCGCGTTGCGTCATGCGGTTTTGACCTTGTCGACGATGTACGAAACGACGTCGGCGAGCGCCACCTTGCTGGCCGTCGTGTCGCGGCGGGCCTGGCATTCGACGACGCCCTCCTTCAGCCCCCGCTCCCCGATCGTGATCCGCTGCGGGATGCCGATCAGCTCCAGATCAGCAAACATCACGCCAGGCCGCTCCCCCCGGTCGTCCAGCAGCACCTCGACGCCCGCCTTTGCGAGCTCGGCGTACAGCCGGTCCGCCTGCTCGCGGACGGCCTCGCTGCGATCGTAGCCGATCGGCGCGATGGCGACGGCGAAAGGTGCCATTGCCGCGGGCCAGGCGATGCCCCGTTCGTCGTGGTTCTGCTCGATCGCCGCCGCGACCACGCGCGTGACCCCGATCCCGTAGCAGCCCATCTGGATGGCGTGGG
>JAJXTF010000231.1 GCA_021784125.1 Pseudomonadota bacterium | reverse complement strand
GGCGAGATGCTCGAGCGGCACCGCGCAATCCTCGATGAACGACACCGGCTTGCCGTCGCCGCGCATGCTCATCATGATGTTGAGGCCCGCCTTGCGCACGTCCCACAGCGCCTTCTGCGCGGCGCCGTCGGTCATCGCGACCACCCGGTTCGGGAGGCCCAGGTCGCCCATCAGCGCGGCGAGGTCGCGGAGCTTTTGCGAAGGGCCGCCCGCATCGTCGCCGATGAATTCGACCAGCAGGATCGCCGCGGGCTCGCCGATCAGCGCGCGCCCGATCACGGGCCGGAACGCGGGATTCGCCAGCGCGAGGTCGATCATCGTGCGGTCGACCAGCTCGACTGCGGACGGACCCAGGCGCACGAGGTGGCGGGTGCAATCCATCGCCTGATGCAGCGTGTCGAAATTGACCACGCCGAGCGCGCGATGCCGCGGCAGGGGAGCGAGGTCGAGCGTCAGCGCCCGTGTCCATGCCAGGGTCCCTTCGCTGCCGACCAGCAGGTGGGCGAGGTTGACGCTGGCGTCGCCGGTGTAGGGTCGCTCGCTCTGCGGATTGAAGACGTCGACGTTGTAGCCGCCGACGCGGCGCAGCAGGCTGGGCACGACGCGCCCGATCTCGTCGCGCTCGCGCCCGCCGATGGCGCGCAGCCCGGCGACGAGCTCGCGCAGGCGCGGTGGCGAGTCCTGCATGCCGGCCTCCGCGGTGAAACGCCCTTCGGTGCCGTCGGCGAGCCTCGCGTCTATCGCCGCGACGTTGTGCACCATGTTGCCGTAGGCCAGCGAGCGCGACCCGCAGGAGTTGTTGCCCGCCATGCCGCCCAGCGTGCATTGCGCGGAGGTGCTGACGTCGACGGGGAACCACAGGCCCTGCGGCCGCAGCCAGGCGTTGAGGGCGTCGAGCACCAGTCCCGGCTCGACGGTGACGGTCCGGGCGTCGGGGTCGAATTCGAGAATGCGGTCGAGGTGCTTGCTGTCGTCGATGACCAGTGCGGCGCCGACCGTCTGTCCGCATTGCGAGCTGCCCGCACCGCGCGGGAGCACCGGCACGCCGAGCTCGCGGCAGACGTCGAACGCGGCACGAACGTCGTCGTCGGAGGCGGGGACCAGGACGCCCAGCGGCTCGACCTGGTAGATCGACGCGTCGGTCGCGTAGCGCATGCGCGAAGCGACGTCGACGAGGACGGCGCCCCGCACGGCCGCACGCAGGCGCCGCGCAAGGGCGTCGTCTGCGCCTTGCCGGTGGAACACCAGCGGCTGCGCGCGATGGAGTGCCATGCTCGGGATGTCGGTAGGAAGGCGGGCGGTCGGTGCCGCTCGAGCGGCCCACGGCACGCTGGATTATAGGCTGCGGCCCGGCGGCGTCCGCAGCACCATGTCGGCACGCGAAGCTTGTGAATGTTCGCGCACGTTGTGTAGTATGCGGGCACAAGACGCCGCTGGGCCCCGCCACCCTTCCCGGCGGGCGCATGAAGGCGCGATTGCGTTCACCCTGGAGGAATCTCTATGGACCACCCGATCGCCCCTGCGGCGCGCGTCCGCGCCATCCTGCCGCTCATCGCGGCGCTTTGCCTCGGCATCGCCGCAGTGCCGGCGCATGCGCAGCTCGAAATCAAGCTCGGCCACGTCGGCCACCCCGGATCGCTGTTCGACAAGAGCGCCGAGGAGTTCGCGAAGCGCGCCAATGTCGCGCTGAAGGGCAAGGCCAAGGTGGTCGTCTACGGATCGAGCCAGCTCGGCGGCGACAAGCAGATGCTGCAGAAGCTGAAGCTCGGCACGCTCGACATGGCGCTGCCGTCGACGGTGATGAGCTCCGAAGTCGACATGCTGGGCTTCTTCGAGATGCCCTACATCGTCAAGGACCGGGCCCACATGCACCGGATCGAGAAGGAGATCTTCTGGCCGTCGATGGAGCCCGCGATCGAGAAGAAGGGGCTCAAGGTGCTGGCGGTCTGGGAGAACGGATTCCGGCAGATCACCAACAACAAGCGTCCGATACGCGTTCCCGCCGACCTGAAGGGCATCAAGCTCCGCGTGCCGCAGGGCAAGTGGCGGGTCAAGATGTTCGAGGCCTACGGCGCCAATCCGAGCCCGATGAAGTTCTCCGAGCTCTTCACGGCGCTGCAGACCGGGGTGATGGACGGCCAGGAAAACCCGTTCACGCAGATCTACTCGGCCAAGCTCCAGGAAGTGCAGAAATACCTGTCGCTGTCCTCCCACGTCTACACGCCGGCCTACGTCACCGTCGGGCTCGACCACTGGAAGACGCTTCCGCCCGACGTGCGCAAGATCCTCGAGGACACGGCCAAGGAGACGCAGGCCTACGTCTACCAGACCGCCGAGCAGGACGAGAAGGACCTGCTGGGCAAGCTGAAGGCGGCGGGCATGCAGGTCAACGACGTCGACAAGGACGCGTTCGTCGCGGCGAGCAAGCCGATCTACGAGGATTTCGAGAAGGAAGTGCCGGGCGCCAAGGCGCTGATCGATCGCGCCAACGCGCTGCGCCAATGACGGTTGCGCCAGCCGTTGCAGCGGCCGAGAGATGACGGCCGGGGCGGCCGGCGGGTTCCGCCGGGGGTACGAACGCGTCCTCGAGTGGGTGGTGTCGGCGCTGGTGATCGCGCTGGCGGTGGAGGTCACCGTCGGCGTGGTCTTTCGCTTCAGCGGACACGCGCTCGACTGGTACGACGAGCTTGCTTCGGTGCTGCTGGCCTGGCTGACGTTCTACGGCGCCGCGCTGGCGTCGCTGAAGCGGGCCCACATCGGCTGTCCCGAGCTCGTCGATGCGCTGCCCTGGCGCTGGCGGCGCGCGGTCGGTGTCCTCGTGCAGTTGCTGGTGATCGCCTTCTTCCTCCTGCTGGGCGGCGTCGGGGCCTGGATCCTGCCGGTGCTCGCCACCGATGCGATGACCAGCCTGCCGCAGGTGCCGATGAGCGTCGTCCAGTCGGTAATCCCGATCTCTTCGCTGCTGATCGTCGTCGCCGAGGCCTTGCACCTCATCGACTTGCTGCGGGGCGCCGGGCCCCCTTCCGGGGCGGCGCCTGCGCTGGGCGAGGCCCTGCAATGACGAAGGCGCAGATCCCGTCATGAGCTCGATGCTTCTGGCGTTCGTCGCGGTGCTGGCACTCGTCGTGATCAATGTGCCGATCGCGGTGTCGCTGGGGATAATCGCCGTCATCGCGATGGTGGCGACGCACGGCCCGGCGATCCTGCCCAACCTCGCGCTGGTCACCTACGGCGGCGCGACCAGCTTCCCGCTGCTCGCGATCCCGCTGTTCATCCTGGCCGGCGCGATCATGAACGCCTCGGGAATCTCCCGGCGCCTGATCGCCTTCGCATCGTCGATATTCGGGTGGATTCGCGGCGGGCTGGCGCAGGTGTCGATCGGCGCGTCGCTGTTCTTCGCCGAGATCTCGGGCTCGGCGGTCGCCGACGTCGCGGCGCTGGGATCGATCCTCATCCCGGGGATGAAATCCAAGGGTTATCCGGCACCGCTCGCCGCCGCCGTGATGTCGTCCGCGGCGACGCTGGCCGTCATCATCCCGCCTTCGATCCCGATGATCCTGTATGCGGTGATGGCCGGGACCTCGGTGGTGCAGTTGTTCGTCGCCGGCATCGTGCCCGGGATCATCGGTGGCGCGGGGCTGATGGGAATGGCGTACTGGATGGCGCGGCGCTACAACCTGCCCCGCGAGGAGGCGTTCTCCTGGGCGCGCGTGCGCAAGACGGCGCGCGAAGCGCTGTGGGCATTCCTGCTGCCGATCATCATCCTGGGCGGCATCTTCGGCGGCGTGGTCACGGCCACCGAGGGCGCGGCGCTGGCCGTCGTCGCCTCGCTGTTCGTCGGGCTCGTCATCTACCGCGAGCTCAACCTGAAGGAACTGAGGCGCGCGGTGCTCGAAGGCGGCGTGCAGACCGCAGTCGTCATGTTGCTTGTAGCGACCAGCGCATTGCTCGGCACTTACCTGACCGAAGTGCAGGCGCCGCAGCACCTCGCGCAGGCCGTGGCGAGCATGACCCACAACAAGTGGCTGGTGCTGGCGATGCTGAACCTGCTGTTCCTGCTGCTCGGCATGTTCCTGCACTCCGCGGCGGCGATCATCCTGGTCGTCCCCGTCGTGATGCCGCTGGTGCAGGCGGTCGGCATCGATCCGGTCCACTTCGGCCTCATCGTCACGGTCAACCTCGGCATCGGCCAGCAAACGCCGCCGGTGGCGAGCGTGCTGATGGTCGCGAGCTCGATCGCCCGGGCATCGGTCTGGGAAGTGACGCGGATCAACGTCTGGTTCATCGCGGTGCTCGTGGCCGTGCTACTGCTCGTCACCTACGTGCCGATCACCGGCATGGGCCTGGTCGACCTGTTCTATCGATGAGCGAATGCCGATGAGCGAAGCGTCGGTCCCCGATGCGATCGTCGTCGCGCGCGCAGCCGAGGTGGCGACGGTCACGCTCAACCGTCCGGCGAAGCTCAACGCGCTGACTCGCGACATGTGGCGCCGGCTGGGCGCGGTCATCGAGGCGCTGTCCGCGGAAGCGCAGCTGCGGTGCATCGTGCTGCGCGGCGCCGGTGAGCGCGCGTTTTCGCCGGGAAACGACATCGGCGAATTCGCCCACGAGCGATCGAACAAGGAGCAGGCGCGCACCTACGGCGCGGTGATGCACGCGACGGCGCGCGCCCTTGTCGCCTGCCCGGTGCCGCTGGTCGCGCAGATCCACGGCATCTGCGTCGGCGGGGGACTCGAGATCGC
>JAJXTF010000230.1 GCA_021784125.1 Pseudomonadota bacterium | reverse complement strand
TCCATCCACTCGTAGATCCCCTCGGCTTCCATCAGGAAGCGATCGAGCTCGTCGAGCTCGGAGTCGGTCAGCATGTCGGTTGGAATCAGGTTCATGCACCCATTCAGCCGGAAGCGGGGTGGTGCCCGATTTGATGATACGCGCGTTCCAGCGGATCGATGAAACCGCATGCAGCGTTGCCGGAGGGGCTCTCCGCCAGGTAGCAGGGTCAGCCCGTGCTCCACGCGCGGCGGCGCGTCATGCCCGCCATCTTGCATGCCTGCCCCACGTAGCCGCAGGAAGCGACTCGCTCATTGCACTCGTCCGGGTCGACCGGCGGGCCTTCCGCATTGCGGAGCGGCATCGCGACATCGATGCTCATCGGATCTGCTTCGCATGGGGCTGCGGCGGCATGCTGCGGGCGCCGGGGTTGGCGCCGGGGCCGGTACCGGTTCTGACGCCGCGCCGCTGCCGCATTGACTGACCGATCCGCTCCAATGCGCCGGGCCCGAGAAGCCGCGCCGCCATTGGCAGCAGGTCTCGCTCTTCGAGCGCGATGTGTCGCACGTAACGACCGATGAACTGCTCGATCTCCTCCTGGTCGGGCGCGATCGGGTCGCCGGCTTCGATCCGGACCAGCCAGCGCCTGAGCTGCTGCCAGCCCGCGTCCAGCTCCCGATGGTCGAGCTTCAGCGTGTCGATCAGGTGCCTTATGCCTGCCGGATCGGAGGCGGCCGTCGATTCGAGCAGCGCGGGAAAGAGATCCTGCTCTTCGTCGTCGTGGTGATGGCGCCCTGCACTGTCGAAATAGCGGATGACGTTATGGGCGGCGGCGCACGCGTCGTCATCGGAGCCGGATGCCACGACATGGGCCGCGAGCCGCTGCAGCGTCGAGCATTGCCCCTGGATGCGTTCGTGGCAGGCAGCGAGCATCTCGAGGGGCGCGTCGAACCCCGCGGAAGCTGCGGAGTACCCGAGGGGGGAGGATGCCATGGCGCGTTCAGCGCTTGAGGAAATCGATCACGACCCCGTCAGGTCCGCGCTGCCGGTAGTCGATGGCAACCTGCTCGCCATACCGAGTCTGCAGCTGGTCGAGGAGGGGCAGGGGGTCGTGATCGTTGACGAACCGCATCGTCTCGCCTGTGCGCAATGCGTCGAGCGCGCCGAAGATCGCCGCGTGGCGAAAACGTTTCGCGATTCCGCGGGCATCGAAAGGGTAGATCTGGTCGGGGGAAAGGTGTAGATGGGCGTGCGTGTTCATGGTGAGGACTCCTCGGGAGGTTGCGATCCTGAATTCGTGGCGGCGTCGAGATTGCCGGATTGCCGACCGGGTGCCGCAGCCAGGCCAGCCGTGGAACGAGACGGCCTTGCGTCCTCGCAACGCCTGAGCTCGCCGCGCTTGTCCTTCCTCCCCGCCCAGTCGTCCGCATCGGGGAGCCCGGGTTTCTTCTCGACGATGGGCTCCCATTGCCCGGCAAGTTCGGCATTGAGCAGGATGAAGTCGCGCTGATCCGCCGGCACGTCGTCTTCCGCGTAGATCGCGTCCACCGGGCACTCGGCCACGCACAGCGTGCAGTCGATGCATTCGTCCGGTGCGATCACCAGGAAGTTGGGTCCTTCGCGAAATGCATCCGTCGGACAGACGTCGACGCAGTCGGTGTACTTGCAGCGGATGCAGGATTCGGTGACGACGTAGGTCATACCTGTTCTCCTACCAGTACTTCTCGAACGCCGCTTGACCCGGGACGCCGCGGCGCGGGGTCCGGAAGCCGCGGCTTCCGAGCAGGCCGCGCAACTCACGGGTCATGGCTGGATTGCCGCAGACCAGGACCCGCGAATGTTCCGGATCGAGGGTCGCGCCCGCCGCTAGGCAGAGGCGGCCGTCATCGAGCAACGCGGGTATTCGTTGCGAGAGGGCCGATGCGCCGGGATCGCGCGTCACGACAGGCAGGTAGCGCAACGACGCGCGCCGGGCTGCATCCGGGGGTTCCTGCGCTAGACGCCGAAGTTCTGCGGCGTACGCGAGTTCCTCGGCGTGCCGGACGCTGTGGACGAGGACGATCCGATCGAATGCGTTCCAGACCCCGGGATCGCGCAACATCGACATGCAGGGCGCAAGACCGCTGCCGGTCGTCAGCAGCCACAGGTCATTGCCCGGAGACAAGGCGTCGATCGTGAGAAAGCCGAAGCTGGCCCGCTCGACTTCGAGCGAATCGCCGACGCGAATCTCGGCGAGGCGAGCCGAGAATTCGCCGCCCGGGATGAGGGTGCAGAGGAACTCGAGACAAGGATCGCCGGGCGCCGACGCGATCGACAGTGGCCGGAAGATCGGGGAGCCCGTGTCGTCGGCAATCCCGAGGCGTGCATAGTGTCCTGGAGTGAAGCGAAGGCGCGCATCCCGGGTGATCCGGAGCGACACCAGCGTCGACGTCCACCAGCGGGACCAGCGAAGCATCTCCCGCGTCGTCTTGGCAGGCTTGTGCGGGGTCCCTTCCGTCGCCGGCTTTGAAGCGATCGCCTCGGCGTAGCGCGGATGGCCGGCAGAGGCGCTCGGGGCGGGCTCGGCAGTGGGGCAGGCGGCGCATGCCTGCAAGCTTCGCGAAGGCGCGCCGGGGCCGCCAACTCCCGGAAGTACGATCGACGCAGCCGCGATGTTTGTCATTCAGATAAACATGCACATAAAATACATCTTCAGGTTACCACGGCGAATCGCCAAAAGCAATACGGGATATGCATCTTCAAGTCCGTGCGCCCGACGGCTTGTGCCGAACTTGGCCGGCACGGGCCTCCCCCGTCCGCGCAGGGTAATGGCAAAGGAAGTCGAAGTTGGCGATCATACGAGCCTGAACGGACCCTGAACGGGGGCGCGGACCCATGGCAGCGTCATCGAGCTTCACGCGTTCTGCGTCGACGCCTATCCTGGCACCATGAGAACACCGCCTGATGAACCAGGCGCGCCGGCTCGGCGTGGGCGCCCCGGCGTTCGCCTGTTCACCGACCTCGCCAACCTGTCGCCCGCGTACTTCGGCATGGTCATGGCGACCGGCATCGTTTCGCTCGCCGCGCAGCAGCTGGGTCTGCAAGGCATCGCGCAGACGTTGTTCGTGCTGAACATTGCCGCGTATGCCGTGCTGTGGGTTCTGACCGTGCTGCGCTCGATTCGTTACCCTCGCAGGTTCTTCGGAGACATGGTCGATCATCTGCGCGGCCCCGGGTTTTTTACGACGGTGGCAGCGACCAGCGTCCTTGCGAGCCAGTTCGTGGTGCTCGCGGCCGACTATCGGACCGCCACTGTCCTCTGGGTTCTGGCAATCATGCTCTGGATCGGATTGACCTACACGATATTCGCGGGCTTCACCATCAAGGAGCGCAAGCCGACCCTCGACCAGGGGATCAGCGGCGCGTGGCTCCTCGCAGTCGTGGCGACACAATCGATCGCAGTCTTGAGCGCGCTGCTCGGGGCGCACAGCGGCCAGCCCTACAAGCTCGAGATTAACTTCTTCGCGCTGTCGATGTGGCTCTGGGGCGGCATGCTGTACATCTGGATGATGTCCCTCATCTTCTACCGCTACACCTTCTATCCCTTCTCCCCCGGCGACCTGTCGCCGCCGTACTGGATCAACATGGGCGCGATGGCGATATCGACCCTGGCGGGTTCGCTGCTGATCATCAACACACCGGACGCGCCATTTCTCGAGTCGCTGCTGCCATTCGTCAAGGGCTTCACCGTGTTCTACTGGGCGACGGGAACCTGGTGGATACCCATGCTGGTGATTCTCGCGCTGTGGCGTTACGTCTACCGGCGCTTCCCGCTGACCTACGATCCGCTCTACTGGGGGGCGGTCTTTCCGCTCGGCATGTATTCGGCCGGCACCCACCTGATGCTGAAAGCGATGGGTTTCACTTTCCTCGGATTCATTCCGACCGCTTTCCTGTACGTCGCGCTTGGCGCCTGGGCTGCCACGTTCGCCGGGCTCGTTCTGGACCTGCTGCGCCGCCTCGGCGCGGTGCGATCGTAGTGCCACGTTGCCGTGGCGCCCGTGGGATGGCAATCGGGCACGTCGCAATGCTCCATTTGGATCACCTCGATGGACCCCTTCGAGGTGGTGACGGCCGGAAAAGCAAAAAGGCCTTGATTTCTCAAGGCCTTATCGCGAATCTGGTGGTGGAGTATAGCAGCCGGGAGGACGACCCTCCCGCAGTCCTGCGCCGATCACAGTACTGAGTCCGATCAGTTGGGATGTGCGAGGAACGAACGCGATCCTCGCTGATCCCCCACTACTTCCCGGCCCCGTGGATCAGCGCTGTTTGTTGGCCTGGGACAGCACCGACGCCGCAAGTTCCTTCGTGTCTTTGGCATATCGATCACTTGCCAAGACGCGGGCGGCCGTGTCTTCCATCTTCGCGCCGGTCTGCTTTTCGCCGGCGCGCTGGGCCAGGGCCGAAGCGGCAAGGCTCTTGGCAACTTGGGACGCGCTGCTGCTTTGCAGCGTCTCGGACGCCAGTCGGCCGATTCGCGAGGACGTCTGCTTCGTGTTCTTGGACATCACTGTTCCTTTCACATCAAGATTTGGATACGGGTCGAAACTGCACCACCTTGTTGCCTTGACCCGGACGGTCATCGGTTGGCTTCTGGACTGCCTTCAGTCGCGCGAACTCCACGACGTTGGTCTTGCCCTGGAAGTAGCCTTCGGGCAGCCCGGCAAGCGCCTCGATGTCCCCGGCCGCCAATCCGATGTGTCTCGGAATGGCATCCAGCGGCATGACCTTCTCTTCAACCAGCAGGTCAATGGTTCGACGAAGCAGGCG
>JAJXTF010000229.1 GCA_021784125.1 Pseudomonadota bacterium | reverse complement strand
GCTTCACGACTACTGGCGGCGCTGGAACGAGGACCCCACCGAGGTGCTGCCGCCGTTCAAGGTGGAAGCGACGCAGCGGCTGCTTCGCGTGCGCCTGGTGCGCATCGGTTCCGGCCTCAATGGCGGTACGCTCGTCTACCTCGAGGACCTCGGACGCGCGCAGAACGAGGCGCAGCAGATGAAGCTCGCGGCCATGGGAAGGCTCACCGCCTCGATCGCCCACGAGGTGCGCAACCCGCTGTCGGCCATCAACCAGGCCGCGCAGTTGCTGGAGGAGGACGGCGCGGTCGCGCCCGAGGGTGCGCGCCTGCTGTCGATGATCCGCAACAACGCCAAGCGCATCGACCGGATCGTCGGCGAAGTCCTGCAGCTGAACCGTCGCGACCGCCAGCAACCGGAGCCCATTCAGCTCGGTGACTTCGTCCGGTCCATCGCCGAGGAGATCGTGCAGGCCGAAGGCATTCCTCCGCGCGGGATCGTGATCGACATTCCGGACGAGCTGCTCGTCGTGTTCGACCGCGGCCACCTCTCGCAGATCGCGTGGAACCTGGTGCGCAATGCCTGGCAGCATTGCCAGAAGCGGGAGGCCAGCATCACGATCACGGCGCGTCCCGGCTACATGGGCGACGCGGTGATCTGCGAGCTCGGCGACGATGGTCCGGGGGTCCCGGTCGAATACCGCGCCCATATCTTCGAACCGTTCTTCACCACCCGCCCGGGGGGGACCGGACTCGGCCTCTACATCGCACGCGAGCTCGCCGACGCCAACGGCGCGGCACTCGAGCTGTTGCCGAAGGCGCCCGGCGCGAGCTTCAGGATGACTTTCAGGCGCGCAGTCGCGCCGCCAGCGCCTGCCTGGCACTAGAATGGCGGCGCAAACCACAACCCCTCGACCATCCAGACTCGGCCATCCCCACCATGTCTCGCAGAACCCGCGGTCAACCCAGAGTGCTGGTCGTCGACGACGAGCCGGATCTCCTCGAACTGCTCGAACTGACGCTGTCCCGCATGGGCCTCGACACCATCCGCGCGGAAACGGTCGGCGAGGCGCAGCGCCTGCTCGACAGCGGGCCTTTCGACCTCTGCCTGACCGACTGGAACCTGCCCGACGGCGAGGGCCTGCGCGTGGTCGAGCACATCACCCAGAAGGCGCTCGACGTGCCGGTGGCGGTGATCACCGCCTTCGGCAGTCCCGAGAACGCGGTCGCGGCACTGAAGGCGGGGGCCTTCGACTACCTCGCCAAGCCGGTCGCCCTCGAACAGCTGCGCGCGCTGGTCAAGCAGGCGCTGAAGGTCCCCGAGAAGCCGCAACCCGCCAACAGCTACCAGCTCCTCGGCGAGTCACCGGCGATGCAGCAGGTGCGCGGCATGATCGAACGCCTTGCGCGCAGCCAGGCGCCGGTGTTCATCAATGGCGAGTCGGGGAGCGGCAAGGAGCTCGCGGCGAGGATGATCCATCTCAAGGGGCCGCGCGCCGAGCAGCCGTTCATCGCGGTGAACTGCGGCGCGATCCCGGAGAACCTGATGGAGAGCGAGTTCTTCGGTTACAAGAAGGGCGCGTTCACGGGTGCCGAGGCCGATCGCGACGGGTTCTTCCAGGCCGCGAACGGCGGCACGCTGTTCCTCGACGAGGTTGCCGACCTTCCGCTGGCGATGCAGGTGAAGCTGTTGCGCGCGATCCAGGAGAAGAAGGTCCGCAAGGTCGGCTCGACCGGCGAGGAGCCGGTGGATACGCGGATCATCAGCGCGACCCACAAGAACCTGTCGGTGCTGGTCGACGGCGGGGAGTTCAGGCAGGACCTCTACTACCGCCTGCACGTCATCGAGTTGTCGATGCCCAGCCTGCGCGAGATGCGCGAGGACATCCCTCTGATCGCCAACGCGATCCTGACCCGGCTCGCCCGCGGCAACCCCGCAGCCCTCGAGCCCGAGGCCATGGCCGCGCTGGAGAGGTATCCGTTTCCCGGCAACGTTCGCGAGCTCGAGAACATCCTCGAGCGCGGGCTCTCGCTCGCCGCCGACCCGCAGCGGATCACCGCCGAAGACCTGCACCTGACTCCCGTCGCCGAGGAGTCCGACGCGCCGATCCCGGCCGGTGAGAAATGGCCGCTGCAGGACTATCTCGATCGCGTCGAGCGCGCAGCCATCAACGAAGCGCTGGAGAAGACGCGCTACAACCGCACCGCCGCGGCCAAGCTGCTCGGCATCACGTTCCGCGCGATGCGCTACCGGATGGAGCGGCTGGCAATCAAGTAGGAAGCGGGCAATGGCCACGGGGCAGCTCGACGGCAGGGTCGCCATCGTCACCGGTGCGGCCAGCGTCGTCACCGGCGTCGAATTGCCGGTCGACGGGGGACGCAGCGTCTGACGCCGGTGGACACTGCGCGCCTGCGACGGTCCTCCCGCAGTCCGCGAGCGCGAGCGCGGGTCCCCCGCTGCCGCCTCGCCATCGACGCGCGCGGGTTCGCGAACCTGGCGACGCAGCTGCCGTCGCCCAACTGCGACGATCGCCCGGAGGGCTGCGACATCGCGCTGATCGTCGTCCACGGCATCTCGCTGCCGCCGGGCGAGTTCGGCAGCGACGCCATCCTGCGGCTGTTCACCAACCGCATCGACCCTGCAGCCCATCCCTACTTCGCGATGATCGCGGATCTGCGCGTATCGGCGCATTTCCTGGTTCGCCGCGATGGAACCCTGCTGCAATTCGTCGCCTGCTCGAAACGCGCGTGGCACGCGGGCAGGTCGTCGTGGCGAGGCCGGGAAGGCTGCAACGACTATTCGGTCGGCATCGAGCTCGAGGGCACCGACACCCTGCCCTACGCGGGCGTGCAGTACCGGATGCTCGCGCGCCTCATCCGGGCGCTGCGCAGGCGCTACCCGGCCGGGGCTGTCGTCGGCCACAGCGACGTCGCCCCCGGCCGCAAGACCGATCCCGGCCCGGCCTTCGAATGGGAACGTCTCGGGCGGCTGCTCGCGCCCAAGCGGCGGGGCCCCCGCAGCGGGTAGCATCGGCCGGTCCGGGCGCCGTGGCCATGCGCGGGCGCCGTTCGCGGCGCTCTCCGGCCGCCCGCCGGCCGGGCGGGACGGGCAGGCAGGCCGCCGATTGAAGGTATAATCGACTGTTTATGCGCTTCCTCGCGGACTATTTTCCGCTCTTCCTCTTCTTCCTCGCCTACAAGTGGCAGGGAATATGGGTCGCCACCGCGGTGGCGATCGTCGCATCGGTGCTGCAGATCGCCTGGCTGTACTGGCGCGGCGTGATCTCGCCGGTGCACTGGCTGTCGCTTGCGATCATCGTCGTTTTCGGGGGCGCGACCCTGCTGCTGCACGACGAGACGTTCATCAAGTGGAAGCCGACGGTGCTCTATCTCGCGTTCGCGGGCGTCCTCGCCGCGGGCAAGCTGCTGTGGCGGCGCGACCTTCTCGCCCTGGTGATGAAGGAGCTGCAGCTGCCGCCCGCGATCTGGACCCGCCTGACCTGGGCCTGGATCCTGTTCTTCGGTGCGATGGCCTTCGCCAACTGGTACATCGCGTTCCACTTCCCGACCGCCACCTGGGTGAATTTCAAGGTCTGGGGCGGCATCGGACTGTTCGTGGTGTTCGCGATCGCGCAGGGACTTTTCCTGGCGCGCCACGTGATCGAACCCTCGCGATGAGCCTCGGTGCAATGCTCGAGCAGCGACTCGCGGCGCTCGCGCCGATCGAGCTCGAGATCCGCGACGACAGCGCGCAGCACGTCGGCCACGCCGGCGCGGCGGCGGGCGGCGGGCACTTTTCCGTCACGATCGTGTCCGAGCACTTCCACGGGCTTTCCCGCATCGCCCGCCACCGCGCCGTACTCGAGCGCGTTGGCGACCTGATTCCCCACCCGGTACACGCGCTGGCGATCCGCGCCTACGCACCGGGCGAAACCCATTCCTGACGAAAGGACGACAACGATGAAACGTACGACGATTGCCGTTGCGGCGATGGCTGCACTGTGCTCCACCGGCGCGTTCGCGCAAGCTGCCGCCCCGGCGAAGCCCGCCGCGGCCGCCAAGGCTCCCGCCAATGCGGCCAATGCCGGCAAGATGCTCTACACGCAGCAGCAGTTCGACATGGTGCTCAAGCAGCAGCTCGCCAAGGGCGCCCAGGATTCGCCGCAGCTGCGCACCGCGGTGCAGGAACAGCTGAACACCGTCGCGATGCTGGCGGGTGAAGCCAAGAAGCAGGGCCTGGACAAGCAGTCGGAGGTCAAGACGCAGCTGGATCTCAATGCGGAGGGCATCCTGGCCAACGTCTACGTCGGTGACTGGCTGAAGAAGAACCCGGTGCCGGAAGCCGAGCTCAAGAAAGACTACGACACCGCCAAGGCGCAGATGGGCGACAAGGAGTACAAGGTCCGCCACATTCTCGTCGACAAGGAAGACGAGGCGAAGGAGATCATCTCCGAGCTGCAGAAGGGTGCCAAGTTCGACGCTCTCGCCAAGGCGCGGTCGAAGGATCCCGGCTCCAAGGACAAGGGCGGCGAGCTCGGCTGGACCCTTCCGACCAACTTCGTGAAGCCTTTCGGTGACGCGATCAAGGCGACGCCCAAGGGCAAGTTCAGCGCCGAACCCGTGCACACGCAGTTCGGCTGGCACGTGCTCGAAGTCGAGGACGTCCGCTCCGCCAAGGTGCCGACCTTCGACGAAGCGAAGCCGCAGCTCGAGCAGCGCGCCCAGCAACAATGGATCGAGAAGCACGTCCAGGAACTGCGGGCCAAGCACGGCATCTGATTTCCTGACGCAGGGCCGACAACGAGGGCAGGCCGTACGCGGCCTGCCCCATTTTAGGA